>CAYYEP010000001.1:0-4703 GCA_964470995.1 uncultured Candidatus Saccharibacteria bacterium
CCGGAAACCTTGAATTCTTCGCGTTTAGTGTTTTTTTCTTCTTTTTTTGTTGTCATACGCGTAGAACTATTGCTTAATACATTCTGTAACACGACATCATAATCTTGGAAACCGTTTTGTTTATAAAAAGCGATTCCCAAATGATTGAATACACTAGCCCTCACCGCGATATAATCCGCTTTCTTGGCCCGGCACCATTCGAGGAAAGCTCCCGTCAGCCGCTTGCCAATCCCGTTATTCCGGTAAATTTCATCTACGAATATGCTATCAAGCTCGGCGCCGCGTCCAATTTTCCAAGACTCCTGCCGCAAACCGCCGCGCAAATAGCCAACCGTTTTCCCGGCCGTTTGAGCGATTACCGTAAAATAATCATCGCTATCGAGACATTTTTTAAAAATATCCATCCCCAAACCGTAGGTCCAATCCATATTCAAATTCGAATCATATTCCTGGCGCTCTTTTTTGAACAATTCAAAATTCAGACGCAGGACATCGTCCAAATCACCAACCGTTGCGCACCGGATATTAAACTCTTTTTTAACCACCATATTTTTTTAATTATCCCACGGGAAAATAACGTCATAATTAACATCTTTGACAAACACCGCGAAATGAAATTCGGGCCGTACCGCGCCGATTATCCGGTACAATGCGAAAAAAGAAACTTCCGCCGGGTTGGTATTTTTTTCCAGATGATCTTTCAAAAGCCACAGAGTCTTTCCGGAGCGAATAACGTCGTCGACAACCAGAACGTTTTTATTTTTAATCCATTCCGGACGGTCAAAATAAATTTTGTCGTTTTTATCGATGTAGACAGCGACGAGGGGTTTATTTATCCGGGCGGCCAGCAACGCGGCCGGGATCAAGCCGCCCCGGCTTATCCCAACCACAAAATCTATTCTTTCCGCCGGCGCGGCGTTGCTTTTGGCGAACCCTTCGACAATATTCTTTATTTCGGACAACCCGATTATTTCCTTTTCCATATTTTAAGCTATTTTTTGCCGAAAACCACCAAAATGTCGTCGTCGATTTCGGGTACTTTATAGGCTTTTTCGAACAAGCCTTTCGGGTATTTCATTTCCGCCCCCCGGTCGGGATCGTTGATCCAAACGCCATACCGGCTCATCCCAACAACGATCACCGAATGGCCGACAAACGAGCCCTTCCGACCGTAAAGGATTTGTGAATTCACGCACGTTATCACCACGCATCCTTGCTTAACGTATTCCCCGATATCTTCGATCGAATGGCGGCGGATTTCGAATAGCTTTTTTCCTTTGGCGATCTTGGAGAAATACTCGTGGGTTTCCAAGTCGATATTTTTGATTACCTTATCGTAATCCTTACCGAATGAATTCCGGAAATATTTTATTATATTGCCGCGGGCATCGGGAATATCGATACTCGAGTAGGCTTTTACCTCAAGACCCAGCTCATCCAAAGCGACCGCGTTTTGCTGGGGAAAGGTCCATTTACCCTCCTGGCGCTTTATCAGCGAGTTCATTTGTTCAATGGTGAATTCTTTATCCGGAAAATAGTATTTTAAAGCCATTACCATACAGGCTTGGCCACATTGTTTGCCTGGATTTTCCACAAATGGTATTTTTAGCATATTCGTTTTTGTTTGCCATCGATTTAACGTATTATACTGAATTTATGGTAATAACCGATAAAGTCAAGCAATTGGTGGGTTTCGGGAAAACCTCCCGCGTGAGCATGCTCATCCTGTTGGAAATCGCCATGGGCTTTACTTTGGCGCTGATTTCACTTTGGGCTTTTGCCGAGATCGCCGATGAAGTTATCGAAAAGGAAACTGCCGCATTGGATTGGGCGGTGCAAGGGGCGATCTACGGCTGGAGAAACCCTTCGTTGACCGGGATAATGTCGGATGTTTCTTTTTTGGGGTCAAAAGAATTTCTTTTCGCGGTATCGATCATCGTGATCGCGGTCTTTTGCGTAAAAAACAAGCGGCAGGCGGCAATTACCTACGCGGCGATATTATTATTAAGTGCCGGACTGAATAACCTTATAAAATTCGCGGTCCACCGCGACCGGCCGGATAATTTGCCGTTGGAAGAAACCACCTTTTTCAGTTTCCCATCGGGACATTCGATGAATTCGCTGGTATTTTACGGCCTTCTGGCTTATTTTGCCTACCATTACACCCGGAACAAAAAACTGGGCATTGCGGCCTATCTTGCCGCCGCGTTCATGGTTATTGCTATCGGCATTTCGCGTATATACCTAGGCGCGCACTATCCCACCGACGTCCTGGCGGGGTTTGTGGCCGGGATATGCGTTTTGTCTGCCGCGATCGCGATCGACAAAACCATCAAGTTGAACAAACTTATCAAGGAATCAAACAACCACTAATCGACGTCGACGAAATCATGGGGCACCATCACCCGCAACGCGTTGGGATGGATTTTTATTATTGCCGGGGTTTTATGCGAAAATTCACCATCGATATCGATACGTTTGCGCGGCTGGGTTTCAAGGTAAAGTTCCGAGGTTTGGAGATATTCAATTTCCGGGAATTTCACGCGACCGTTAGTCAAAAGCGCGGCCCAAAATTTTAAAATTTGCACCCGATCCATCGAATCCATTGTCAAAATCAATAGTTTTTTATTATCGATCTGGGCATCGGTAAGGATTTTGGAAGTGCCATAATGAGTACCATTGGCGATGATCACTTGATGGGTTTTGATCGATTTTTTAACGCCGCCAATTATCAGGTTACATTCAAAATACCGGTGCGTAAAAAACTGCCACAGCCCGGATAGGCCATAAGCCCCCACCCCGAGAAGCTTCTTTAACGGACGCGGCGCGAACCGCGCCACGTCGGCCGAAAAGCCGATCGTGGCCACATTGGCAAAATGATGCCCATCCACCTCGCCGACATCAATTTTGGCGATTTTTCCCTTGGTGATAATGTCCAAGGCGCCGTTAAGATCCAACGGGATTCCTAACGACCGGGCGAAGCTGTTGCCGGTGCCCAGAGGCAAAACCCCAAGCACAATATCGTTTTCAACAAAGAAATCGACCGCCGAACTGACCGTGCCATCGCCGCCGCCGATGATGATCAATTTATGGCCGCGGCCGATCGCTTCTTTAACAAATTCCGGCAGGCGCTTGGGATTGCGCACCGGATAAGCCGCGGCCAACCTGATGCCGCGGGCGTCCAAACCGTCCATCGCCCGAAAAAACAATTTTTCACCGCTACGGGAATAAGTATTCACTATCAGCACCGCGATTTTTTCTTCTTTTATCAATTGCCCCGATTTGTTGTTATCCATATCTTTACCCAAAATTAACCGACATTTAGAAAAATCCTTTTTGATCAAGGCCGGCGCCCGGTCTTGAATCTTTGGGTGTTATTTTTTTGGTATTTTAACATGGCCGAAAACCCCATCGTAGCCGGCAATCAGCTCCACCCGACCTTCGCGGGCGTTGATAATTCCTTGGGCGATATCGGCCGAGGTTACATTTTCAAGGTCGGCGGCGGATGGACCGAGCAGGACGCAAAATTCGCCGCCAAAAGCTTTTACCAGTTTTTCGTATTCGGTTTTTACGCGCGGATTGGCCACTAATACCCCCAGAACATCGGCGATTATTTCGGCTAAAGGAACCAGGCTTTTATAGGGAATGGCATTTTCGGGTTTGAATCCATCGGGCCGGTCGGCCAGCTCGCGGATACGATTTAAGACACCGATAGTCAGCGGGCGGCCGCATTTGGGGCAAAGGTTATTATTGCGGGCCGCTTCTTCGGGTGTAAGCGAAACGCCGCAGTTGCGATGGCCATCCAAATGGTATTTCCCTTCTTCGGGAAAAAATTCGATGGTGTACAAGAATTTTTGCGGGTCACGATTTTTGATAGCGGCAGCGATTCCGAAATAATCCAAGTCACAATCAAAAACGTTGACTTCACGGCCGATCTTTTCGGGAGAATGAGCGTCGGAATTGCTTAAAAGGGCAACGCGCCGGCCGTCAGCAATGCGCCACAACATAGCCGGGTCGGCCGAAAGGCCGGTTTCAATGGCATAAATATATTTCGCATAATCTCCAAAACACTCTTCAAGGGAATCGAATCCCGATTTGGAACCGAATACGCCAAACCATGGCGTCATAGCGTGCGCCGGCACCACCAAGCAGTCTTCGGACGCATCCAGAACTATTTTTAACAGCTCTTCGGAGCTGATCATCAACGTTGGCCGGCCGTCGGCGGCTAAATTGGTTAACCCTCCCAGGCGGTGGCTTATTTTCTCAACTGACGCGATATCGGGTGCCAGGAGCGCGATATGCACTTTGCGGGTACGGTCATTCTTGGAATAAACGCAACTGACTTCAGAAGAAAGCATAAACCGGGTACCGCTTTTAGATTCCTTCAAGACAAAAAGACCCGGCTCGACCGGGTTAAGCATTTCCTGAATTTCGCCAAACCAGGCCGGGTGGGTGAAATCCCCGGTTCCCATCAGCTTGATCCCTTTGGCGCGAGCCCATAAGTCAAGCGATTGCAAGTTCATCCGGGGTGAAGTGGCTTGGGAGTATCTTGAGTGTATGTGTAAGTCAGCCGCAAATTTCATAGCAACTTTCGCGTTAATAATTTAAAAAATGGAATTTTATTTTAACCCCTGCGGGGTTTGCCCAATCTTTGTCGTTAAAGCGTTCGGGTTCTTGTCGCCGTATATCAATACGGCTCCGGC
>CAYYEP010000001.1:4803-20155 GCA_964470995.1 uncultured Candidatus Saccharibacteria bacterium
TTATTCGCGAATTCAATCGTTGATTGTTTTTAGAGTTTGGCGCGTTTGGCTTCTTTTATTTTTTCCTGGTGCACACGTTCGATTATTTTTTGCACCAGCGCGACAGGATCCGTGTCATAGGTAATTTTCTTCAGACTCCGAAAGGTGCCTTTTACAAGACCTGGGATTTTGTCGGCCGTGCCTCCCGAACCAAGGAGCACCCCGATAGGCTTTTTACATTCAACGGCAGTAGTAAATTCGTGCAGGGTGCCCATGCGGCCGCAGAGAATAATCACCGCGTCGGCCGACTTGGTCATAATGATATCGCGGCCGGAATAATCGGCGCCGGTATAGATCATAACGTCAAAGACATCCGCCGGCAGGCGGTAACGCTTGATGTGCTCGACCTCGGATTCGGCCGGAGAAAAGCCGACATTAAAACCGCCCGCCTCTTTACAGCCAGCCGCGGCAAAATAAGGCACGCCGGTGGTCGCCCCGGAGACAAGAACGCAATGCGCGCGGGCAATCTCCTTGCCCACTTCTTTTGAAACCAGAATAATGTTGTCGCAACAGTGGCTTGTTTCAGCCGCCCCCGATACCGCGATCTTATATTGCATATTTCAGATAATTTTCAATTTCCAATTTTTAAATTGAGCCCTCGGCGAAATCAAGGTTCCGCGCAGCGGGTTCTTATTTTCATTGAATTTCCAATGAATCAATTTTCAAACGGAATTCGAATTTGCTTAATTTGTTAATTTTAACAAATGGGAGTGTTAAAGTGAAATAAAACAAAAAGCGCCCCGTTGAACGTGGTGCTCTTTGTTGAGGGGAACAATCCCTCGCAGAATCAGCCAAGCTATATAGTGCAATCTGGCAGAGACTGCATGGCCAAACTCAACCTCCTCCGCTGAAGAATTTTCTGCCTGTATTGGGTAAAAACCCTCATCCCCTCACTTGGTATTTAGCCGATTGAAAAGCGTTTGTCAAATAAATACCCCGGGGCAGAGCCCCGCGGTATTTCTTTAACTCCGCTTACGCGGCGCGTTAGGAAAAGTAAGTTTTTAGCCTATACTACGCTACGGGCAGCTATTCATCCCCGCGGCAAAGCCGGCGGAGTATTCCGGCAGATAAATGAATCTCCCCGGGGACAAACGCTACGGGATCTTGGTTGAACCGCCTTCCGCTTTGCTCCAGGCGTCCCCCGCATACTGCGGGGGAAAATCTTAATACCCCCCCCGATTACGGGAGGCGCCCCGCTGCAGTCGCGGCGGAAAACGCGCGGGGTATTAAGATTTGTTCAATAAAGCAAAACATAGCTTCGGCTTGCCCAATAGGATTGCCTCCCGAGGTTGCGATCCCGAGAGACGAACGAAGGCTATGCGGATGCCGCCAATGCGGCATTGAAGAGCTTCCCAAGAGTAATTGCGGATTGCCCAAGAATTCATCATGTATCTGTTCTCCCTCGTTTTGTTCGGAATTTCTTGGATCGCCGGGCAAGCCTAGGATCTACAAATTAATTGAGATAGAGGCAAAACCTAACAGTGCGCCCGACAGGAATCGAACCTGTAGTCCCCGGCTTCGGAGGCCAGTATTTTATCCATTAAACTACGGGCGCGTAAAAATTCCGAATCGCGATTTATAATTAAATACAAAAATCTCAAATCGGTGATTCGAACCATTCTATTTTTCGCATTTTTTGGCGACGATGTAAAGGTTGGCTTCGCGGCTGCCCGCCTTGGAAATGCCGCTTTCTTCGATCTCGAATCCGTTCTCCCGGGCAAGTTTTTCCAGATCCCGGAGGCGGAAACGATGGACATAACGTTTGTATTTCTTTTGCCAAGGGATGAAAAAATCCCCAAAATCGAGCTTTTCCAACCGTACCAATGCCTTGGCCTGCGCCGCCAGGAAATTTTTTACCCGGTGCCAATTCTTAACCTTAAGCATAGACCGGAACCGCAGATCCCAAACCATTATAAAAATACGGCCGCCGGGTTTTAGTGCCCGAAAAGCTTCCAGAAAGAATCTTCGGCGGTATTCCCGCGACGGAATGTGATGCAAGACCGCGATAGAAAAGAAAAGATCCAATTCGTTATTCTTGAACGGCAAAAACAGAGCATCTCCCACCGCGAA
Organism: uncultured Candidatus Saccharibacteria bacterium; assembly: GCA_964470995.1. GTDB lineage: Bacteria > Patescibacteriota > Minisyncoccia > Minisyncoccales > UBA5738 > UBA5738. Next base: position 6,913 of record CAYYEP010000001.1, read on the forward strand.
ATCCCCTTCCGGATATTTTTGCTTGGATATTTCAACAAGCTTTGAGGAAATATCTATTCCGTGATACTTGGCGCCTTTTTGCGCAAAGATCGGGTAATAGCGGCCATTACCACAGCCAACGTCAAGCACGTTATCACCTTTATGAACGCGGCCGATCAAAAGCCGCTCCATCTGGGTGGGAATGTAACCGCGCGTCCGCGAAAAAGAATCGGCGAAGGCATCGTAGTTGTCTTTGGTCTTCCTTAACAGTTTGTCCGCATTCTTTGTATCCATAATTAGAATCGCGCGTTAAATTATTTTGTATTCGAGTTGCGGAGGTATTTCGAATCAACAATTATTACCGACAAGCTTGCGGATTTCGTATCTCTCAAGACGCTGAACCGGTATCTGTTCGGCTTCATTGTCGCCCTGGCTGACAATCAGGCGGAACCACGGCGTATAAGCCTCCGGGTTTGTTTTCATATCGGTGCGCAAATCGACAAAGCTCATCCATTTCCAGGCGTCGGCTTCTTCGGGATTTAGCCGGGGCTCGCCGTCGAACCGGCCGTAAAGCACATGGTCGTATTCATATTCAGTTAAATCTCCAATTTTTACCCGGTAGATAAATTCAACACCAACCTCTTTAACGGGTATAGCAATTCCCATTTCTTCTTTCAAGCGCCGCCGGGCGGCCAATAGCAAATGATCACCGGGCCGCGGATGGGAGCAACAAGCATTGCTCCATAAACCGGGGCAGGTATATTTTGACAGCGCCCGGCGCTGTAACAGCACTTCCCGACTGGAATTATAAACCATAACGGAAAATGCGCGGTGCAAGACGCCGCGGCGGTGGACATCCATTTTTTCCGCGGCGCCTATGGGATTATTGTCTTCGTCAACCAAAAGGATATCATCCATTATGCTTGCAATTTATGATTTATGAGTATAGAAATCGTATTTTTTATTCCGGGATGTTGAAAATCTTGTGGGATTCGTGCGCACCCTTAATGAGGCGCACTTTGCCAGCGGGAACCGCGAAGTAAAATGCCAGCAACTCGATCGTGCGGGCATTGGCCAAGCCATTTTCCGGCTTTTCGCGCACACTCACACTGAAAGCATCAGTGCCGGTTTGCGCCACTTTTTCTTCTTTGCTGCACGGATAAACATGAACTTTTATCAGCATATTTTCAGCCCTTAGCGGCCAGTTGGCCGCAAGCAGCCTTTATTTCTTGTCCAAACCGGTAGCGTTCGGTTGCTTCCACTCCCGATTGCATAAGAATGGTTTTGAATGCTTTGATCCGAGCGGACGCCGATCCGCCATAGATGCCAGTTGGATTGTAACGGATAAGATTGACGAACGCCAGCTTCAGCGACAAGCGGTCTTTTATAAGAGCGGCAAGTTCTTTGGCACATTCGTCGGAATCGTTGACTCCGTCGATCATAATGTATTCAAACATTACCCGCCGGTTGGTATTCTTTACATAACGCAAAACCGCTTTCATTATATCATCGATCGGGTATTTGGCGTTTGCGGGCATTAACTTCGCTCGCAATTTGTCATTGGGGGCATGCAGTGAAATTGCCAGATTGACTTGCAGGGGTTCGTCGATCAACCTTTCAATCCCTTCGGTTACGCCACAGGTTGATATTGAGATGTGGCGGCCGCCGATATTCAGCCCCTTTTGGTCGTTCATAATCCTGATGGCGTCAACCACGTTTTCGTAGTTCAGGAGCGGTTCGCCCATACCCATAAAAACCACATTAGCCACCCGCTGGCGTTCTCTCTTCAGCACCCGTCCGAAAAGCACCACTTGCTCAATAATTTCGGCGGCCGTGAGATTGCGCTTGAAGCCCATTTTCCCGGTAGCGCAAAATGAACATGCCATTGGACATCCTACCTGCGACGATACGCAAACCGTATTGCGATTATTGTGGCGCATCAAAACCGATTCAACCTGCAATTCATCCTCAAAAGTTAGCAGCGCCTTGAAAGAATCCGCCCCTGGAGAAGAATATATTTTGGCATTGATCCCTAATGGCAATTCGTTTTCAAGCTTTAGGCGCATCTCCTTGGGCAAGCCGACCGCTTCATCCCAACTCTCAACCAAGGATCCTAAAACCGCCTGCCGAGCCTGTTCGATCCGGTAAGCCGGAAGTCCAGCCATAATTTTTTCCAACCGAGAAATATCCATTTTACCTTAGTTGCCCGGTCCAACCAGCAAACATACCCTTTTTATACTTAAAAATTTCACCGTGTCCCGGATAAACCGCAATGCCGGAAGCGATATTTCTGTCGAGCTTTTCCAATGAAGCCGCCATATCGGCATCGGAACCGCCATTAAGGTCGGTCCGGCCAATGGAATCTTCAAATAGGGTGTCGCCCGATATTACAAAATCGGGCCCAAAAAGGCAAATACCGCCGGGCGTATGCCCGGGCGTTTCCATTACCTTGAGCAGAGTGCCGCCGATCTTGATATCCTGGCCAGAGCGCAGGATAATTTCGGGGTAAAATCCGGATGACGGCAGTTCATTGATGCCGGCGGCCACCGGTACGCCGTATTTTTTCTTTAGCCAAAGATCGGCGCCGGTGTGGTCAAAATGACCATGGGTATTGATGATATATTTGGGTTTGGCACCCGACCTCTGAATCGCGTCGTCAATTAAATCGGCATCGCCACCCGGATCAACAATCGCCAAATCGGAACCATCCTTCAGGAGATAACAGTTGGCTTGCAACGGACCAACAACGATTTTTTCTATATTCATAGAAAAAATAACCCATAAGCACCAAATCGAAATTCCCAAAATTATTTGGAACATGAAATTTGGTGCTTGGTATTTACCGCAAGTTTACATTCCAAAACCGCCCATAGATTGCATTTTTTGCGCCACCACCACCTGAATCTTCTTCATCGCCTCATTGATGCAATCTTTTACCGCCTTGGCCTGGTCTTCGACCGCAAGTTCGGGGTTAAGCCGAACCATTTCCACTTCAAGCTTGCCGTTGATAATAATCTGCACGCCGTTCTTGTCATGGGTAACCTTTTCGTTTTTAAGAGAGTTCTGAATCTCCTGAAGTTTTTTGATTTGTTTTAATTGTTCGAACATATTTAACGCGATTTACGATTTAAGGTTTATGATTTATGAATGAATCAAAAAGCTAAATCGTTAATTCGATATATTAACCTTAGTTTTGACTTTATATTAAAATCGGATAATTTCAAGGTATGAAAAAAAACTACTGGCTCGGAATAATTGAAAATTTGGTTAAAACTTCTCCGCAGACAAGAGCGGAGCTGGATGCGTTCAAGCGTAAAATTTGCCGGGAGACGACAATCCCGTTCCCCAGCAATGTGGAGCTACTGGCGGCGTTAAAAGTTTACATAGGTGCGACCTGTTTAGATTCGAGTTCACATAGGCCTCTATGCAAGCTTCAGGAGTTGCTCCGGGTACGGCCGGTGCGCTCGCTTTCGGGGATTGTGAACGTTTCGGTACTGACAAAGCCTTATCCCTGTCCGGGCAACTGCCTTTACTGTCCGGCCGAGGCGGGATTTCCCAAAAGTTACCTTTCCGGGGAACCGGCGGCCGAGCGGGCAAAATTGCTTAAATTCAATCCTTATACGCAAACAAAAAAACGGCTGGAGAATTTGGCGGCCGAAGGCCATGACGTAGAAAAAGTGGAACTGCGCGTGATCGGCGGCACCTGGAGCTATTATCCCGCGGCTTACCAAAAAAGATTTATCGCGGCTTGTTTCGCCGCATGCAATGATTTTGATTCCAAAAAAGATAAATCTTTATCGTTGGAAGCCGAACAAAAGAAGAATGAAACCGCTAAATGCCGGATCGTGGGTATTTCGGTGGAAACCCGGCCGGATTATATTGATGAAAAAGAAATTTTGAGATTAAGGGAGTTGGGCGTAACGCGCGTGGAACTCGGAATACAAAGCATTTACGACGAAGTTTTGGACTTAAACCGCCGCGGACATAAGATTGCGGCGGCAATTACGGCCACCCGAATATTAAAAGATGCGGGATTTAAAGTGTCTTATCAAATAATGCTGAACCTTTACGGCTCCAGCCCCGAAAAAGACCTGGCAATGGCAAGAGAACTATTTTCCAAACCGGATTTTTGCCCGGACTTGCTAAAGATATATCCTTGTGCGGTATTAAAAGAGGCACCGTTGTACCAGGCCTACCAAACAGGAAAATACAAACCTTATCCGGACGGCAAACTGATCGAAGTCATCAAAGAGATGAAAAAAGGACTGCCGCCCTGGGTGCGGGTGGAGCGGATTATCCGCGACATCCCCTCCCCGAGAATCACCGCCGGCACCAAGGAAATTTCCAATTTGCGGCAAATGATCGCCGCGGATATGGTTCGCGAAGGGTGGAGGTGCGCCTGTATCCGCTGCCGCGAAGTAAAAAATGAATTTGATCCAACGGAAACGATAATTTTTGTTCGGCGAGAATACGAAGCCAGCAAGGGAAAAGAAATATTTTTAAGTTTCGAGAATGAAGAAAAAACCAAACTATTTTCATTGCTTCGCTTAAGAATACCAACCGAACAAGCCGGAGCGGTATTACCAGTATTAAAAAACGCGGCATTGATCCGCGAAATCCATACTTACGGCTTGCAAACGGCGATCGACGGAAAGGCAGTAGCGGCTCAACATACGGGGCTGGGCAAAAAACTGATCGAAGAGGCAGAAAGAATCGCCCGCGATGAATTCGGCAAAAGATCGATTGCCGCGATTGCGGGAATCGGGGCGCGCCCCTACTGGCACAAGAACGGCTACAAATTAAAGGATAGTTATATGATAAAAAAAATATAGGGGCGTCTATGTCGGTATGTAGCAACGAATAAATTAAAAGGCCACTGCGCGAACGCAATGGCATCACTACTCTTCCGCCGTTTTATTATGTACTTTAGCGGTTGGCTCAATGCCTTCCCAACCCACGACGCCCAATTTTTTTGGAACCAACCGGCCACATACGGGACATATTTTGCTATCGGGCGCCGGATCACAGGCACAATATATTTGAAGTTTTCTAGCTCTTTTTTTTGCTCTTGGCATAGGCGCCTCCAACACGGATGTTCTCAAACGGGCGATACGGTTACTGGATGTTCTATAGCACAAAATTTTGAGAGTTCAAAAATCAATCCGCGACTTCCATTTCTGTTCCAGGGCACACATTTGACCCTCTTCAAATCCGAAATAATGGGCGATCTCGTGCCAGACCACCAGTTTTACCAGCTCGCGGACCTCTTTGGGGGTTTTGGCTTCCCTTTCAATCGAACCTTTAAAGATTGTAATCTTGTCGGGTAAATGAACCGCTTCATCCTTGCCCCATTGATTTTGGGGAACACCCTCGTAAAGACCCAAAAGGCGGCGATGGGTTTCAGGCTCAACAACTATCGCCACATTGTTCAGGGCGTTTTTAATGTTTGGCGGCAAGTCATTGATCGCCGCCGTAACCAGTTTTTCAAATTCAATTAAATCCATGGTGCAGTTTGCCAAGGTCGCACCTTGGCGATTACGCCAAGGAACGACCTTTTAAATTCAAATTCTTAAAATTGGCAGTAGTATAAGCCGATAAATAAAAAGGTTAAAGATCTCTTGACCGATAACCCCCTATAACCCGTACTCCTTCCCCTATACGGCCATAATCAATAGCCCTTTTGCTTTCAAAATCTTTTTCCAGTTTAAGGAACCTTTTCCTTAATTCCTCATCGGAAATATGCTTTCTTTGATCAATGACATTATTACAGTCATCACAAACCAATTTTTCCAATTCATTCTTTGGGCCAACGACAAACCATGTCGCATCGCCACCACACTTGCATTTAGCGGACATTAAAACCTCTTTTCTGCTAACACAAATTAACCATATAAATAAATGCGGGTCAAGGTTTTAAATTCTTAAAATCGGATTCCAGGATTTTTTTGAATTTAACAAAACGGATGCCCGCGGCCGGGTGGTAGGAAATAAAATAATTTTTCCCGTTTTTTTGGCGCCACTTCCCCCGCCATTCGGAAAACTTATCGCCGGGGAAAAATTCCTTGAATGCCATATCTCCCAGCAAAATTATTTTTTGGGCGCCGACCAATTCGATCTGATCCATCAGGTAATTATGACAAGCGGCAATTTCGTCGGACTTGGGTTTGCGGTTTACCGGCGGCGTGGGAAAACATTTGACAATCGAGGTAATGAAGGTGTTTTTGGCGCGGTCGATTCCGGCAAGCGCGAGCAATTCGGTTAAAAGCTTACCCGCCCGGCCGATAAACGGCCGTCCGGTTTTATCTTCGTTGGCGCCCGGCCCCTGGCCGATCACAAAATATCCGGCGCCGATAATCCCCTCCCCGGGAACAGCCCTGCTGCGCACCTTAGCCAAGCGACAGGCTTGGCAGGCGTTTATTTTTTGGGCAATGGCATCCAATTCCTGGCTTCTTTTTTGGATTTCGCTTTCTGTGAATTTAGACATTTTTGGTAGATAAACCGGCTGGGAGTGCGATATGCAAGCTTGCCCTTTTGCGCATTATTTGATGAATAATTTTTCATTGTTTTACCCTTCCAATCTCCCGCAAAAGATCCTTGGCTTTGTCGGTCTTTTCCCACATAAAATCCTGATCAATGCGGCCGAAATGGCCATAATTGGATGTTTTGCGGTAAATCGGCCGCAAAAGCTTTAACTGGCGGATAATACCCCCCGGCGTCAGATCAAAAACTTTGCGCGCGATCGTTTCGAGCAATTCTTCATTAACGGTGTTGGTGCCGAAAGTTTCGATGCTAGATTCAATGGGTTTAGTGTCCCCGATGACGTAAGACAGGCGCACAAAACATTCCTGGGCTAGACCTGCGGCCACAATGTTTTTGGCGATATAACGGGCCATATAGGCGCCGGAACGGCCGATCTTGGTCGGATCCTTGCCTGAAAAACCGCTGCCGCCCGATGGCACCGTGTTACCATAAGCATCGATTATGATTTTGCGGCCGGTTACTCCGGTATCCGCGGCAGGGCCGCCTTCGATAAAACTTCCGGCGTGGTTGATAAATATTTTGGTATCTTTGTCCAAATAATTTTGACAAACGGGGCGAATAACTTTTTCGGAAATATCGGCTCTTAATTTAACAAGCGGAGCTTTGGCGGAATGCTGGGCCGAAATCACAATACTCTCAAGACGGGAAGCAACACCGTCTTTGTATTCAAGCGTAAGCTGGCATTTGCCATCCGGCCCAAGATAAGCCAAGGTTTTCTTTTTACGCACTTCGGCCAAGCGAGCCGCCAGGTTCTGTGCCAGATTTGCGGCGGCGGGCATCAATTCGGAGGTTTCGTGGCAGGCATAGCCGGTACAGACTCCCTGATCCCCCGCTCCCTGGTTTTTGCCGGCCGGGCGGCGCACCGGCTTGGCGACTTCGGGCGATTGGCGGTTGACCATATTGAAAATCGCCGCGGTTTTGCAGTAAAAACCGTATTCTTCGTTGTCATAGCCGATATCGCGGATAACTTTCCGCACCAAGGTGTTGTAGTCGATCCAGGCCAGGCTGTTGATCTCGCCGCCGATGACCGCGTAATTATTACCTACCATAACTTCGCAGGAACACCGGCCATATTTATCCTGGCGGATCATTTCATCCAGGATCGCGTCGGCGATCTGGTCGGCAACTTTATCGGGATGGCCTTCGGTGACCGCCTCGGCAGTAATGAAAAATCGACGCATAATTATTAAATCCCGAGCATCAAGCACCAAATCACAAATAGTATCCAAATCCCAATATTTAATAATCAAAATGAATCCGTTCAAAACATTATGATTTTAATAGTCAGAATTTGTTTGGTACTTGGAATTTGATGCTTGAAATTTTTAAAAAGGATAGGTTATTGTTTCCAATCTTAGTTTAGCATTATCGATCTCCCGCTGGTTCATTTGGCTGAACTTTATCCCCCTCTCGATCGCGTCCAGGGTGCGGTCGTAGGTGGCCCGGTCCACCGGAAAGGGCGTGCCGTCCTTGCCGCCCACCGCGAACGCGTACCGCGCCGGGTCTTCGTAGGAAGGCTTGGCGCCGTAAACGATCTCGGCCACCAGCGAGAGCGCCCGGATGGTTTTCGGCCCAATGCCTTCGGAAGCCAAAACCTGCGTAAAATTCTCCGGCGCCAGCGAGTGGACCCCCTCGATCGCCTTTTTCAGCCGCTTCATATCGAATTTTTCCGTAACTACCGGATGCCAATGGAATTCCACGTTATTCAATTCCATTTCGGTAAAGCCGGGCAGGCGACCCTGCGCGCCCAGGCGGTTGGAAACTGCCTTGGTCGAACTGACGCTTCCCTCCAGGTCCTTGGCCATGTTTTGAAAGTCTTTCAAAAAATTTTTCGGTTCTTCCTTGACCAATCCCGCCGAAATTTTTTTGTTTTCCTGGCTGGTTTTTGCGGTAAGGTTCAGAGGCTTTAAACGCATATCACTGGCAATACCCGAATGAGGCTCCTCACAAAAGTCGTTCACACCTTCGGATAACCAGTGGTAACGGCGCGCTTTCTGCGCGTCAACGTTCATCCCCTGCTGGACCACCGCCCATTTGCCGGAATCAGTGAACAGTAAATTGTGGGCGTAGATCGAAAACCCGTCCTGCACGAGAGCCGAATCGACTTTGGCAGCCATCCGGCTGGCATAGACCAAGCTGTCTGTTTTGCTTTCCTTCCAGCCCATACGCCGCCCCCAAGCAATTGCCTCTTCGGGGGTTCTGTGCGAAACCCGCTTGCCGCCGCAGACATAAAGCCCCAGGTCAGGCTCCAAACCTTTTACCGCTTCCTTTAACGCGCCCATCGTGGTCACGGTCAACCCGGATGAATTCCAGTCAAACCCCATCACGCATCCCAGGCTCTGGAACCATACCGGATCCGACAGGCGTTTCAGCATTTCCTCGGCGCCAAACTCCTCGACAATGGCAATCGTAATACCCCGCCCCAAGCGGGTCATCCGGTCAAACAGCCAGCGCGGGCACCGGCCGTAGTCCAAAGGCACTGTGGCAACTCCGGTTCGCATATTCACACTTTAACCAAAAACCGGTGATAACGCCAGTTTTTGTTTAAAGCAATTTCCAATTATCAATTTTCAAATAATTTTCAATGATTTAATTTTCAAACAAAAAGAGGGCCGGTCTTTTGCGTTGTCGTCGCCGCCAGCGCAAATCCTTGCCCAATAGCTAGTATTAAGAATCAACCTGAGCCGATTAAATTTCATGCCGCGACTTTACCTACTGCGGGCATATTAACCCCACTGCCTCCAGCCATACCGACTACTGCCATATTAGCCTCCACTACTTCTATTTTTCGGCTATTGTTTTTGTCGGCGGCGCGTCCGCCGGCATGCCCACAATCCGTTACATTTAAAGGATTACAGGATCGTGTCTTTTTGAGAGCATTGCGTTCCCGGAGAACGCTCGACAGTCATTTCCCCAACCTCGGAGACTCTCATGCGATAATAATGCTCAGCACCTGAACGAGCTTCACCTCCTGTTGTCTTCCCCTCGGAAGCGATATAGTTTTATATCACATCTGGGAGACTTTAATAAATAACTGCATTGCAACCACTCATTGAGAAAAGCATATGTTCAAAATACGAGTTGCCAAGGTCGCACCTTGGCGATTACGCCAAGGAACGACCTTAAAAAAAATACCGAGGTTGCAACTTTGGAGATTGCCCTTGCGCAAACTCCGGACGGGCTATCGAAGAACGACTAAAAACAAATGCCCGGCTGGGAATTGCCGCAAGATAAGGTTATCTGCAGATCGGGAAATAGACAAAAAAACGGGAGCCCATACGTTCGATACTTTCCAGCATAATATCGCCTCCCATTTTACGTGCCATTTCACGCGCCATCCATAAACCCAGACCGGTACCGGGAATACCGGCATTAGCTTCGGTTTTAACGCGGTAGAATTGGCTGAACATATTTTTCTGGCCTTCGGCGGAAATGCCGAAGCCCGTATCCTGAACCGTGATAATGCAGCGGCCCCGGCCGGTTTCGGCTTTTATTGATACCTTTATTTCTCCAGCCGGAGTATATTTAATGGCATTCTCGATCAGGTTGGTGACGATCTGGGTAAAGCGCGCCTGATTGGCGTTGACGTAATAACGGAAATCATTGGGCTCATAGGAAATTTTCAATCCCTTGCCTTCGGCCTTGAGCTTCACGCTACCAATAATCTGGGCAATAATATCGGCAGGAAGGATTTTTTGCGGTTCAAAATCCATTTTCCCCTGCTGAAGGTGCGATACTTCAAGAATGTCGGTTACCAATTTCCCTAAACCATTGATTGACGTAGTTATGCGTTCCAAATACAGCTTTTGGGTATCGGTACCATTGGCCATTTCATCGGAGAGGGCTTCGAGAACCCATTTCATATTGGTGATCGGTCCCTGTAATTCGTGGCCGGCCATGCGGATGAACTGATCTTTTACCTTATTTTGCTCTTCTAAAACCTGCGTCCGGGATACATAGAAGAAAAGACTCGTATGCTGGAGAATTAAAAACAATACCATAATAATAACAACAACCAATATCACATAAGCTTGGATAACCGCGGAGGTAATAAAATTGTCGGTTTCCCGGAGAGAGATATCGGCAACCGCCAATCCATAAACTTCGTGCGTACCATTGTCGGTAAAAACCTTAATGATGCGCCAATATTTATCCTTGCCTTCTTCAACTGCGGTCAGCACATCAGTGGCATTGGACCAGGCAATAGCGATCGTGGCTTCACCGTTGAGCGACGGATCGGTGTTGATGGTTTTGCCGACCTCGGTCGCTTCCTGGGCGGCGATTACTTTATAGCCGTTGCCTTCCCTGACGATCACGCGGATATTTTCCAAATTAACTCCGCTACCCAAAGCTTCGCCGCCTTCGGATGCGATATTTCCGGCAAGCGTGTCGATCGTTTTTTGCAACATCGCGACATTTTCCCGGCCCTTGGCCTGAAAATCGCGACGCAAAAGGGCGCCCAGGGTATTATTGATAGTGATCGACTGCGACTGCAAACCCATTTCGACGGCCTTCTGGAGCGACTGGATAGTGGAAAAAGTATTGTAATAAAGGGCAACCGGCAACAGGACAATTAAAACCAAAGAAAAAAGGATCCCAGGATTCTTTTTGATAAACAAAAGACCGCTTTTGATAAATTCAAACATATCCGCAACTAATTACGGCAAAACACATTATCCCCTATTTGACGCTTTCAGATATCGAATCATCTTCCCCGCCAGCGGGCTTATTCGTGCGATGGACGGTATAGCCGATCACCAAGACCGCGGCAATCACCGACAAAACAATAAGGATAAGGATAGCGATGCCAAAATTGCCTTTCATTTTTCCGGTTGCGGATGCTATTGACGCTTCCTGGCCGGAAATTGTTTGAACAACTTCATTGCCGTTTTTGACAAAAACGAACTGCTCGGACCGGGCAACGATATCTCCCTTGCCTCCGGTCAAGGCCGCGTACACCGTGTGCTGACCATCGTCCAAATTCTTTTCGAGGGTGTAAGTCCAGCGTCCGTAGTCATCGGTTTTGACCAAAACGATTATCGGATCCGAGAAGATGTACAGGGTAATATAGGATTTGGGCAAACCGATACCTTCAAATTTAATGCCAAACTTATCCGGCGCCAGTTCAACCGCCCGAATGCTTTCCACTTTGTAGATATTGGTTTTTTGGGGCGCGACTGAGCGCGGGTCTTCGTAGGCGACCGTTGACGGCCGGTCGGGTTTTAGCGGATTGTAGCCGTGGGCGTTTTCATAACCGTCCAACATACCGTCGCCGTCGGTATCGGGGTTGAGCGGATCAGTGCCGGCCAGCACTTCCTGGGAATCGGTCAGGTCGTCGCCGTCGGAGTCTTTGCGAAGGTTTTTTTGCTTTTCGATGGTATCGGCGGTATATTTGGCCACTTCGTCATCCAGCTCCTGAAGGGCGGTTTTTACCGCTTCTTCTTTGTCGCTGCCCTTCACCAGCGCCAAGATTTCGTCAACGAGAGATTGTTTCTCTTTGGTCTTCTTTTCGATAGCGGCATTAATAATCTTGATTTGCGTGTCGAGCTGGTCTTTTTTGGTTTTAAGCTGTTCGATCTGCTGTAATTTTTCGTCTTTAATCGACTGAAGCGTATCGACCGGCAAAGCGCTGATCTGGGCTTCGAGCAAGGCGATTCGGTCTTCGATCTCCTGGCGCTCAACGATGCGGCTGGCCAGCGTCTGATTCAATTGCTCGATGGCTTTGGCGGCTTCAGAAATGTCATCTACCAAGGCCTCCGCCTTGTTGCCTCCAGAAGATCCAACCAATTCGGCGGTTTGGGCAGTCTTTTGGTCAATAGCGGCGTTGTTCTCAATAATGGCCTGGCTATCTTGCAATAACACGCCTTCCAGGGCCGCGGATTCTTCGGTGGCCGCGACAGGCGCCATATTTATTGTAAACGGAATGGACGCGCTGTTATAGATGCTGTCATCGGATTTGGTGATCTTGGCGTAGAATTTATAATTGCCGTTGGGCAATGGATTTGCCGACAGGTTAATAATATAACGCCAGATACCGTCGGCGCCTTTGGTACCCACACCCAAATAAACCGGCGCCGATTCAGATAGAATACCGCTTTGGATATAATAATCAACGGCAACCGCATCGGAATATTCAAGCCGTAATTCAACGGTCGTGCCGCTGACCGCGACCGCTAGATTAGCCTCTTCAATTGACAAAACCTCGGCGGCGCTGGCGGTCACAGCTAAAACCGCAGAATTATGATTGCTTGAGTTATTGTCAGTTGTTGCGATAACGGCATCATCATTTGCGGCGGTATCCGAACTAGCGGAAGCGGAAACTGGAGCAGAGACAGAAGCGGAGGCGGAGGCGGAAGAACTGCTGTTCAAGGATAAGTTTACCGAAGATTCATAATCAACATAATCCGAAGCGTAGTAAACAATGACTTCGATTTCATCCGAATCGGTTTCGGATCCGACGGTGCTGGAATCGGAATTGGCGGTACCGGAATCGGCGGTAACGGGAGCCGGAGTGTCGGTTGTAATGGTCGTGGTGGTGGTATCGGTGGTGGTATCGGCCGCAGAATCGCAAATACTGCCGATGCAAACCGGAGCGGGAGTTTCGGTGTTGCCTAAACGGATAATGTTATCGTCGGTACTCGATGAGTCGGCGGAAACCGAATCGCAGACACTGCCGATGCAAACCGGAGCGGGAGTTTCGGTGTTGCCTAAACGGATAATGTTA
>CAYYEP010000001.1:20255-39285 GCA_964470995.1 uncultured Candidatus Saccharibacteria bacterium
ATACTGCCGATGCAGGCGGTGGCGGGAGTACTGCGGTTGCCCAATGAGAGAGAGGTAACGGCGGCGGTTTCGGTATTGGAAACGGTATCGCAAATACTGCCGATGCAGGCGGTGGCGGGAGTACTGCGGTTGCCCAATGAGAGAGAGGCAACGGCGGCGGTTTCGTTTTCGGTTTCGGCGGCGGCGATAACTATTGTTTCTTCTTGGGTGGCGTCGCCAACAGCAATTTGAACCGTAGCGCCGTCATCGGTTTCGACTTCAATAATTTGGTCATTGGAGTCACTTTCAGTAATTGAGGCGGCAACTTCGGAGGTTTCGCTGGCGGCTTGGGCATCGGTTTGGCTATTGTTCTCATCGGTAACCGCGGCAGTATTATTTTCATTTGCAGTTTCGCTGGCGGCGGGATTATCCGACACAACCGTATCAACAACCGCTTCCTCCGAATCCGAATTGATGATGCCGCTTACGTCGCTTATTTTGCTTGAGACCGCGTTGCTGTCGCCGGTTTGAGCCGCAACAATTACTTCTTCCATAGCGGTGGCGAATTGGGGATTTTCGACCGCGTAACTTCGCGCGTCTTCAGTGCCATAAAGGGTTTGCAATTCATTAACGAGGTCGCTGGAACCGTCTCCCAAATCACCTTCAATCTCAACCAGTATCGCTTGGATAACCTGTTCCCGGGTCATTCCTTCGCTCACTTCGACCCCGTATTCACCGGCAAGCGCGAGCAGCTCCGGGCTCATACTGTAAGAGGAAGAGGACGGCGCGTTTCCAGTAGGACCAATACTAAAACTGTAGTTTTGGAAGCCGCTATTTTCATTAGAATAAGCCAATATTATCAAACTTTTCTCAAAAAAAGATACCGCAATCGCTAAATAAAAAGATACAGAAATAGCAAATACTCTTCTGAAAATTTTTTCTTTTAAAAAATATTCCATATTTATTAGATAGCAAACAAATTATTTAATTATAACACAATTTTTTTCCATTAAACCAAAAAGCATATTGCTTTAGCCTTTTCGAGCGGTAAATAAAAAACTGAGGGAGATGTTCCTCAGCTATAGCTATTTTTCTTGCGTAGAGATAGGCTCTCAAGGGCCGTCTGGAAATGCTCTTCGTCTGTGATCAAGCAGACGACGAAATTCCCAAATACGACTCTTGTTTCGCAGACCCCCCTGTTTATGGAGCCGATATCCCGCTTGACAAGATCATCTATATTGGCACCATATGCGGTAACACAAGGAACGGTCTGTTCCTCGAATTGTTGAGTACAGTTTTTAATGATCTCTGCCTTCATGATCGCCATGTCCCCCGTTATGGCGATTTTGTTATAGTTCAGGATTGCCGTTTCATTGGCAACCGATTCGTCATCGTAACGAATAATCGTCACGGACCCGAATCCGGTTCTACTATCGTTTATCCCTAATTCGTCAAAATTTTCAGAGACGAATTTGAAACAAGGCACAACTGTGCCTCGCATAGGAATAGTATTTTCCGTATCTGAAAAATCAGCGGGAATAATGTTCACGCCCAGATCATAGACTAGAACATATTTATCCCCCTCCCAAACTTCGAAAGTAAAATCATTATCTGTGTCTGTATTCGTTGCATTTACCGGCATGCTCAATACGCACGCCGCCATCAACAGCGCTGTTAGCGCTGTTTTCATTCTCATCCTTAATGCACCTCCGGCGGCTTTATTTGTTAAAGAGCACGCCGCACTGTTATTATTATATACATATTTTTTTAGTTTTGTCAAGGGGTCAACGGCGACGCAACCATTCATCCGGAATAGGAAATAAACTACCCCGGGGCAGAGCCCCGAGGTATTCCTTCCGCTCCGCTTCACTACGCTACGGGCGGCCATTCATCTCCGCGGCAAAGCCGGCGGGGTATTCTGGCAGATAAATAAGCTCAAAACACAATTTGACCAAGGTCGCACCTCGCTAATTACAGCGAGGAACGACCTCAAATGCAAATACCCGGCGAGTAGCTGTGGTTTGGTTATATTTTATTTTATTTTATTTTATTTTATTTTTGGTTTTAGGTTGGATCCGATATCGAAGGCATCCTCCTTCCCCTTTCGGGAGCGGGCGGCAATGCCGATCATCAAAAGTGCCGCGGCCATTGCCAGAAAAACAATGAAGGGCAAATAGGCTTTGAATTTATTTTGGAGATCATCAACCGAAGCTGATATTTCGGCTTCGGGGTTAGAGATTTTTTGAGTTACGGCGGTGGCCGTGACGACAAAAACAAATTGTTCCGAACGGGCGACAATCGAGCCGGCGGCACCGACAAGGGCGGCATAGGCCATATGCTCACCCGCGGATAATTTCTGATCCAATTCGTAGTTCCAGTTTCCGGATGCATCGGTTTTGACAATGCCAATAACCGGAACCGAATAGACAAACAGCGTAACATAACTGTTGGGCAGGCCATGGCCTTCCAAGCGGATGCCCCGACCGCTTCCCGCCAATGCAACGGAGCTTATTCTTTCGACCTTATAGACATCCGCCTGGCGGGGCGGTACCGCGCGGGGATCGCCATATTCCACCCGGGTAAATTCTTCGGGCGTCAACGGATTGTATCCATGCTCCATTTCGTCGCCGTCCAAGGCACCGTCGCTATCGGTATCGGGATTGAGCGGATCGGTACCGGCCAAAATTTCCTGCGCGTCGCTGGCACCGTCGCGGTCGCCGTCCCGGGCGAGAATAAGGCGCTTAGCCACGTTGTCCCTTTCCTGCGAGGCCACTTCTTTTTCCATATCTTCCAAAATCCGGGTTATCCGGCCACGGTTGTTTTCGGCGGCAAAAGCAGAAACTTCCCGCGCCAACGAAGCGCGTTTATTTTCATTTTCCCCATTCATAGCCTGCAAATCGCTGATCTTTCGGTCGAGCTCTTTTGCCTTGGCTTTTGACGCGTTTAGCTTTTCGATCTTTTCGGCTTTTATCGATTTAATGGTATTCTCGGCAAGCGAAGCGATCAGGGTTTCCTGTTCGCGAATGAGGCGGTTTTCTTCCTGTCTTTCAAGGATGGCGGCGGCAAGATCAAGACTGGTTTGCTCGATTACTTGCGTCAAGGCGGCGATTTGCGAGATATTTTCGGCAGTGGCATTGGTTCCAATGTTTGCCGCAACTGTGTCCGCGGCGGTTTTCACCGCCCGCGCGATCGCCTGGGAATTAACTTCTATCGCCAAGTTTGTTTCCCCGATAGTTTTTTCAATGGCGGCAATCCGGGCCGAGTCGGTTGCCGGTTTGTTATCGATAATCAATGTGGTTGGCGTGCCGTTAGCGATTGATGAACCCTGGGTAACCTGGGCATAAATACGATAATTGCCGTTGGGCAAGGGCCGGCTTTCCAGATTGAAATTATAAATCCAAACGCCATCACCTTCATAAACCGCCCGCCCAAGGTATAGCGGCGCGGGCAACACTCCCCCTTCCAAATAAAGCGACACTTCGCCGGCATTGTAAACCGTTACCAACACCTTGATCGCGCTTCCATCGCGTTCAATGTTAACCGCGCCCTGAAGCAGTGAATCCGCGCCGGCGGCGCGATAGCTATCAGCCGCCAGATAATCGGCTTGAGCGACCAAAGACGCGTTTTGCCCCGCCGCTTCGGAAAGCGAAGCCGAAAGGATTGCGGCATCCCGGAGTAAAGATTGGTTGATAACGGTTTTTGCGCCGGGCGGCGCAAACAATCCGGCAAAGGAAAAGACCAAAAAACACCCGCACACAGAGGCCAGCAACAAAAACAGGAATATTATTGTTTTGGCAGGAGTCATAAGATGAGCGCGCAACGTACGTAAAACAATATATTTATTATAATTCCTATCGGAACCGGGGTAAAACAAAAGACCAATGTCTTATGATAAAAAACAAGGGCATTTTTTGGAGATTGCTACAGTTTGGAATAAAATAGAATTAAGCTGACCACCTTTAAATGAATTCTAATATTTTTGATTCACTCGCGGCACTGGCGTTAACTTCCAGCGCCAATGACTCTTACTTTCTCTATCTTGTCGTTGGGGTTGTTCCATGCCTCTTGTGGCTGTTTTTTTATCTTTTCCAGGATCGCCACCCGGAACCGAAACGGGAGATAATTTCGGTTTTTCTGCTGGGCGCGCTGATGACCGCGCCGGCGATCGTGCTGGAAAAATTCATGATTCCGGTATTCAAGAATGCCGGGCTGGATCCCCTGCTTACAATATTGGCCGTCGATATAATCGCGATTGCGTTTGTCGAAGAACTTTTTAAATATTCGGCCGTGTGGTTGAAAGAAGAAGTTATCAGCCATAGTTACCACCTTGATGAACCGGTAGATTTTGTGATTTATATGGTAGTTGCGGCGCTGGGATTCGCAATGGTGGAAAATTTGCTGTTTCTGCTGGTTCCCGACACCAACCCCTTGATAGTTCGCTCGCTGGTGCGATCGGGAACTGCAATCCTTTTACACACCTTGACGTCAGGGATACTGG
The DNA here is from genome assembly GCA_964470995.1 of uncultured Candidatus Saccharibacteria bacterium. Taxonomy (GTDB): domain Bacteria; phylum Patescibacteriota; class Minisyncoccia; order Minisyncoccales; family UBA5738; genus UBA5738. The sequence continues at coordinate 24,733 of CAYYEP010000001.1, forward strand.
GTTATTATATGGCAATGACTTTCTGCCACCGGGAGCGGCGGATGGGGCTGCTGGCAACCGGATTTATTGTTATAAGCTGCTTGCACGGCCTATACAATTTTTCTATAATGAAAAGTGATACGAACCTCGAATTTTTGCTGGTCACGCTGGCGATACTGCTTTTTATGGCGTGCACTTTATATATCCAGTTCCAGCACCTTTTGAGGATGAAAAGCGTCTGCGATATGAAGATAAGGCCAAAGCAAAAATAAAGACCTTCTTCATTTTGGCGGCGCGATCAAAATGTCCTCTTTTTTGGAAAAATTAAAAAAGGGAATGCAAGATCAGGCGGTAACGCCCGATACCGTCGATGAAGCCGTCCCGGAGGAAGGCACGGCGGTATTGGCGGCATACAAAAAGCGCGGCGTTGCTTCTTCGCCTGAACGCAGGTCCAAAATGATTACCAAAGCCAGCCAGCTGGAAGAAGCTGAAGATTTGAAAATCCCGGAAAAAACCACGGATGAAAAAGCGACAAAGCCGCCAAAAAAAACTCTTAAAAAAACTATGGCTAATAAAAAAACAACCCAAGCCGAAACCGACGGCGAATGGCTTAGCAATGAGGGCCAGCTGGCGGTCGATGTTTACCAGACCGAAAGCGATCTGGTAATCCAAGCCGCCATCGCGGGAATAAAAGTGGAAGACCTTGATGTGTTAATCGAGGACGAAATGATCACGATAAAAGGCAGTCGGCCCAACCCGGTTCAGGAAGAAGGCGACTATTTCATCGAGGAGTGTTACTGGGGAACATTTTCACGAAAAATTATTCTTCCGGTGGAAGTTGATTCTTCACGCGCGGATGCCGCGATGAAGGAAGGAATTTTAACTATTCGCATACCAAAAATCCAACGCGAGAAAAAAAAGAAAGTGATCGTTAAATAGAGCACTATAATTATCCGCAATCCTAAAACCCCGCCGTTTGGCGGGGTTTTTAAGTTTAAAAACCGGAACTAATCCCGTAATACTGACAGATCAACGAATCTCCCGTTACGGTGATCAGGAAAAGATGGCTCGCTCTTTGTTTGATTCTTGGTTCACTCCCGATGCTCCGGCCCTCGGAGGTACGCCGGAGAGGGCCAAGCGAAGCCTAGCTAGGAGCAGCCTAAGCTAATTTTTCCGGTAAATAGGTTCGAGCTTCGTTGTATTGTGGTGCCGAGGGAGAGACTCGAACTCTCATGGGTTTCCCCACTGGCTCCTAAGACCAGCGCGTCTACCGTTCCGCCACCTCGGCTTGCTGGGACATATTATATTTAATAATGCGAACCGCCTTAAAAATCAAATTTAAAGCTACGTTCATATTATTAGCCAAAAGAGCCCGGAGGCTCTTTTTGAGAAAATATTCGAGCTTCAATCCGAAGCGCTATTTTGATGCGATACCCAACACCAAACCAACAACACCCTTAGCGAGAAGAGCCACAACCACGCCAATTGCCGCGTACATAATCTTGCGGCGCGCGCTATTAACTTTTTCTTCGCTGCCGCTGGAAGTTACAAAATCATAAGCCGCCCAAAGGATATAAAAAATCGCAACAATGATCAAGATACCAACAACATAATTGGCAACAACGTTCAAAGTATTCTCAAGGCCGCTGGTATTGAACCTATCGGCCCCCAAAGATGCGTTAGAGCCAATGTCCTTATTCGGAATCATACTAGCTCCGGCCAATAAAGGAACCGATAATATGCCTGCCATTAACAATACGGATAAAAATTTTTTCATTATATTAGTTATATTAGTTGTTTGTATTTTAATTAATAACCGGCCTTTTCAAGTTTAACCTTCAACAACACCCCTTACCAAACTAACGATGCCGACCGCCATCAGGGCCACAATTAAGCCGATAACCGCATAATAGATGGTTTTTTTAGCAGTTTCAACTTTCTTTTCATCGCCGCTGGAAGTTGTGTATTGAAATGCGCCCCAGAGAATCATAAATACACAAGCAATAATGACAAACCCGAGGAAATAGTTCCTTATCCGGGTCAGCACGTCAACAATCGTAACATTTGGCGGCTCAACACTAATGTCGGAGTCGGCGGCCGCTGCCATTACAGGTAACGCGGCAGACATAATTGCGGCGACTCCCACAATACTCGCACCAGTAATTTTATTATATTTCATATTTATTGGGTTAATCAACTCCTAAAATACTTTTAATAACCGCGACGAACGCGCTGGCAAGAGCCATAATCACCAAACCAACGAGAGAATAGGTAATCTTTTGGCGGCCATCTTTGATTTTTTGTTCGGCCCCGGATGCGGTCGCGATCTCGAACCCGCCCCAGATGATGAATATCGGGCAGATAAGAAGCGCCAACCCGAAGAGGAAGTTGATGATCTTCTGGATAATATCCTGCAGTTCCACATCGCCGAGCGGATTAGTAATGCCGACCGTATCCGCGGCATATACCTGGGCCGCAGCGGAGGCGGCCACCATACTTGCCGCCGCTACCGAGATTATTTTATTGATTCTCATATATTTAAGCGCCATTTCCTAGGTTATTTTTTTAAGCACCAATCCGTAATGAAAATTACCGGCTTTAAATTCGCCCGCCGGAGAAAAACCGGCGGCGGCGGCCAATTCTTTTAGTTCCTTTTTGGAAACTTTGCGCGCGGGCCCGATAGAAGCATCCTCGTTCCATTCAATAATCAATATCCTCCCGCCCGCCTTGAGTACACGATTAGCTTCGGCAAATACCGCCTCGCGGTTTGCGACCTGAAAAAGCAGATTGGTCAGCAAAACAATATCCAGCGAATTAGCCAGCAAACGAGGAATCAGCCCTTCGATGTCGTTTTTGACCAGCTCAATGTTCTCCAGTCCTTTATCGCGGGCCTTGCTTTTTACCACCGAGAGAGGTTCATCCAAAAGATCGATTGCGTACACCTTGCCATTCTCCAATGATTCGGCCAGCGGAATAGCCCACTCTCCCGAACCGCAACCTAAATCAGCGGCCTTCATAGTACTTTCCAGCACAAGATGGTCGTTGATAATTTTACGGGGGCTAATGAATTCGGAAACCATGAGTTTGTCGCGCTTTTAATAATTATAACTTCAACAAACTTCCAGCGCAACACCCTCAAACCTTAGACGCAACTTATACTGGCCACCTTATCCCCATCCTCAAGACGCATAATTCGAACGCCTTGAGTGGCGCGAGACAATATCGAGATGTCTTTGATCGGCACGCGAATAACCTGGCCCTTTTTGGAAATAACCATCATTTCCTCTTCATCGGTTAACATAAATGAGGTTACCAAATCGCCGGTTTTAGAAGTTATTTCGGCCACTTTAATGCCGGATCCGCCGCGATTTTGCATACGGTATTCTTTGATATTGGTGCGCTTGCCGTAGCCATTCTCCGTTACCACAAGCACCAGCCGTTCGCGCGGCTTACCGTCCTCACCGATCGCGGGCTTGTCCGAAACAACATCCATTCCCACAACTTCATCGCCGCGTTTCAAGCTCATGGCCCGAATACCCGCGGCCTGGCGGCCCATCGGACGGATATCGGTTTCTTTGAAATGAACCGACTGGCCCTTTTTGGTCACAACAATAATTTCATCTTTGCCGCTGGTCTTGGAAACTTTGCGGAGCGAATCTCCTTTCTTTAAGGTGATGGCGATCAATCCTGAACGGCGGATATTATCGAATTCCTCCAAGGAAGTTTTCTTGGCAATGCCGTTTTTAGTAACAATTAACAGGAATTTTTCGGATTCATCCGGGGTGTCTTTAGCTTTGGCCTTTTCTTTCCCGGCCATTGCCTTGCCCAGGGACATCATATACAGGACTTTTTCTTCCTGGGCCAATTCCAAGAAATTAACCAGCGCTCTGCCCTTGGCGACGCGCGCGCCTTCCGGAATCTCGTAAGCAAGCGTTTGGAAAACGCGCCCGGTATCAGTAAAGAACAATATCCGGTCGTGCGTATTGGCAATCATCGATTGCTCAACAATGTCATCGCCAACGGTCTTTAAGCCGATTATCCCCTTCCCGCCGCGCTTTTGAATCTTGTAAGTTTTGGGATCAATGCGTTTGATATAGCCGGAATTGGTCAAAGTAATGGCAACTTCTTCATCTGGAATCAAATCGGCTTCGGAAATTTCACCGATCTTATGGACATAAGCCTTGGTTCGGCGGTCATCGCCGTAAGTTTCCTTGATCTGGCTGAGTTCTTTTTTCATCACCGCCTTGATTTTGGCCGGGCTTTTAAGAATTCCGCTCCATTCTTCGATCTTGGCGCGGATATCATTGAGCTCGTTGTCAATCTTTTCCCGTTCCAGTTTAGCCAGCGCGGCCAGCTTAGTTTCCAAAATCGCGTTAGCTTGGACTTCGTCGATTTTGAAGCGTTTCATTAAATTGTTCCGCGCATCTTCGCGGTTTTCAGATTTGCGGATGATGCGGATAACCTCGTCAATGTCGGCCAAGCATTTTACCAGGCCTTCCAGGATGTGCTCCCGCTCCTTGGCGCGGTTCAGTTCGTACTGCGTGCGGCGGACAATTACATTCTTGCGATGGCCCAGAAAATGCACCAATACATCCACCAGACCCATCACTTCAGGCTGGATGCCATCGGCAAGCGCCAGCATATTCAAATGGAAAGTGCGCTGCAGATCGGTAAATTTATACAGGCGGTTTAAAACTTTTTGAGGTTGGGATTCGCGGGCCAAATCTATGGCGATGCGCATACCATCCTTGTCGGATTCATCGCGGACATCTTTGACGCCGTCAATCCTTTTTTCAGTCACCAAATTGGCGATTTGCTGCAAAAGATTGGATTTCTGCACTTGGTAAGGAATTTCGGTAATAATAATCTGATAGCGATCAGTCTTTTGGATATGAATTATTTCAGCCTTGCCGCGGCAAACGATCGGGCCTTTGCCTTGGGAATACGCCGCAATAATTTCCTTGCGATCAAATATTTCACCCCCCAACGGGAAATCAGGACCTTTAATGAATTGAAAAAGGTCTTCGGTGGTCGCCTTGGGTTCATCCAAAAGATAAATCAGCGCGTCGCAAACCTCGCGCAGGTTGTGGGGCGGAATATTGGTCGCCATACCCACCGCGATACCCAGCGAACCGTTGATTAAAAGTTGCGGCAGGGGCGACGGCAAAACCGATGGTTCTTTGCGGGTACCATCGTAGTTGTCGATAAAATCAACAGTATTCTTATCGATATCTTCAAGGATTGCCTCACCGATACGCGACAAGCGGCATTCGGTATAGCGCATCGCCGCGGCCGGGTCGCCGTCAATGGAACCAAAATTACCCTGGCCCTGAACCAAAGGATATCTTAAGCTGAAATCCTGCGCCAGACGAACCATGGTATCGTAAACTGCGACATCGCCATGGGGATGATAGCGGCCCAGAGTGGAGCCGACCACCGTAGCGGATTTACGATACTTGGCGGTGTGGCGCAACCCTTCTTCCAACATCACATACAAAATACGGCGCTGGGCGGGCTTCAATCCGTCGCGCACATCAGGCAAGGCGCGCGCCACAATCACCGACATCGCGTAATCGATATAGGAATCTTTCATTATCGCCGAAATGCCGGTGGCTTTCACCTGTTCAAATTGCATCGGCTGCTGCTGGTTCTCGCTGTCCTTTGATTTTTTGGCCATATCCGATTTTCAATATTAGACCTATTGCTTAAAAAATATCTCCTTTGCTTAAAGATTCTTCTTTCTAATTTCCATACTATCGCCGCTTAAGCCAGCCGGCTCGCATATTCCGCGGTACGAATCCGCCTTCGCCCCGCGGCAGAACGTTTTGCTTGGCGAATTCTTAGACCAAAGAATCTGTTAAAAAATTTATTCCGCGGCGTTTACGGATTTAAAATAATAATTTTGGCTTCTTCGACCGATATATCCTTTTTCTTGATCGTTAATTTAGGCAAAGGCTCGACCGAACCAACACCGGCTTCCTTCAGGAATTCATTAAGATTATTGGCTTCCAGCTTTAATTTGGGGATTTCGTAATTCATGGGAATAACAATACTCGGTTCGATCTGGGAAATCACCTTCAGGGTTTCTTTTGCTCCCAGATCACGGCCGTTGCCGGTCGGCGCCATCAAAATATCGATATTCCCGATACGTTCCACCTCGTCCTGGCCAAGTTCGGCTTCACGCAGATTCCCCAGATGGCAAAGCTTCATATCCTCGGTTTCGATAGTGTAAATGGTATTGCCGCCCGCACCCGCGGTGCCCTGGATATAAATACCTTTGATTTCGTATTCACCGGGCCCATCAATGACAAAAGCGCCGGGCGCAATCTTTTTTTCGATGTCGGCGTCATTGGCGGTGTAGTCGCGATTCGTTAAAAGAATTATCGACGCGTCGGTTTTGGGATTCTTGATTCCGGTTGCCGTTTCGTCAAGAGGATCGATCAAAATTGCGGTATGCTCCCCTTTTCCTTTTGCGGCGATAATTTCAAAACAGGATTGTCCGTGCCAGATGATTTGCATATTATTTTTCAAAAATTATGCGTTTGCGTTAATTCAGAATCAAACCTTTCAGGGATTACCACTTCAAGGGCAAACCCCGCCTTCGTTGTAAAGCAATCGGTTGCCCGCCGCCGTACGCGAGCACGGTTCCGGTACGCTTTCATACTCTTCCCAGAACCTTGGGCAATCGCATATTTTTTTAGAGAAATCGCGCAACTTCCGCGGGGTCAAATCTAAAAATCGGGAAATTCCCTAATTTTTGAATATAGCATTTTTGAATTTGGTATTCAAATTATCTTGGGCTCGCGAACATTGGCATGCATATCGTCCAAAAACCGGTCAATCTTGGCAAAAAATTCCGGCATACCGGAATTATTGTCAATAGTAATCCGTGCCAAGCGGGCGCACTCGTCCAAATGCTGGCTGTGCGCCGCGGACGAACCGGTTTCACGAGCTTCGGACATTTTGAAAGCGGCCAGGGTGGCGGGTTCCTTTTCTTCCCGTTCGGAGCGGCGGGACATACGCGCAAAACGCGCTTCGAGCGGCGCCGTAACCGCCAATAAGATAAAATCACCGACGGCGGCAAGCGCGGCAATTTCGCCCGGGTTGCGGATGCTGTCGATCACATAATTTTGCCCGGGGCGCATTATTTCCAAGGCTTTTTGAGCCCAAACTCCCAGACCGTATTTTTGGCGCATTTGATTGCCCACGTTCTGCAGACTTTCACGGGTGAGTACCATATCGCGCCGGGCAACTTCGTCGCGGATAAAATCGGACAGAGAAAGATGCTCGAAGCCCTTCGAAGACAAATACCTGACAAATGTTGTTTTGCCCGCGCCCATTGGCCCAGTAACGCCAATTCTCATATAATTTTAAAAATAGCGGCGTTAAAACATTCTACGAACGAAAGGAGCGCCGCGTCAGGCAATCGGGAAAATTTCAATAATCCGTTGATAAATATCTTCGATATGCCTTTCAAAAGCGGCGAAATCCGAGTCGTTAGAAACAGTGAAACGCGCCATTTTTATACATTCCCCTATTTGCTGGCTGGAGGTTGATTCGGATTGGAGCTCGTTTTCTTCGAAGCGCTTGAATTCTTCGAGGCTCATAATTTCTTTTTCGTTCTTGCGGTTGCGCTCAATGATGCGGTTAAATCTCAATTCTACCGGGGCATCAACCGCCACAAGCACGAAATTACCCCCCTCTTGGAGCGCGCGCACTTCAAACGGATTGCGAATACTGGTTAGGGCATAATTAGCGCGGCCGCCATTCATTTTTTCCAGCGCCCGGCGGGCCAAGACATCGGGGCCAAAGTTTTGGCGCATTTGATTGCCCACGTCATGAAAATTATTTCTCGACAGCTCCAGGCCGCGCTTTAGCGTTTCGTCGCGGATAAAATCGGACAGTGAAATATGTATAAAACCTTTGTTGGAAACCAAATAGTTTGCGAACGTATCTTTGCCTCCCCCGTTATTTCCCGTTATGCCGATCTTTAACATATTTATTTTTTAATACGCTCTTCGACTTCCTTTAATATTTTGGCGGCGATGTCCTTGCCGCCCAACCCGAGGGCCACGCCCACGGCCAGCGAGACCGCGATCACAATACCGATAAAAATAGCCAATACAAGCGGCGCGATGATCTTAAGCTGGTACAAAATAGCAAGAACAGCCAGCGTCCAAATGGTTGAAGATATGGCCTTGGCCAAAAAATGCGAATAGGCAAATTTCTCGCGGGCAAGGTTAGCCGCCAGATTTTTTTGGGAAAGGTCGGCCATAAAGGCCGCGACGGCAAAGATTAGGAATGCCACGAAAATGTTAAAGAAATAAAATACCACCTTATTAAAGACGAGACTTAATTGGGTTAAACCAAGAATTCCGGAACATACCATCGCGAAAAACAGCAATATCCAGATCTCGACCGCCTTGCCGAATATCCCAATCATACTGCCGCCGGCATAAACGCGCGAGATTGTTTCGTCCCAGCCCAAGCGCTTGATTGCTTGGTTTAATTTGGTACGGCCGAGAATTTTGGCAACCTCGTTGCCGATAGTATGGGCGAAATACCACGAGAAAAGGCCGATAGCCACGGCCGAAACCATATAAAAAGCGAAATCTCCCAAACGATCAACAACGCCGACAAAAGAATCTTGGAACATAGATATTACCTAATCAAAAAATCATAATATCGTTTAATCATAAACAAAATCAGTTCTTGTTATGCTTAAATGATTATGTATTTTATGGTTATATTTTTACCATTTGGCCTTATGAAGACCCAAATCATAACCAAAACGATTGAAAAGCAGATGCAAAAAGAAAGTCATCACAAATACCGTACCCCACACATACAGATCGCCTAACAGATATTTGCCGACATAGGGCTCGAGCAAAACGTAACTGCCAATAACGTAATTGGTCTGGTCCCAGGGCATAAACGACGCGCCCGGCATTAAACCCAGGCGGCGTTTGACGAAAGCCGCGGCCAGATCGCCGATAACCACCCCTCCCGAAAGAAGCAGGGCAAACGCCCATAAATTCACTGATTTATAATCTAACAGGGAAAGATTTTCGGCCCAAGTAAATTTATATAACCACCATTGCAATAAAGCAATACCGGCGCCAACAAACATTGAACAAATAACCCCCCGCCAGGTCTTATGATCGCCGAATATCCGCTTGCCGGCAATCTTTTTGCCGAAATCCACCGGCACCGCCCAGGAATCGAAAACTTTAAGATTCTTAACCAAAGGCGGCGTCATATTGGCAAAATACGCCGGCAAAAAGAAATACAAACAGGAAATAAAGAATATAAAATCTAACTCCATTTAATCATTTAATCATTGAATCATTTAAATATTTAATCATTTTAAATGATACATTAAGCGGTACCACATTGCCCCTATCTCTTCCGCGATATTTACAACACCCTCATAATTTCTCTCGTTAACACGGATTTCCTTAGCGCAAAATTCTATGAGATACTTTGATTTGACCCACGACCTGTACGATATTTACCAATAATCATTCTTCCTTTGATTATATTTTCAAATGTTTATATGATTATATGATCAGATGTTTAAATGCATATATGATCAAATGCGATCTTCACATCCACAGCAAATATTCTTTCGACAGTTTGGCCGATCCCAAAAAGATCGTCGGCAAGGCTATTGAGCGCGGTCTGGGCTGCATTGCCATCGCGGATCACGGCAATATCCGCGGTTCGATCGAAGCGCGCGAATACATTAAGGCCGGAAACCTGCCCATTATCATTATAGTCTCGGAAGAGGTTAAATCCAAATCCGGAGACATTCTGGCGTTAAACATCAAAGAATCCATTCCGGACCATATTCCGGCGCGGGAAGCGATCGATGAAATCCACCGGCAAGGCGGGTTGGCGGTCGCGGCCCACCCCTTTGGGCTTTGGTGCGGCTTTACGGAGCCTCTGGAAAAATATCTAGGGCTTTTGGACGGCATTGAAATCCTGAACGCGTCGGTATTTTCAGGAAATAATACTGCCCGAAATTTCGCCGAAACGCATAACCTCGCGTTTACCGCCGGGTCGGACGCGCATTTTGCCAACCGCTTCATCGGCAAAACCTGGCTGGAACTTCCGCTGGACTACTCGTCCGTCCTAACCCCGGACGCGGTGATCAGCGCGATAAAACAAAAACAGGGAATGGTGGGCGGAGGCATGGCCTCGTTCATCGAGAAGGCCATTGACCATCCGTTCCGTTCCCTGACAAAGCTGAAGGGATTATTCTGACAGCAATTGCCCGCCCCGAAATGCAATCGAGTATCGTACCGATAGCGCAATCATAAGTCTTCGCCGTTTTGGATACGACGACTTTTATCGTTGAGCAATCGCAGGCATTTGCTCCATGTCCCCGGCGGAACCGCCAGACTGTTAAAGAATAACCGGCAAGATGGCCTGGGGTTTTGGGGGGTTATATTCAACCAACACCAGCAAACCCAAATTAAGAACAAGCCGATGTCAATCAAACGGCGGGCGGAGCACACGCGGCGGGCGGCGGCAAATGGCAATTCTAGCGCCTTGTTGAACACAATTAATAAAAATAATTGGCCTTTTTGGTGTTGGGTAAGGGAATTTTCGGCCAATAAATTTTCGATGCGTTCCCTACCGACGATCATGCCGTCAGCCCCTCGCCAATCTTTTCCGGTGCAATAAATTTGGGCCATTCTTCCAGAGGGATCGCAAAATACTTTGATACCATATTTTTACTGGCTTCGCAGCAAACGATCACACATTCGAAGGTCTGGCCTATAACCCGAAAAACAGAATCGTCACTACGCCTTAGCGCGCAAGTTTGCGGTCCAGTCTCGACCGACTGCGGCACATTAACATCGACAAAGCCTAAATCGGATACTTGGCAGACAAACACGTTGGGCTGAACATTTTTATTTGAAAGAACCACACAATTTTTAGACAAATATCATTCCTCCTTTATTTTTATCGAAAATATCACTCCTGGTTAAAATTAACAAATATTTTAACCGGAAGCCACATTTTCAAAATGCGTTATTTTGCATTTGGGACCGAATAGGAATTTGATCCAGCCGGGGCGGCGGTCGGGCAGAAGCTCGACTGCAACCGCGTCGATGCGCCATTTCGCGTCGAGGGGCATGTTATTTTTCATAAGCCATAACTCGGCGGCTTTGGAGATTTTCCATAATTTGCGCTCATCAACCTTGTCCAGCGCAAGAAAATTGCCACCAGCTTTCACGGTTTTTACTTCGATAAATACAAAACAACCACCTTTTTTGGCGATAATATCGATCTCGGCGACCGCAGGCCCGTGTTTGGCGCGCAACGAAAAATTACGGCCGATCACCGAATAACCTTTGGACTTCAGATAGGTCGATGTAATTTTTTCCCCGGCGGCCCCGGTTTTTTTTGTATTCATCGGCTTCATCGTCAAGACGTTTTTTCAAGCGGCGGCGGCGAAACGAAGACACCGCCAGAAACAATATTACCAGTATAACCACGATCAGCAACAGCAGGGCGATTCCGCCAAAACCTTGATATGCTTCCCAGCGATTCTTGCCGAAAAATTTTTCTTTTACTTCGGGCAAGACCAGCATCGTCCGCAGGAATTCGCCCAGCGAACGATCCTCAACCTTTCCCACCGCAAGAACATAGTCACCCCGGTCGGTGGAATTGTAAATCTCGATCCGGTAATCGCCGGCAGGAGCGTCGGTTTCGTACTCCGGCCCGCGGATATAATAATCGTTGGCGAATGGCTCGTATTGGACCAACCAGACAAAATCAATGCCGTTCATCGTGTGCATAAGTTGGCCGTCGCGGTAAATATCGGCCGAAAAATCAAGCCAGGAGTCGTTCGTCCGCGGCGACATCAGGTTTAAATACAATTTGAACGGCCGAACGGATGAAATAGTATAAACCGCGGACCGGCCGTCGAGCCAGCCGTAATGCGTCTGGGAAGTTTCGGGCCGGGTAATCGCGACATTGGTTTTTGATTCTTCAAGATACGGCAAATAAGCAAGCGCGGGAAACGCCGCCCCTAACAACATTAAAAAAATAAAAATAATTACCGCGACTTTGCCGGCTTCCATATCGATTATGACCGCTACTTTATTAAAAGGATAACAAAAACACGCTCATTGACAAATCGAGAAGAAAAATATATCAATTTTTATAGCTTTATTCTTTATCTATTCTATAATGTAAATGTGCGTATCTGAGACGTCAATTTAAATTCCAACAATGAACGCAACCAAAAAATTCGCTGCGGCCATAATCCTGTTGATCGCGGCCAGCGCATTCACGATTCCGGAATTATTGAAAGGCAGGGACAATCCCGCCGGAAAGACAGCCAACAAAAGCTCTTTGGTTCTTTATTACGGCAATACCTGTCCGCACTGCAAAGTTGTGGAGGAATATATTTCCCAAAACGGGCTGGAGGGAAAATTGGATATATCGCAAAAAGAAGTTTACCAAAACCAAAATAACAACAACGAATTGATAGAACGGGCCAAAACCTGCGGTATTAACCTGAACGGGTTGGGAGTGCCATTGCTTTGGGACGGCGCCGATTCCAAGTGTTATGAAGGCGATAAGGCAATCATTGATTTTTTAAAACAGAAAGCGCAGCTTCCCTAACCGAAATACGGTTTATGAAATTCCAAAATATAATAATTCTGACCGCAGCCGCGGCGCTGGCGTTATCCGCTCAAAAAGCCCTGGCGGTATGCCCGGTGTGTACCGTAGCAGTGGGCGCGGGAATCGGCTTGTCGCGCTGGCTGGGAATAGACGATTCGATCACCGGGTTGTGGCTGGGAGCATTCCTGCTTTCGGCCAGCTTGTGGACCATCGACTGGCTCGGAAAAAAGAAAATCCATTTTCCTTTAAAGGGATCCCTCACGATCATCGCCTACTACGCACTGGCAATAACGCCGCTTTATTACGCCAAGATCGTGGCTAATCCGCTAGCCTTCGCATGTTCGTGCGCCAGCGATAAGCTTTTACTGGGAATCATCGAGGGCAGCGCGGCGTTCTTTTTTGCCGCTAAACTGTATGAATTTGCAAAACAGCGCAATGACGGACGCGCCCACTTCCCGTATGAGAAGGTGGCCGTCCCGGTTGGCACCATGGTAATTTTTACCATCATCTTTTATCTAATCACCAAGTAAAATATGGATACCAAAAAAGCGGAACCGATAAAAAATTTGGATGAGTTCGTCGCCAAGATCGATGAAATGAAAAAAAAAGACAAGATGGATCTTTCCAGCGACCAAGACTTGACCGTGGCGATAATGAATCTGGTCGGGATTGAAGAGCATTTTTTCTTTACCGCGGAAAAAACCGGCAAAAAGGAATATTATGATTTTCTTTACGAGGTGCGAGAAATGAGAAAGGAACTGTTAAAAAAGATCGTGGGCGAGCCCGAGGGCGAGGTATGGTGCATTTCCAAGCATCTGCTGGCGGCCTCTTACCGCCTGATGGAGGTGGGCACCAAGCAACTGACCTTGCAAAAAAAAGAAGAAGCTTACGAACTGTTTGCCAAAGCGTTCAAGTGCTATACCCTCTTCTGGGGGCTGAATATGGGGGTTTTAAAATCCGAAGATATCAAAAAAATTGACGACGGCGCAGTAAATAAATATGATACCAACCCCGATCCAAAAACTTTTATGGGAAAACTGGGCGACTTTGTAAAAAAAGCGATCAATTGCTGTAAAGAGTAGTAAAGACATTCAAACACTTAAACATTGAGATCATTTAACGGTTTTGGGGTTCGTTTGGCACCTGGCGGCAAAAATTTACCGCCCCAATTTGGCCGGAGTGGCAACCCCATTTCGCCACACTGCCAAGGGCAGAAACCGGGAGCGGGAGCGGTCCCCTTCCCCTTGGTTTATTGAGCGAACTTTCGGGTGATAAACATTGAAAAGCGGATAACTTGCGAGCGATACCGGCCCCGGACTTAACAACAAAAGGCGCGGCCAAAAAAAAGCAGTGAAGCCATTTCGGAAAGACAACGGTGGAAATTGGAATCGAAGCACCGCCGGCTATTAGTAAAAAGACAGACTTATTAAAGAACAAGTCTGTTTTTTTATTTGCGGAACCGCTTTAATTGCCAGTTAATAGCCATGGAATAAAATATTGAATTAAAAACTATAAGGAGGGTTTTTAATCAAAAAAGAACAAAGAGAAAAAGCTTTATTCGACGAGAGAGAGATAATAATGGAGATTTGCGGGAACTTGGAGGATCTGATGGCTCCATTATACCGCCAAAACCGCCACGACCCGAACACGGTCCTGGTGGTCGATGCGATTCACCTGTTACAGGAAGCGGTGATCGGCACACATAATCCCGAGCTCATTCAAAATAAATTTTTGGCCTTGAGAAAAACACGCGTCGGACCAAAAAAAAGCACCCCCTGCCTGGTACGAAAACTGTTGCTGAAAACAATGTCGGCAATAACTACGGGTGAGAATGGCGCGCGCGCCTCAAAACTGCAATTGATTTTGGCCGATGCCGAGGAAGCCGTGTTTTTGTCTATAGGAGCGGCCGCTTAGCGGACCAGCTTCTTTTTT
>CAYYEP010000001.1:39385-150794 GCA_964470995.1 uncultured Candidatus Saccharibacteria bacterium
GGAAGCCGTGTTTTTGTCTATAGGAGCGGCCGCTTAGCGGACCAGCTTCTTTTTTGTGTTTAAATTTCGACTGATTTGCCATTTTGGAGAATTAAATAAAGATAATGCGCTTGTTGATTTTGCGGATCGGCCCGCAGAACCCTTTCAAGAAGATAGGCAGCTTTTTGTTTTGAATCAGCGGCGTTATCGATATTGTCGGCGGCATAAAGAAAGGCAAGATAATATTGCAATTTCCCATTATTGGGAAGTTTAACCAGAGATTCTTCCAAGAAATTCTTGGCGTCAGTGTATTTTTTTGTTTTAATAAGCACTCCGGCGGCATTTTCATAGGCGAGGTAATAACCCATATCTGCGGCGATGCGATACTGTTCTAAGGCGCCGTCCAAGTCGCCCTCTTTCTCCAGTACCGCGCCATAATTATTTTGCGATGACGCCCATTGGGGCTGCAAAGATATTGATCTTTTGAAACGCTCCCCCGCCCGTCCATAAAATCCGGCGCGGAACAATTCCACGCCATAATTATTTTCCAGATCAAAACTTCCTTGGGGCGAAATTTTTTGCGCGATGGCAATGTCGTGGCTGTAAAGAGCCAAACCGTTGTCCCAATCATTATTCCTAACAATAGAGCGCACTCCCAACAATAACGCGCAGATAAAAATCAGCGGCAAAACAAATTTCAGCCGCGCACCAAAGAAATCAAAAACCGCGACAATTAACGCCGCCAGCATACCGATGGCGGGAAAATAAAGCCAGCGCTCCGCCATGGTCATATCGAGGGGAATAATGTTTAAAACCGGCGCCAAGGTAATCGCAAACCAAAGCAGAAAAAATAGAAATACCTTTGATTTGGTTCGGTAAAAATAAAACAAAACCGCGGCGGAAATCAATATCAGCAATGCCAGCAGCGGCAAAAAAAGGCTGTCGGAAACCGAAGCCACCAAAAAATGGCGCGATATCGACAAATCCTTTGGAAAAAATAATATTCCAAGATAAGAAAACACTTCCTGCGGCAATGTTAATAACCGCTGCCACAACGGCGCGTAATATATCGGCGCGTAATGTTGCGGCACGGCCTGAATATTGGCCACGGCAAGCCTTAAGAACAAATACGAGCCGAAAGCGGCGGCCGACCCCGCCAGAAGCTTAACAAACAGAAGGCGCGAAGGCCGAGAAAACAGCAAAATATAGGCAGGCATCAGAATTAAAACAATGACGGCGGTTTCCTTGGCCAAAAGCCCCGCAAACACCATTAAAAAAGAAAGCCAGAAAGTTTTTGGTTTTATAACATTTCCGGCGGGATCGAGTGACGAGGCGATAAAAATCATTGCCAAAAGCGAAAAAAAGGCATAAACAACTTCGCCGATACTGCCGATATAAGCGACGGACTCAACATTGGCCGGATGAACCGCAAAAAGCAACGCGACAGCAAAAGCGGCAAAAGCGGCATTTTTTTTCTTGTTGTCGGCCAATATTTTTTTGACCAAATAAAAAATTAAAAAAGAATTGGCGCAGTGGAAAAGCAATTGCATCAGGTGATAACCGAAGGGATTAAGCCCCCAATAAGAATAATTCCAAAAGTAAGACAAGGTAACCAGCGGCCGGTAAAATCCGCCCGACAAGCCGGCGCCGCCGGCATAGAAAGTACTTGAGGTGAAAATCAACGGAAAGTTATTCCAGTCGCGGATTACGGCATTGTTAACCACTTGTTCTTCGTCATCCCAAACGAATTGATTATTCAGGGCGCTGGCGTAAACAAAAAAGCACGCCGCCGCCAAAAGCGCCGCCGCTACCTTATTGCTAATGTTTTTTTTAAAAAACACACCTCCTTCCATATTTTGATTTTAATCAGCGGACAAGTATATGGCAACTGTTATCCGGTTTCCGGAGGCGGGCTGGTTTTGCGGTCTAAATTTTTTAATTCATCGGCAAACTCCCCCATCGACAACCGATACGAAAACCCGGCCGGAAATATTACTGTTATTCCGGAGGACAACTTTACTTTAATGTCATCGTTATCGATATAAGGCGGAATACTGAAAGACGCACCCGATTTTAAACTTGTATTTTCTTGAACCGGCGCCGTAATGGCGGGTGAAGCGGATAATGGCACCTTTTGCTCCCGGCTAAAAGCAGAATCCATAGCCAGCATATTATTTTTTAATATTCCGGCAAATTCCATTGTCTGTGTAAAATTAAAAACCGCACGAGGAGAAGCTTTGGCCGTGATTCCGAATTCGGTTTCCAGCAAGGCGGCCAGATCAAGCGGCAAAGATTTTCCCTCAAAACGCCGGCATAGCTTTTCAAAAAGCGCCGGACGAACCGCGGCTCGAGCAATTGCCGGCAGGCTGGCTTCGGCCGGATATGCCAAAATCTCTAGCGCCAGCGCAGTTAAACCGTAAGACGCATGCGCCCGGTCCAGCAACCCGAAATGCACCAGCGCGCCGATCTTGCCCGAAGCGGCACCAGAAAACGAAGAATAGCCGATTCCCTTGGACAACGATAGGCGCGAAAAAGGCCCCTGCCCCAAACTATCGCTAATTCTTTTCGCAAATTGAACAGCTTCAGACAGAGGATATAACGGATAAGCGCAACTGCGCTGTTTTTTTATTGAGTGCGTGCCGATCGGTTGCATATTTTTTATCTTTTTTTATCTTAACACGCATTTTAAAGCGCGGGCAACAGACAAAACTAAACGAGCATGACTTATCGATAAGGCTTATTTTTTGTTTATTCACATCCCTGGATGAGTTATCCACAGGTGATAAGATAAAATACTTGTTTTTATCTTGTTATTAAGATAAAAACAATGGCACCCTGCCCGGGCAAACCTGTGATTTGGCTGTGGATAACTAAAAACGGAGGCGCAACAAGGGCGGCGCCGAAAAAGTTTTTTAGCAAAAAACACCCCGGGGGCGGCGATCCGCAATCCAAAAAGCGAACACTTTCGTGTTCGCTTTCTTGAAATACTGATTCCGGTTTTGGCGGAATGAAACGCGCATAGCGCGCTCCAAAATTCACTGTTCTGTGGACCTGGCGAGAATCGAACTCGCGCTTCCGCAATGCGAATGCGGCGTCTTACCACTTGACTACAGGCCCAAATTTAAAGATAGTAATCGATCTTTAAATAATAAAAAACCCAAATCACATAGTTTAAAAAAGGGAAATATTACAGATGCTTTTTTAGTTCCTTAAGGCTGGAAATCTTGATAATACCGGGGTCGGTAAAACCAGCAAAACGGTTGGCTCGATCGATCAATACCGTCTTAATTCCGATAGCCTTGGCCGGGAAAATGTCATTTTCCAAGCTGTCGCCCACCATCACGGCCTCTTCGGGATTGGCATTCATTTTTTCCAGCACCGCCAGAAAAGCTTTCAGGTCGGGCTTTTTAGCGCCGCAAATTTCGGGCGAAAAAACCTCAAAATGGCGCAATTGCGGAATACCGCTGACCGCAAATTTATTACTAAGGGTTAGGATCGCTTTTTTTTGCGGCAGATCAAGAATAGCTTCGGCATCGGGAAAAAGTTTTCCCGAAAGCCGCTTTTCAAGAAATATCGCCAACTGCTCGCGCCGGTCGCGCTCCAACACTATCCCCAGTTTTTGAATAACCTTATTCGTCAGCTCGTCCCAATTTCGCGAATCAACCAAAAATCCGGGAAGCGCGGCGCTTAGCATTAAAATGCCGTCATCGGAAACCGCCAGATTGAATTCTCGAAGTTTTTGGGTAATACGGCCATAATCGGACGCGCCGCAGGCGGCCAAGGTTTGGCAAAAATCGAAGATCAAGAGCTTAACCATAGCCCCAAATTAGCAGAATCCAACCAATAAAGCAAGTTTGAATTAAACCTAAAAATCTACACCGATACCCATTATAAGCAGCTATAAAACCGACCTCAAAACTACGTGCACTTGACAAAAAAAATGATTATGCATATACTATGGCCGTAAAGCTAACCGAGATCCTTCCAAACGATTATTCCCTAGCGTTCGCTAGGACATCCCTCCATTTTTTGGAAGGGTCCGGTATAAAGGGTGAATGAGAATGTTGAGCATTAAGAGAATAACGACCCTGCTAGTTATTATCGCCATGGCAGGGGTAGGTATGGCGGGCGCCACGGAAGGGTTCGTGGTAAGCGCCTACAATCAGGAAACATGGGATCATTTGAAAGCGGCAGATGCTGCAAATAATCTTAATTGGGGTAAGATTCCACCCCAGATCCTGGCGGCTGTCATGGTAGATAGCGATGGCAACGTGATTGATCATTTCTTCCTCAAGGGGAAGTATGATTTTGGACGGCCACAGTATAACGGCTATCCAAGTGTCGCCGGTTATGCCGAGTGGAGATCACTCGATGACCGCAGTGCGATCATCTATGACTCCCAGGGCAACGTCATTGATACCATGAGCACCCCAACCCAGGAACTGGACGCCATCCTAGCGGCGGAATACGCGGCTAATCCAATGTTCATAAAAGGCCAGCCCGTATTCCTATATGAGCCAGATACGGCCAGTGGGAACGGTGTTCCACATGGACTCTTGGTGCACATGAGCCCGGAGCTCGCCGTAGCCTGATTCTTCCAGAAGAAAGAGTAACCAATAAAGAGTTTGCACCGCCAAAAGCGGACCGCAGGCTCTTCTTTTATTTTACAAAACGATAGAAATCGATTTAATTTAAAAAATTGCAACCCATTAGCTTACCGTTAACGGTTGATGAACAAAAATTATTTTTCGCTAATTCAAACACGCTAAGACCCGGTATTAACCCGGCTTTAATTTTATTTTGTTTTAATAAGATGGCTTGACCCGCGCTTTAACAATCGCATACGTAAGAAAAATCCGCGGCGGACCCGCGGCAAAATAAGGCGCGGAGCGGGAGGCATTTGGATGAAAGAAAAGAACGTAAACAGGATATTATGGCCGGTGGCGTTGGCAATCTTGGGAATAATAGCGGCGGCAATCCCAGCGGCGTCCGAAGACAGCATTTATCCGCCAAACGACGGGAAGAGCGACGGGGTGTTTAATATTTCCGACTACGCGGCGTTGACCAATGGCGCTCCCCTGCCGGACGGAATCGTGGCAATGGGCACGGATGGCAATGCGATAATTATTATAACGAGGTCGGCAATCCCGGTGGAAATCGCAGCAGGAACCGTGATATTCCAGCAAGGAGCAATAAAAACATTTCCTGATAATCTGATCCTTACAAGCCAGGAGCCGACGACAATAATGCCGGATCGGAGTCTGAAGTATGGAATGATAACTCTGCGATGCAATGATTATATGATCGCGGGGTTCAACCGCGTCCTAAAGATCGGAGGATAAGATAGAGTTATCTTATCTTTTTTGTTTACAAGTTGCGTATAATGCCGCGGGCGGCCAAAATGCCGGTAGCCGAAGCTTTGACAATATCGCGGCTCAAGCCCGCGCCGTCACCGGCCGCGTATAAGCCTTTGATGCTGGTAAGCATATCGCCGTCGACGGCAAATTTCATTGAATAGTATTTTATTTCAGGCGCGTAAAGAAAAGTTGAGTCGGTGGCGACGCCTGGAATCACTTCATTTAATTTATCCAAACCCTCCATAATATCGGTCAAAATACGGTGCGGTAAAACCATGGCAATA
This sequence comes from uncultured Candidatus Saccharibacteria bacterium, assembly GCA_964470995.1. Lineage (GTDB taxonomy): Bacteria > Patescibacteriota > Minisyncoccia > Minisyncoccales > UBA5738 > UBA5738. The sequence goes on from CAYYEP010000001.1 coordinate 45,006, forward strand.
TTCCCCGGAGTAAAATCTTTGAGCGTGGGCGAAAAAGTTGATTTTTGCAGGCGCCAGGCGTTTGACCGGCGGCCCCGGCGCAGATCTCCCAGGCGCTGGATAATCGGTTTCCCCTGGCCAAGAATAGTGGCGATCTTGGCGATCGATTCACCGTACAAAGTGGTGTTTTCCTGCGGCGACGTTAAAATGGTACGCACCAAAAAGGCAAAATTGGTGTTCTCGGATTTCTTGCTGGTAAAAGAGTGGCCGTTGACGCCGATAAAATCACCATAGCTTTCTTTGACCACAAACCCTTCGTGATTGGTGCAGAAAGTACGCACGAAATCTTCATATTTGGAAGTCCAGATATGGAATTTGGGGTCGCGGTTGGCATCGATAACTGAACGCATTACGATGGAAGGAACTTCCACACGCACACCGATATCAATCGGCGCATGGGCGGCGGCGATCTTATGGGTTTTTACCATTTCGCTCACCCAGCGCGAACCAACGCGCCCAGGTGCAAAAATCGTGGCCTTGGAATATATCCGGCGGCCATCTTCCAGCAAGGCGCCTTTGCAAACGCCATCCTCAATGTGAAGATCCTTAACTTTGGCACCGGTGATAATCATCACTCTCCGATCCTCCAGGTAGTCGGAAAATTTTTTAATAATGACGGGGGTGTTTTCACTGCCCAAATGGCGCTGTTTTATCCGCTGGAACTTTACGCCCGCGGCCATAGATTTTAACGACAGCCAATTAACTTTTTCGTCGTCGAGGCCGTGCACGATTTCGGTAGCGCCGAATTTCAAAAAAGTTTGGTCGATCTGGTCGACAATGCGCTGGGATTCAATATCATTGTGCGTAAAATCCGAAAGATTGCCGCCGACGACATCGGGCCGCAGGTTTAAAATACCATCGGAAAATATTCCTGCTCCACCGACGCCGCACATGATATTACAAGGACGGCAGTTGAGGCAGGCACTGGCGCTGTCGGTGTTTATCGGGCATTTGCGCTGAAGAGCGCTTTTGCCGATATCGACCATAATGACGCGGCGGCGGCCGTGTTCAGCCAGTTCATTGGCGGCAAACAACCCCGCCGGCCCGGCGCCGATGATAAGCACATCCCAGTTGTTGTCAAGTTCGGCCATCGATTTGCGCGCAAAAATCACATTCGCACAAAATACGAATGCGGCTCTTGGACGCGAATTAGAAAGACAAATGAAGGGTAATTTCTCTTATTATCTTTTTAACAGAAAATTAATCCTGTGCGCAAGTTTTGGGACGTTCATAAATAAAAAGGAAGCAAGCGATCATTGCCTTGCGGGCTTTGATAACTTGCTTCAAAATGATTTTATTCTTACGTTTAGGCGCTAGCGGCGCTGATCACCGCGACTCCGCCAGCCATCGGGGCGTTGTTGGCATACCCCATGGACGCGAACGCCGGGAAGAACTGCCCGGTAACGTCGGGATATCTGGACCAGGACTGGCCAACTAGGAGCGAAAAGCTACCAAATACGGAGTCTCCGCCCTTCCTGGAGTCCAGGACAACGGAGATGATCTCGCCTTCAGTCTTGACACCAACGGTATAGAATCCGGCACCGAAGTGCCCGTCAGTGATCTGGGCAGTGGTAACACAGCCGTCAGCAGTGGTCACAACGATCTCGCCCAGAACCATGTCGAAGGGTCCTGTGACTGCGAACTCAACCTTCTCGTTGTTGAATTCGTTGATCACGGGCATTCCAGCGACAACCTTCTTGGATACGGGGCCCTTGGGACCGACTGCCATAACGACCCCGCCATTTCCGCCAGAGACAATGGTCGTCTGGTGCTTGACGACGTATTTGATCTCTTTCTCGCTGCCATCGATATTAACGCTCACCTTGACTACGACGTTACCATCAACATTGGTCACCTCGACAGGCACCTGTACACCATCCACGTTGATGAATTTGATATCTCCGAAATTCACCCCGTTGTTGATAAATGTCTGGTGGACACTATTGTCGATATTGGTGATGGTCGTCTCATGGACCGACTGGTCGATGTTGGTGATGTGCACACTGTCGTCGATGTTGGTGATGTGCACACTGTCGTCGCGGAAGATCGTCACAGTGTTGTCGCTATTGATCTTGTCGCCGCCAACGGTGCCGATCTGGACTAGATTCTGGTCAACATCGTTGCCATTGCCATTGATGGCGACCGCCTGTCCGTTGTCGCCCGCATCGGCGCCAGCTTCCTCGGTTTGAATATAGGTTTCGTCAACATAGGTTTCAGCAATATCGACAAATTCTACATCAGCGCCGGGGCTATCTGTGATAGCGACCGCCGGACCTTCTTCGGATTCGGCACTAGCCTCGTGATACTCCGTTTCTATCTCGTTATCGTCGCCGGTGATACCCGCAGCAATGGAACCATCACCACTATCCTCGGAATTGCCGGTAGCAATCCCGGTCTGAATGTTGGTTTCCTCAGTGATCGTGTCACCGCCTTCGGGACAATCAACTACTGGGACGATTATGGGTGGAACCTCCTCGCATCCGCCGTTTCCGCACGCCATTGCCATACCGCTCATGCACATGAGTGAGATGAGCACCTTTATTATACTTTCAAATCTCATTCTCTTACCTGCCTTTCTCTGTTGATAAACACGAATCGATCTTTTTTCCGGGATCGAATCGTCTGTGGCGAAACTTAGCATAAATATATAATTTTGTCAAGGAGTTGTCCCATCAACATAAAAATATCCTGTCCTATTGACATTTTAATTCTATATGATATATTCGCGAATGTAAGTTTAGGCAGGTGAATCAGATGATGGGAAAAAGTGTTTTTTTAGGAATTATCGCGCTATGCGCGATAACGGCTCTGGCAATGAATGCCGGGGCGGTTCTCCATCTGGGGGGACCGGACGCAAGGAATATTCAGATGGGCATTCAGGCCGGATATTCACCGCACCCGGAAAGTGCGGAAACGGATGAGCCCGGTGTTGCCACGATCGGCAAGAATCCGACGATCAATATGTCTTTGATTAAGGCCAATGCCGCCGCCCGCGAGGCCCAGTCCAGGGTGTTGATCGAAACTTCCTGGAAGCAGGATGAGCCGATCGACCCGACCAGGGAGAATATGGCCTACACCTTCGACGATCGCGCCTCGATGGCAGGCGCAGTCCAAGAGCAGGCCAGGCTCCGGGCGGAGGAAGAGAAGACCACGGTCCACCATTACGGGGACCAGTTGCATGTCTTCAATCCCGGTCCCAGCGCCCGCTACAGGCGCTAGTCAATTAAATAAAAGAAAGGCTCCCCTATTTTATCGGGGAGCAATTTTTTTATACAAAATCTCATCCGTTCAAGATCAACCGAAATAGGCGTTGATCAGGAAAAAGAACAAGGCGCCGGCAAGGGCGGCGCCGGGGATAGTGAAAAACCAAGCCCAGACGATATTAAGCGCCACGTTCCAGCGAACCGCGGTGAGGCTTTGCGCCGCCCCCACCCCCGAAATCGCACCGGTGATGACGTGAGTGGTGCTGACCGGCACGCCCATATAAGTGGCGGTAAAAATACTGGCGGCGCTGGCGGTCTCGGCGCAAAAACCGTCGATTGGTTTTAACTTGGTAAGCTTGGTACCCATAGTTTTTACGATACGCCAGCCGCCGCTAAGAGTTCCCAAGGCGATCGCGGTATGGGCCGCCAAAACAACTTCGATACGGATATCAAAATTATTGACAAAACCGCCGGTGAAAAGCAAACCGGTAATAATTCCCATAGTTTTTTGCGCGTCGTTGCCGCCGTGGCCAAGGCTGTAAAGCGAGGCGGAAAAAAGCTGTAATATGCGCGACCACTGGGTAACTGCCGATGGCCTTTTTTTATAAGCGACCCAAGAAGATAAAATTTTAAAAAAATATCCCAAAAACAAACCGATGGCCGGAGCAATCACAATAAATGCAAGAGTTTTAATCCAGCCGGCGGGGATGATTACGCCAAACCCCGCGTTGGCGACGGCCGCGCCGGCGTAGCCGCCGATGAGGGCATGCGACGAACTTGAGGGCAGCCCCTTGTACCAAGTAAAGAGATTCCAGACAATCGCGCCAAGCAAACCGCAAAAAATAACCGTAACGGTTACCGATCCAATATCGATCATTCCCTTGCCGATGGTCTTAGCCACTTCGGTACCAAATATCGCAAACGCAATAAAATTAAAGAACGCCGCCCAGACAACCGCCAAATGCGGCGGCAACACCCGGGTAGAAACGACTGTCGCGACCGAATTCGCCGCATCGTGCATCCCGTTGGTATAATCAAAAATCAGCGCCACAATGATCGCAATGACCGCAAAAACCGTTATTGGTTCCATATTATTCCCAAACGCTCTTAATTAAGCTACTGGTTTTTTATCATTATCGACTCAAACATATTGCCCACGTTCTCACAGCAGTCAATCGCGTTTTCCAGGGTTTCGTATATTTCTTTGAGTTTTATGATCTCCACCAATCTGGCGCCGTCGGGATTGGCAACGTTCATCAACCCGCCCAAAGCGCGGCGGTTGACTTCATCACCGGCGTTTTCAAGGTTATTGAGCTTTTCGCACCGGCGATGCAGGCTTTCATGATATTTTTTAACACTCTTTATTTCACCTACCCCTTCTTTTATTTCGACTGCCGCCTCGCAAATAACATTGATATAATCCTTGATTTCTTCGGTGTAAGGGCGGCGTATCTTATAAATCACCAGGCGGTTAACCGATCTTTCGATGTAATCGATGATGTCGTCCAGATATTGGCGCAGAAGATCTATATCCTCCCCTTCCAGAGGCGTGATAAAATTTTTTCGCAGGTTGTCCATAACTTCGTGGCCAACGCTATCGGCCTGAACCTCCAATTCCTTTAATCGCAGAGAAATGACGTCGATATCGCTGGCCGCGTTCAAAACCTGCTTAAGAAGATCCGCCGACTCTCCCAAAATGCCCGCCTGTTTCTCAAAAAGCCGGTAGAAAACTCCATCCTTAGGGAAAAAGCTGAACATGATTATGGCGCGCCGCGCAATTTTAAAAAAATTGGCCGGTACCGGCCAATTTTTGAAACATCACGAAACGCAAATAATTTTAACAGTGATCTTTACCGCGGACTGCCTGTCTTTATGGCTTTTATATTTTTTTCCAGCCGGTTCGGTCATTATATTCCGCAAATTAGAATTTCTTAAGCAGGATAACAGCCCTATCTCGCTCCACTTCAAGAATACCGCCTTCAATTTCTTTTTCGACCGTTTTTTCGCCGGTAGCGATACGCATGGTTCCGGCCTTCAAAACTGAAATCAACGGCACGTGGTGGGGTAAAACCGTTATTTCGCCAGCCATGGTCGGCAGGATTATCTGCCGGGTTTCGGCGGAAAGTTCTATTCCTTTTGGGGTAATCACTTCGACCTTCATAATAAATAGAAATTAATAGTAACTACTTGAAACTGGTTGAAATTAATTGTTTTGATCTTGTTTCTGCTTATAAGCGGAACTAATGAAGTTGTTTAATTTCAGCGAAAGCTTATCGGCCGTGTCTCTGAATTCCCTATAATCTTTTTCGGAAACCATTTCTCTTTCTTGCAGCAATATCATCCAATGATCGTTGCATTCGCTCAAAGATGCCCGGCTGTTATAGTAGAATTTTATTTTATCCAATTTTCCATACTTCAGCCTCCCGACAATCAATTTCCAATAATTTCTATCAGTTTCAATAATTTTCTAAGCATTGATCACTTCGTCGATGGCGCCTTTCATATAGAAGTCGCCCTCGGCGCGGCCGTCAAACTCTCCGGAGATAATGCGCTCAAATCCTTCGATTGTATCGACCAGCTTTACATACTTTCCGGGCTTGCCGGAGAACACTTCAGCTACAAAGAACGGCTGGGACAGGAATTTTTGAATCTTGCGCGCGCGATTAACCACCAGCTTATCTTCATCGGAAAGTTCTTCGACGCCAAGGATGGCAATAATGTCCTGCAATTCCTTGTAACGCTGGAGAATCTGGGCGACGCTGGACGCCACCCGATAATGCCTTTCGCCAACAATATGGGGGTTTAAAATCGAAGAAGTGGTCACCAGGGGGTCTACAGCCGGGAAAAGGCCCAAAGAGGCAATCTGGCGGCTCAAAACAAGAGATGAATCAAGATGCGAAAAGATCGCCACCACCGCCGGGTCGGTATAATCATCGGCCGGCACGTAAACGGCCTGCATCGAAGTAATGGAGCCGTCCTTGCTGGAAGTGATACGCTCTTCCAGAGCGCCCATTTCAGTGAACAGCGTGGGCTGGTAACCGGTCTGGGAAGGAATGCGGCCCATCAGCGCCGAAACTTCGCAACCCGCGAGCACGAAGCGGAACACATTATCAATAAATAGAAGCACGTCCTTTTTTTCTTCGTCGCGATAATATTCGGAAGTGGCCACGGCCGAAAACGGCACGCGGAAACGCACCCCCGGCTGGTCCGACATCTGGCCAAAATACAAAACGGTATTTTCCAGAGTCTTGGAATCTTTCATTTCCAAATAAATGTCGTTGCCTTCGCGGGTTCGTTCTCCCACCCCGGCAAACACCGACACGCCCTTGTGTACCTTGGCAATGTTGCGAATAAGTTCCTGGATCAGCACGGTTTTCCCTACACCCGCGCCGCCAAACAGGCCAATCTTACCTCCCTTTGGAATGGGGCACAAAAGATCGATTGCCTTGACGCCGGTTTCCAAAATTTCAACCTCGCCTTTTTGTTGGACGTAACTTGGAGCTTCTTTGAAAACGGAATTGCGTTTCGCGCTTTCCACTTTGCCCAAACCGTCAATCGGCTCGCCCAAAACATTGAGAAGGCGGCCCAAGGCGGCTTTGCCGGTCGGCACAGTGATCGGTTTTTGGGTGTCAATCACTTCTTCGCCGCGCTTCAATCCTTCGGTGGGGCCCATGGCCAGACATCTGACAGTGCCGCCGCCCGTGTATTGCTGAACTTCCAGCGCCAGTTTAAATTTGGCGATCTCGAGTTTGTTTCCCAGAGAGGGTAATTCTCCTTCGGGAAATTCTACATCGACGACCGGTCCGATGATTTGGGTAATTTTTGCCATACAATTTTATATAAGTGATATTTGAATTGAAATTTGTTGAAATCAGCTTCGCGAAATTAATGGAAATTTATCGCTATAATAATTATTTTCCATCAATTTCAATTAGCTTCTACCAGTTTTTGTTATTTATCCCAACACTTCTTTCGCCGACGATATTTCGCATACTTCTTTGGTGATCTGCTCCTGGCGCGCCTTGTTGTAATCCAGGGTTAGCTCACCCACCCTTTCATGGGCGTTATCGGAGGCGTTGCGCATTGCGGTCATACGCGCCGAGTGTTCCGAAGCATTGCTTTCCAGTACGCATTGGTAAATGATGTACTCCACCAATTGCGGGATGATTTCATTCACAACCATCATTGCCGAAGGCTCGATCGGCATCTCTTCGCGCGCGGCACATTCGGCTTCCTTGGCAAATTCTTTCAGGTTATCCCATTCCAGCGGCAGTAATTGCATCATTTGCGGCTTTTGCACAAAGGTAGACTGAAAATCCGTCCATACCAGATAAACACGCTGGTACTTGTTGGCGATATATTCTTTGATAATAAGGTCTGACAGCGGTTTTATCTCTTCCAAGGTGCCATAATCGCCGATTCCGGTCATACTCTTTTCAAAACCGATTCCCTTTTTCCGGAAAAAGGCAACCGCCTTTTTCCCGACCGGCATTATCGCCACGGGAGATTTTTTTTCCAGGCCTTTAAGCGCGGTTGCGGCAAATTTAAGCAGATTTTGATTGAAAGACCCGCAAAATCCCCGGTCGCTGGCAATCACCACTGCGAGAGCGTTTTTTAGCGGCCGCTTGCGCAAAGCAACCTTGTCTTTTAAAACCGGTTCCAGACAGCGGATAAGATGCCCCACTCGCTGGGCGAACGGCCGCGATTCCAGCGCAATCTTCTGGGATTTTTTCATTTTCAGCGCGGAAAGGGTTTCCAAGGCGCTGGTCAGTTTCCAAATATTGGTTACCGACTGAATCTTTAAGCGGATTTCCTTTAATTCCATTGAATACTGATTTATGATTTAAGATTTAAGATTTATGAATAAATGCGTTTTGGGATCATAAATCGTAAATCGCGATTCTTAAATCAAATTTTATGCGGCGAGCTTGGTCTTCTTGACATACTTGATAGCTTCTTCCAGTTTTGTTTCGATAGCTGAATCAATTTTTTCGTCTTTGCGGATGGTTTCTAAAATTTCCGGGAAATTATCCTGGATGTGTGCGACCAATTCATTCTTGAACCGGCCAATCTGATCGAGAGCAACCTCGTCCAAAAACCCCTTGGTGCCGGCATAAACGATCGCAACTTCCTTTTCAAACGACAATGGCTGCAGATCGGACTGTTTCAGCAGTTCGCGCATACGCTTGCCGCGTTCAAGCATCTGGCGGGTGTTGGCATCCAGTTCTTCCGTGAATTCGGAAAAACGTTCCAATTCCTGAAACTGCGCCAGATCGAGCTTCAAAGTACCGGCAACCTTTTTGGTCGCGGGCAACTGGGCGCTGGCACCCACGCGGGACACGGAAGTACCTACGTCAATGGCGGGACGCTGGCCCTTATTGAATAAGGACGGGTTCAAAAAAATCTGTCCATCGGTAATCGAAATGACGTTGGTTGGAATGTAACCGGAAATATCGCCAGCCTGGGTTTCCACAATCGGAAGCGCGGTCAGCGAACCGCCGCCCTTTTCGACCGACATGCGCGCGGCACGTTCGAGCAAGCGGGAATGCAGGTAAAAAATATCTCCCGGATAAGCTTCGCGGCCCGGCGGACGGCGCAATACCAGCGAAACCTCGCGCCACGCCCAAGCCTGTTTGGTCAGATCATCGTAAACCGCTACGGCGTCCTTGCCATTATCGCGGAACCACTCACCCATCGCACAACCGGTGTAGGGAGCCAAATAAAGCATCGCGGCGGGGTCATCGGCGAAAGCCGCTACAACGATCGTGTATTCCATGGCGCCATTATCTTCCAAAGTCTTTACTAAACGCTTGAGCTTGGATTTTTTCTGGCCGCAGGCAACATAGATGCAGACGGGGCGATTCTTGTCATTTTTCTGATTAATAATCATATCAATCGCAATGGCGGTTTTCCCCAAACCGCGGTCGCCCAGGATCAGTTCGCGCTGCCCGCGCCCGATCGGTACCAGGCTATCGATTGCCAAAATTCCCGTGTGCAACGGGGTCTTCACCGGCTGGCGGTCGATGACGCCGGGAGCCGGACGCTCGATCTCATATTCGGCTTTGGCTTTAATGGGGCCTTTGCCGTCAATAGGCCTTCCCAAAGGATCAACCACGCGGCCAACCAACTCGGGGCCGACGGGCACCGAAATGGTCTTCATGGTGCGCTTCACGATATCGCCTTCCCGAATCGGCGCGTCGTCGCCCAAAACGATAATACCGGTTTCATATTCCTCAAGATTCATCGCCAAGCCGAAAATCTTGGTGCGCTCGAATTCCACGAGCTCGAAGTTGGCGACGTTGCGCAGACCCGAAGCTTTTACCACGCCGTCTCCCACTTCCATAACTTCGCCGACCTCCTCGAATTTTGGCGAGAGCTCGGTCTCTTCCAGCTGCCGTTTAAATTGTTCTATTTTATCCATACAATTTTATATGACTAATATTTGAATTGAAATTAGTAGAAATCAGCTTCGCGAGATTAATAGAAATTGATCGATCCGCACAATAAGTTTCTATCAATTTTAATAAATTTCACTTTATTTCTTTTTTAATCGCGATAGCTGTGCCGCAACTGCGCCAGATAATTCTTGATCGAAACATCGACCAGATACTCGCTGGTCTTAACAACGAAGCCGCCAATCAGTTCGGGGTTTAACGTGACCTGAACGGTCTTTTTTCTGTCCAGTTCCCGGGCAAACTTCTTAGCAATCTTATCCAGCGTTTGGGAAGGTTGTTCGTGGGCCAAGATTATCTCCAACCTAGCCTGTTTTTCCGCCGCCCGAACGGCATTTTTTACGATCAATGGCAGTAAATACTGTTTTTTCTTGCGCTCCAGGATCGTTTTGAGCTTGGCCACAATCGCCTGCTGTTCGGATAAGCTTTTGCCTTCAGATAACTCTTCCATTACCCGGCTCCAATTTTTTATCAATTGCTTGTTATTCATAGGAAACCTTGCTTTTGGCAATAATTAAAAACAAATTTCGGAATGAACGCCAGGGTTTTATTCCAATTCGGCGGCTAATTTCTCGAGCATTTTCCGATCCTGTTCTTTGGTGATCTTTTCTTTCAGGAATTTTTCCGAGACCGACATGGCAATATCAAGAGTTTCCTTTTGGCGGTTTTGACGAGCATTTTCCTGCTCCTTGGCCATTGCGGCTTTGGCACTCTCGATTACTTTTTGTTTTTCTATCTCGGCCTGCGCCAATATCGTTTTAGTTTTTTCCTGGGCCTTAACCTCGGCGGCTAACACCACTTCCTTGGCTTTCTTTTCGCCTTTTTCTTTGATCTCTTCGCCCAGCGCGCGAATTTTTTGCAGGGAGGTTTCGGCTTCCTCGGACTTTTTCACGCCTTCCTCGATCTTTTTTTGGCGTTGCTCCATGATCGACAAAAACGGCTTGTAGGCAAACTTCTTTAAAATCGCCAGCAATACGAGGAACGTAATTATCTGGCCGGCCAAAATTTTGATATCTATACCCAAACCCTCCATAATCTTGAATAAATTTTCAATTTTCAATTTTCAATTTTCAAGCGAAATCGATCGTCGAGAAATTGAAAACGAAATTTATTGAAAATGCTAAATATTTCCCCTTTTTATTCTTCAGGGCCTACCCCATTATTATTAAATGAGATACGCCGCGGAGAACAAATCTCCGCTATGATTTTATACAAAACGAATGATCAGGGCGACAACCAAGGCATAAATCGCGATAGCTTCCGCAAACGCGATTGCCAGGATCATATTCACCTGAATCTTGCTGGCGGCTTCGGGATTGCGTCCCATAGCTTCCATGGCGTTGCCACCAATAATGCCGATGCCGATGCCGGGACCCAAAGCTCCCAAACCAATAGCGATGGCGGCGGCCAATTGCCTCATTACTTCTAATTCCATTTTATTAAAAAATATTATTTATCTTTATTGTTTTGCGACCTTTTTTCCAGTATCGGCATAATGATATACCGCAGTTCAGCGGCCACCGAGAACATACTGGCGACCACAAAGATTATCGTAAACAGCGGTATCGTACCGAACTTTTTGTCCAGCCAGAGGCCGGCCAGCAAAAAACCAACCAGCGATACCGCGACCATCAGGCCCATTTCGGTACCGACGACCATCGCGGCCGCGAACTTTTTTTTAACTTCCTGTTGGTTTTCCATAATTCTTTTGCGAGAATTACGAATCGAGGATCAAATCGAGATTAATCCCCCATTCGTAATTCCCGGACGGGAATTATCCGTGGCTGTGCTCGGTGGCAGTCGAGTAGAAAACGATTACCAGCGAGGAAAAAATAAACGCCTGGATGAAACCCACCAAAACTTCAAGCGCCAAAAAAGGCAGCGGCACCAGGTAGGCCATCATCCAGCTGATGCCCGTGGAAACCACGATCAACAGAGTCTCGCCAGCAAAAAGATTGCCGAACAGCCGCATTGCCAGGGAAATCACCCGGGTAAACTCGCCGATAAACTCCAAAATACCCACAAAAAACATCAAAGGATTGGTAAAATTGAAGAATTTGCCCAAATATGAAAAAAGGCCCAACTTTTTTATGGCCGAATAATTGATAAAAACAACCGCGATCAAAGCCAGCGCGATAGTAAAATTAAGGTCAGAGCTGGGAGAGCGCAGTACCGGGATCAACCCCAAACCGGGCATCAATTCAAGCAGGTTGGAACACCATACCAACAGGAATATCGTCATTGCGATTGGGAATACTTCGAGGGTTTTTTGGCGGGATCCGGTAATGGAATCGATAAAACCGATGAAGGTTTCCATGATCCATTCGAAGAAATTCTGTATCTTGCCGGGAATAATTTTGGCTTTTGAAAAAGTGAGGCTTAAAGCCAACGCCAGGGCCGTAACGATAATAAAGACCCAAAGATTGGTGTTGGTAACAATCAATCCGCCGATTTCAAACATTTCGTGGGCGGCAACTCCGATTTCCTCCATAGAATTAACGAAAAATTAATAAATTGGTTGCTTTCCTCTCAAAAAAACACTGCCCAATATCCTGATGGGCCAATATAAAGTTATCTTATTTCGATGCGGATGTCAAACCAGTTCGACAGACTTTCGGCGGACGGAAATCAGTATTTGAAATTTGAATCCGGCGAACGAGTTGCCAATATGTAAGTATCCTCCTGATCGAATTCATTCTGCCCGACAAGCAACAGCCTTTCTTCACCCGCGCCGTCCTTGGCGGAATATTTTTCGATTCTGATCTCTCTGGCCCGGATACGGCTTAGAACAAATTTTTTTAACGCGGATTGGAGCTGCGAACTGTCGATGCGATCCAGCCAGGCTTTCGCGCCAGAAAGGACATCCAAATTTTCTACTTTGACTTCGGCGCGCATTTCTTCTTTGAGATTGCCCAAATCAGGAGTGTTTTCGATGCCGGTTGCTATGATTTCTTGGCTGCTTTTCTCTTCCGGAAATTCTTTTTCCAATTTATCGAGACCAGTATCAAAAAAATTTTCTTTCATATTCAAAAAAATTATGTCTTTATTCAGATTATGGCAGAAAATAATTTTAGCCGCCATTGCGGATAAAAGTTTTTGCTGGAAAAGTTTATTTATAGCCTCCGCCACGCTAGGGGCAGCCATTCATCCCCGCGGCAAAGCCGAAGAAGTATTCTGGCAGATAAATAACCCAAAAACGGGCGGCGGCGCAATCTAAGCCGACTATAAGGTAAAGTGATTAATTCCGGTAGGAAAAAAATACACCGTTACAAATTTTGGGCAATGTCGCGCGAGATCTGGGCTTTAAGATCGTCGGGGCGGTCAAATTTTCGGATGTCTCGGATCTTTTTGATGACGCGCACGGTTAATTCCTGGCCGTAAATATCACGAGCAAGCCCCTTGATATGAACTTCGAGGGTTGGTTTTTCGCCAAAAGTATCTTTATAACCGAAGTGCAGCAACCCGGGCAATCTTTGGGCTTCGATCTGGATATGGACCAGATAAACTCCATGCGGCAGATCAATCCCGACCGCATCCAGATTGGCAGTGGGAAATCCCAGCGTCTTGCCGCGCGCGGCACCCGCAACCACTTTGGCGCGAAAAATAATCTCTTTAGCCTGGCCTTCGAGCACCACGCCATAGAACGCCGCGATCATCACAATAGCCGCAAACCACTGGACGGGGTTCAATATATTGCCGTTGAGGAAGTAATCGAGAACAACCGCCGAAAGCGGCCATGCCAGTTCGCAAATGGTGGAAACCGACGCGGCAACGCGCTTTAAGCCCCAATAATAAATAAACAGGGCCGCGCCGCCGGTGATAAAGACAATAACCAACAGCATCTGCCATTGAAGCGGCGTAATCGCGCCAATCGCGATGCCGCGCCGCAAGATAAGCAAGTAAACCAGCATTATGGCCGCGCCGATCCCGAACCGCAAAGCAGTGGCCGACTGGAAATTAAGGTGGTTAACAACCCGTTTGCCAAAAACCGTGGATGAGCCGAAGGCGAATGCCGCAACCAGCGCAAACCAGGCCGCGCTATGAAAAAAATTCAGACCGGCAAGATCAAGGCCGGTTTTGCCGAATGCCAGCACGTAGGCGGCGGCGACCGCGGCGGCGGCCCACAGATAGAATTTTTTGCTCAACCGCTCCCCCAGCACCAGGCGCGCTATCAGAAGCGCAAACACCGGCTGGAGCTTTTGTAAAATGACCACGGTTGCAAACGTCACTTGCCCGCCCATTGCCGCAAAGAACGCCTGCGTGATCATTAAACTGCCGAGCGCTTCTCCAAAGAAGCAAACCCAAATAATAGCTTGCCAATCCTTGGCGGCAAGCATCTTGATCTTGTTCCAGTTCAAGAAAACGACTGGGCTTAATAGAATAAATGCCAGAATGTCGCCGATGAAAACCACCAGCCCGGCATCCAAGGCGTACAATTTCGGACGGACAAAAACGCCATCCAAGCTCCACAGGAGCGCCGCAATAACGATTGCTCCCGCGCCTAAAACCGTATTTTTATTCATTGTTTTGATTCATATCTTTAACGGGCTTGCCAATACCGAGTTTTTTAGCGCGCAATTATCAAAGGAACGAACATTTCGTCGGCGGTCATACCGCCGTGGAATCCCTCCATCGGCACGGGCTTTTCGCCCATAATATAATCGCGAACAAGGTGCTTTGCGTCGCAAACTAGAATATAATTCCCTACCCGGTCGAATATTTTTGGGTTGGGATTACCAATACCAAATACTCCCCTTTTTATGAAATTGTTACTTTTTTGCAATTTACAGAATGGAAAAAATTTTCGCACCAGTTTTTTGAATTCGGCGGTGCGGCCGGGTTTGACGTAACAATAAGGCGCGCGAGTATCGCCGCTAAGCGGCAGGGCAAGACAATCGTAGATTTCGGGAAAATCGCGGTTAAGCACCACACGTCCATTTTGGGGAATATCAATGAGACCGTGGTCAGCGGTAACAACCAGACAGGTGCCGTTTTTTGCCAGAGACTTGGCCAAACCGGCAACCGCGGCATCGATCTCCCAAAAATGAGCCGCGGCCTCCACAGCGGCACAACCATTTTTGTGGCAAATTTTATCCAATTCCAGCCAGTAAGCGTAAATGTAGCGGCGTCCGGGAAGACAGGCGGTTTTTTTTATCCGACGGACCATTCCCGCAAGATCGTCGTAAACGAAAAGACTCTTTTTATCGAAAGGCTTATAGCTGTCAACAATAACCCGGGGAAGCACCAAAGAATACGGCGCGCTTATTTTTTCAAAAACTTTTTTTTCGGTGAATATTTCTTGAAATCCAATACCCGCGGCGGCGAATTTGCATCCCCCCCAGCGGGGCTCAAAAAGCAACACCCGCGAAACCGTACCCAGCTCCTTTAAAAACATATTCCAACCGGTAATCCCGTGCTGTAAAGGCGCCACTCCGGTTTCCAGGGAAGTTTGGGCCGCGCCGGTAGTCGCCGGAAATGTTGAGGTAATCTTGGCGACGCAGTGTTTTGCTAAAAATGAATCCTTGCCGTATTTTTGCAAATAATTGTAACCCAAACCGTCAAGCGACAAGAGTACCACCTTGGAAAAGTTACGCAAAAAATCCAGTTCTTTCAGCGCCCCGTATTGAGATTTGCCGCCGAAAGCGGCGATCATCGACGCGGCAACATTGACGACGCTTCTATCGTAATCGGGGAAAATCATATTATTATCGATTTAATCGCAAATTAACAACATTCCAACATTCTTGAGAATGTTGGAATGTTGTTTTTATCACGGTTTGTGGAATCCCAGATCGGCGGGATTGGAACCGCCAGAAATACGAACCATTTCCCCTCCCCGGCTTTCAAATTGCCAGCGCATTTTTTTTACCTCCATGGCCAGCGCGACGGTATCCGGGCCGACGTTATCCGCTTTAATAAAACCTTTCGACCAGTAATCGATTATCAATTTGCTGTCACCAAAAATTTTGGCAGCGTTATCCTGCAGGGCGACCCGAAGCGCGTATTTGCAAGCCAAAAGCTCGCCATAGTTATTGGTTGTTTTGCCGGGAACTTTATAGTGACCCTTATCGCTTAACTCCTTTTCCGGTAAAACTTTAAAAAGCAGGCCGTTGCCGCGGGCGTCGGCGACATTGATCTCGACGCCGTTGCCTCCCCCGGTGCCCGCGTCAAAATAGACACCCGATTCGGCGGCAATATGTTTTATTTGGTAGTTGGCGCCGGCGGCGAGCCACCGTTCGGCCTCGCCCCGCGATTCAAAACTTTTGTATTTAGCGCCGGGAATACCGTTCACAATCTTTTGACATTCGGGCCAGTTTTCGGTAATGCCTTTTTCGATATCCACCCGGTAGGCGTAGTATTTTTTCTTAGCCATGTTCTATATTTTTCTGATACCCAGCCTCAAAAAAAATATCGACGTGTTGGCGATCACGTAAGCGCCGGAAACCGCCTGGAACAGCTGGTCATCGACCACAAACAGGCTGTACAAAAAAGTTATAAGACTGGCAGACATCCAGATAAAATACGATGATGTGTTGGCGCTGGGTTTTTTATGAATAAGATCCTTTACCGTGGGCCAATAAGCGGCGATACCGACAACGCCGACACAACCGTAGGCGGCTGTTAATGATTTTATTAACAAATCTTGCATATATTATTATTTTCCCGTTTCTAGAGAAGCTAAATCGTTTTAGGCGGCTCAATCATCACCGGCCGGCCTTTTTACACTTGCCCGTTTAGCGGCGGCAGGGTTGTTTATTTAATTCCGGCACATTCAACCGGATCGACATCATTATAGATTACGCCGCCATTGACACCCGAATCGTTGAGTTCGCCAATAAAATATAATTTATAATCGGCATCCACCCTAAAACAGGTTGCCGCGACGATCGGGACGCCGCTTCCCAGGGTGATGTAAGCAAAATAATAATCACTGCCATCGATTACCGTCTTCACGCGCGTACCGGCAAAGCTTTCGCGGGTTTCAAAATTTTTGAATTTGGAATAAAGCGATTCGACGATGCTCTGCCGGCGGGAAATCTCGCCGACGTCAGGATCGGCAATTTTGCCGCTGTCGATTTGCGGGCACTTACTTTCACATTCAAACATTGCCGCGCCATCACCGGAAAATTCGCTGACGCATTTGGCAACGCACGATTTACATATCGTAAATTCGGGACTTGTTATTTGCCGGCATAGGCCGTCGATAACGCCACATTCAGCGTACTGGCGGCAATTGTCACCAATCCGGTATTCCGTAGTACAGGCATCTGGAATATCGGAACCGCAAATAATATCCAGTCCGTGGCAATTCGTAATTCCGCAGACAATATCGGGAGAGCCGGAATCGCCAGCCCGCGATGAAATATTATCCAGCACCACGCCATTTTCGGGGCCGCTCCAAGGCCGGCCGCACAACACAAAAGATGCCGCGGCGGCGGCCGCAAGAATCAGAAGAACAACAAACCACGAAAGCTGCACTTTTTTCATATTTTCCGGTTTAATTTTACCCTCTTTGCCAGCGCTTTAATTCGGGCAGAGTGGTTTCGGCAACTTCGCGGGCCTCCGCTTCATCCATACCCAGGTTTTGCACCGCGATTTCGACTTGCATTTCAACGAATTCGTCAAAACTGACATCCGCAGTGAATTTACCGTCTTGCCAACAATGGCGGCAATAATCGCGGTTTTGCGATCCGTCGGCGTTGCTTCCAAAGTCTTCTTGGTTTTCCATAGGCATGCCGCAGCTTTGGCAAATCGGCATATCTTGTGTTTCTATATTATTGTCCATATTTTTAATTAATTATTTTAAGCGTAACAAAAAAAAACTTTTTTGTCTTTTACCAGCCGACTCCGGGAATCATACGAAAAAGGCGCGGCTTGCGTTCCGCGCCTTTCGCCAATTTTTTTCTTATTCGCTGGTCTTGCCGTCAAAATGCTCTTCGGCGGCCGTCGCTTCTTCTTTGGTAGAGCGGGTTATCCCGTCAAGATGCTGCGGCGGCGAATAAATGGTGTAAAGCTTTAAATCCTCGTCCCCGGTATTGATGATATTATGGTGAGCCCCGGCCGGAACGATAACCGCATAATCTTTTTTTATTTCATACTCGCTGCCGTCGATCACTACTTTGCCTTCACCTTTTTCAAACCGGAAAAACTGGTCGCGATCGTCATGGACTTCGGCGCCAATTTCTTCGCCGGGTTTTAAGCTCATTAATACCAGCTGGCTGTATTTGGCGGTATAGAGAACTTTGCGGAAATTATCGTTTTCTTTGGTGGCGTCTTCGATGTCGATTATTAATCCTTTCATTTTTTTATTGTTATTTAGGTTCTAATAAATATTAATATAATCACCTAAAAAAGAAATTAAAATACGGTTTCTACCAGATACGGGAGACAATAAAATCAATTAAAACGATACCATTTCCCGCGATAAACCGCTAAAACTAAAAACACATTGGCGACCGCCAAGTAAACAGGAAACGCGCATGACGAAAAATCCCATGTTTTTATTGCGGCAAAGCTGGTCAGGGCGCAAAAAAATCCGAGCACATAGGCAATTCCGGTTTCGGTTTCCGGATATTTCCAGGATTTAATAAGCGTCGGCAAAACCGCGAAACCGTCGCTAACAATCGCCAGAGATATCGGCAAAACCGAGCCGGACGCGGCCAACCAAACATATATGGCGGCCACGGAACAAATGCCGCAAAAGTAGTCGAAAGCCGAAAGCTTCCAACAAGATTTTTTATTTGCAAATGACGCCAAAAATATCGCGAACGGCCCCAGTCCGGTGGCAAACACCGGAAGCGCGGCCAACCCCGCGCCGGCGGCAAATGACACGAACGCGGCGATCAGCGGATTTACCGCCCAGATAATATAAGTGACGCGATTGGGCTTGGTGGCCCCGCGCAAGGTGTCCCGCATGTAAGCGGCGGTTCCCCAAAACCCCGCGGCAACCCCCAAATATACTAAATACTCCATCATGGCATTATTCCTTAATAACTTCGATAAGCTCGATGGGCGCGCCATCGACTTCAATGAATGCCACAACAAATTCCTTGGAAGGACTATTCGGCTCAACGATCACTTTTCTGCCTTTTATCGCCTTGTAAATATCATCAACTTCGAACGCGATATGAGGTATGGTTTTTACAATTTCGGGCAAGGGGCAGTCCGCCTCATAGCGCATCCATTCAATCCCGAATTCGCTGTTCCCGTAACCGCAGCGCCAACACTTATAAGCGGCAAGATATACTTCCACCGCGCGCGGCGTTTTTGCGGGTATGCCAAGATGATGATATTTGTATTTCGAAAAGTCCATATTATTTGTTTATAAAAATAACTCCGGCAGTAACGAGGCCGATGGCGATAATTTTTTGCGCAATACTGCCGGTTGCGATCTTTTCACGGCCGAATTTGGGGAAAATCAAAGATAGCAAAATCCCAAAACCCAGGACGAAAAAAGAAGTCGTGCTGGCAACCGCCTGCACCAACCCGAGGGGAGCCAAAAGATAGGCGTAGTTATTGGCAAGGCCGCCGCCGAGGTTGATTAATTCGTTGGAGGCGTTGATTGAAATCACTGCGCCGGGATTGGCCCGCAACATTCGTGCCAGCTGGCGGCGGTTGGAAGAAAACAAAAGCAAAAACAAACCAAAGGCCGCGTCGCCGCAATAAGACCAGAATATTGCCGGCCAAAAATCATCGCGAATCGCGAAAAATTTGAAGATAAACGATCCCAAAGCTATAGCGAAAGCGCAAGCCAGCATCAAGGCCACCAACCGCGGATTAAAAGACCGATTCTTTTGCCCGAAGCGGAAGGAGATAAGAGCCGAACCAAGAACAACCAGCGTTGCTCCCAATATCTGGGCCGGAGTTATCTTTTCGCTCAGAAAGAAAAATCCGAGAACCAACCCGAAAACAGCCGCGGCCTGGAAGAAAGGTGCCACAGTGGAGGCTTCCTCGGACTGCAAGGCCTGAAGGTAAAAATAAATGGCAGCCATATAAAGAACCCCCGAAAGCGCGATCACAAAGGCCGAGATGAAATCGACCGCCAGAACACTGGGGTCAAACCACCAGGCGACAGGCAATACCAACAAGCCGATCGCGGCGGTAAAAACCATAAGGGACGCCACATTCCCCTCTTTGAAATAGCGTTCCACCAGATATTTGTCGACGTGGGTCGATAGCGCCCACAACACCGGACCGGCGAACGCAAAAACCAACCAAGACATAGAAAATTATTTAAGATAAGTTTTTAAAACGGCCCGGTTGGTAGGGCGGCTGGCAAATTTCATATACCACCAAATCCGTACCAAAAGCCGCTTGCCATTGCATAATTTGGCCGATTTCTACCAAGATGCGCAATCCGCTTTGGGCGGCGTATTCTTGCTTGTCATCATTACTTTCAATAACCAGCCTTCCACCTCCCGAAATGAACCCCTCAACAGTCTTGTCCCCCGCCAACACCAGCTGGCGCGGAGTTTTGCATCCAGACTTTATCCTAATTACCCCGAGGTCGCACGAATCATTATTAACAAATTTATAAACATCGCATTCAACCCCGGCGGAAACATCCATCGTTTCCACAAATTCCACCGGGCTATTTTTAAATTTATTTAATTTTTCCGGCATAGCAATCATTAATAAGCGCGTTATATGATCTTATCGCGTAAAAATGTTTTTAGGAAATGGCCCGTTTTAAAAAAGCCTACGGGCAAGCGTAGGTCTTATGATCGATGAATTTTTTTTCTTTTTGGGCTCCGCTGAGGTCTTTGTTTTTTAAAGGGAGACCGCGGGTCTCCGCAACGTTCCCAATTTCCGGTACCGTCGGTTTCAAACCAGAGATTGCACTGGAGACCGCCCATAATGCTTGATTTTTTTAGCGGGTCTTGATTTTGGGTTGGCCGCAAGCCAAAGTACGAATCCAATTCCCATCTGGCGCCTTCGAAAATAATTTCGGCGGCGCTCTTGCCGGGAATCTGCCTCATAATTCGAAATTTAGCGTCCGGGTTTAACCGAGGTTTCGTTGCGTCGGGTTTTGGCATATTTTTTGGAGGCGCGGGAACTTCAACTAGCCACCATTCCTTTGCCCGGATCACAACCGCTTTCGGATCACGCTTGAATATTATTTGTTTCTTTTTTCCGGGAACAAGGCTTTTATCGCCTTTTTGATCTTTAAGCCAGAAACCGACCAATACTCCGCCATCTGTCTCAATAAAACCAAAGCCTCCGCCGACGTCGAAACTTATTATAGTCCCGCTTTCCTCTTTGACTTCGATACTTTCTTCCGGTTTTTTTTCAGGAACTAGCATTCTACCGCGATAAACACCAGGCCAGTCTAGATATCCCAATTAAATCGCTCTCCTATTATGCACCAATATAATTAAACGGCGGCAAAAGTCAACAAAAGCGCGTACTATTCGTTGGGAAAGGAAAACAATCTATCCTGCCGCGAGTGGCGGGAATTAGCCCGATTAAATGAGTTTACCGAGGTCGCACCTCGACAAGTACATCGAGGAGCGACCTCAAAATACAAATGATTTTCCCCGGAACAGAGTCCCAATGTATTCCGGCGATTGAATAATCAGATAGGTAATTGCAAGGGCGCGTTCCGGAAAAATTGCGAGGTTTTATTGCGCCGCGGCAATAGCGGAATTTTTTTTGACCCGACCGAAAAAAAGATAGCCGGCGGCCAACAGGAAAAGCACAACACAGGCGGTAACGGCAGTGATCACGTTGGGATAACGGCTGTCGAAACCGGCGGCGGATGCGTGCTTGACCCAGATACCCGAATACGCCCAAACAAAAACAAGGCAATAAGCGATACTCTTTAGCCGCAGAGTTTGCCAGATACCGATTGCCGCACCCGCAAATAAAATTATTACCGTCCAAATATCATCGGCGATGCCAAATCGATCCCAACCGATGCTTACCAAAAAAACCGTAACATTGGCGATTGAGGCCACTGTTATCCAACCGAAATACACTGAAAACGGCAGGCGCACAAACAATCTTTCCGCGACCGACAATTCCCGGCCTGCCAGCGCACCGGAAATTTTTGCCAGCCAATAGAGTATGGCCAGGATAAGCAATACCGAAAGCCAAACCAATTTATAATGCCAGGCAAATACCCAGCAAGCGTTGGCAACCGAAGTAAGAATGAAATATCTTCCGATTTTTGCTAAAATTTCCCGGCGTTCGGGAGTTTTTTCTTTTTGAAATATCCCGGTCTGGTAAATAACGTGTCCCGCCAGCAATAGATAGATCAATCCCCAAATGGAAAAAGCTATCCCCGCGGGCGCGAAAAGATTGGGGTAAGAATCCGAAACCTGGCCCGTGGTCAGGTTGTTGATCGGCAGAAGGTTGGCCAGCGCATTTACCAAAACCATGGCAAGATACGTGGCCGCAATCCCGATCTTTAAAATACGAATTTCGCTTTTTTCCATATTTTTTAAGCTTATGCGATTTTGGCAATAATAACCGTATAATTTTTGCCGTATTTTTTAGCGCATTTGGGACAGGTGGTGTACCACATATACCATTTTTTAATTCCAAAGTTTTTGCCTTTAGCCAACTCTTCAAAATCCTTGCACCATTTGCCGGTGTCCTTAAAATCGCCCTCGTAAACCTTGCTCAAAAATTTTCCCGATAGCGTAACGTTTTGCGCCCCGGGAATTTCCTTGTCCACGGCCAGATAAAGATCCATATTCCATTTTGACGTGTGGTCCGACAGACCAAGATAGTCCGGCACATTAGCTTTCGCTGCGGAAACGGCATTCATCAGCTTGGCGACCACCATCCCGAAATTGACCGGCATAAAAAACAGAGTAAAAACATTGCCCTTGATGAATCTTTTATTGTCCCATTTTAATATCTTATCGTCCCAAGGCGCGGGATCGAATTTGGGACAGCACTCGATTTTATTTTGGGTATCGCCCAAGGATTGGTTTTGGCTATTCATAGTTTAAATTAGTTAATTATTTTAACATTCAACGCACTTGGCTTTTTTGTCAACCAGTTTTATCATTTTCCCCAGTTTTGGTTCGTCGATGCTTTTTAAATCCGGAATTTTAATGTGCCTCATGGTTTTGCCGCCTCCTTCCAAAAAATCAATCTCTTTTTTATCCAAACCGACAATGGAAAAGCCGACGTGCACCCTGCTTTTCATCGCGGCAATATAAAACTTGCCGCCGGAAAAAACGATCACGCCCCAGCCGTATTTTTCTTCGCAGTTTTTTATGGTTTTAAAAAAAATTTCGCGAACCGCCAAAATGATCTCCTTTTGCGGAGATTTTTGCCTGTCTATTTATTGTTTTACTTTTTCGTCCATATTAAAACTTACCGATTTACTAATTGTTGCCGCATCGCGAACAAACCCCCCTATGGACGCAAACAATTCCGCCGCATTTTTTACATGTCCATTTTTCCTTTTCTTTTCTTAAAAACATTCTGATCCCGTTATTTTGTATAAACTCCAAATTATCGATCATGCTCATGCCGTATTTTGTTTTGTATCTTTTGTCCAGATTTTTTAACCTTTGGCAAGGATATTTTTCGCATTTGGCGGAGCAAAACCGCCATTTATTTTTATTTAAAATGCCGCAATTTTTGATGACGCATTTTTGGCAAGTTCCTATTGCTTCGCCCCTGCATCCCGGACAATGGTTCTTTTTCCGAAAATACGCCATGCACAAAGCGCAGTTCATTCCGCAAGGAGCGATTAAAGTTGATTTCATCTATTTTTCTTTATTCAATTTGTTGTATTGGCCTTCGGTAACAAAAATTCGGCGATGATTCGGGTCGGGCAATTTTTTGCTCTAACTTTTGCCTTTGGCCATAGTTCCAGCCGATAACTTTTCCAGTTTTAAGATCGATGTCAATGTAAAATCCGGTATTTGAATCAATTTTTTTAGCCATTGCGTTTCTTCTTTAGGCTCTTATAAATAATTGACGCGCCCGCAATAGAAACAACCGCTCCGGCAATTTTCCAAGCCAATGATTTGCCGGCGATCGGCTGGCAATTGGCGAAGCATAATATCGGTTTGACATGCACAAGATCGGATCCCTGCAAAAACCACAGCAAGCCGAGAAGCAAAAGGGCGGTTCCAAAAAATACGCCGATTACTTTTTTCTTGTTCATTGAATTATTATATATTACTTTTAATTACAAAATCTTTAAATCCAAATGCTGCTGAAGGAGCCTGATCCGGCAACGCCAATACTCCACTGGGGATAGTCCCCCGAAATACAAGGCGTTTCGCGATCCAACGAAAGTGATTATTTTTCTTTCCAATGCCACCACTTAAGTTTCTCCGGATTAGGATTTGGATTTTCGGCAAAGTAAACTGCGGCGCGTAATACATACAAAAGGCAACGGTCTTGGATTTTGCCCGCAAGGCGGTTGGCGGCGTCATATAATTTTTCCGGTTCCTTGCCTTTCAAATCCGCCACTGATTTAATGCCGATGTTTTGCAAATCCCGGGCGATGCTTTCCCCCACCCCGGGAATGGTTTGCAAATCATCGACGTGTTTTATGCTTTGCGTATTCATAAATCTATTTACCCGCCAGAATATCGCGGAGCTTTGCCCCGGGGATGAATAGCGGGTAATCAAACTTTTCCTACTGCGGCGCCTTGAACGCGCGGTAGTTTATTGCCTGGCTTAACTTCAAATATTTTTTACCAGAGGCCGTAGATCGGCCCCGTAAAATAGAAAATGATAATGCCGATAGAATTGTAGAAACCATGGGCAAAGATCGCCGCCCATAAATTGTTATCATATTTTAGCTTAAGCCAGCTGAAAAGCAGCGCGTCACCCGTGGGGACAACTACACCAATGAGCCCCTGCTCAACGTGCGCAAGGCCGAACAACAAGCTGGAAGCTCCAATTGCCAGCATAGTTCCAAACAGGCTCTTTACCCATAAACCGGCAAGCAACTTTTGAATATAGCCGCGATAGGCAATTTCTTCGCCCACGGCCGCCAGCGTCCAGGAAAGCGTCAGAAGCAACACCAATTGCCCCAAGTTACCATTAAGATCGGCAAAACCGCTGTAATCAATGTTCGTTCCGGTCAAGCGGTTCATGACCGGCAAAACCACGCCAACATCAAACAATTGCAAAAAAACACGGCGGCAAAGGCAAAGCCGATCATACGGCTCCATGAACGGGGGCGTTTGAATCCCAGCGACCGGATATGGCCGCGCCGGATAAACAGCGAAACAATCATCAATCCCAAAATAATCAAAGTGGGCTGGAAAAGATCGAGCAGTATCGCCGCCACAACCGCGCCGATTTCAGCAATGGAAACAATCCTCCATATTATTATTTGTTCCATAATCCATTTAACTATCGGAATACACGGGCCCTTAGTCCATTTAAAAGGGTTCGACTCTTTTAAATAGCTTTAAGACGCTTGATTACTTGAGATATTTCTCCTCGTAATATTGCGGGAGTTGGCATTGCACGAAACTGGCGCAATCGTTGGGCGTTTTAATATCAATGGCGTTGATGCATTTGACCATCTCCACGGGCCAAGCGGGGCATTCTTCCATACAAGCGTTATAGGCGTCATTTAAATCGGCCGGAGTGGCGTCTTCGGTGAAAGCGGCACAGTCCTTATGCCTTTGGCAGGCATCGCTGCATTTGTCGGAAACCGGCTTTTTAGCCGGCGCGTCCTCCTGGCACAACGCTTTCAATCGTTGCAAAATATCGATTATTTTTTGCCCGGCATCTTCCATCTGGAAAATCGGTTCGTTGGGATCGATAATGTCGGCCTCATTGATCTCGGGCAGGGGCGGCACATCCGAAGTAAGCTCGGGAACTTCGGAGCCCGGCCGGCCGGGATTGATTTCGGGCATTTCGGGAATATAATCCCCGGTCTCGATCGATTCGATATTTATCTCGGGGAGAGGCGGCACATCGGGGGTTAATTCCGGCACCTGCGAACCGGGCGTTTCTTCGATGATTATCGAATTGGGATCGATTTCGGGGAGGGGCGGCACATCGGGGGTGAGCTCGGGTACTTCGGATCCGGGAATTATTTCCACGCTGACATCGGGGAGGGGCGGCACATCGGGAGTTAACTCCGGGACTTGGGAACCCGGGCGGTTCGGATCGTTTTGATCGCGTATTTCCGGCTCCACATCCGGCAATTTGGGCACGCTATCCAGCCATTCATTTTTTTTGGCATCCAAATCCGCCAGCTTGTTTTTCAATTCCTCAATCTTTTGATTAACATCTTTTTTGTTGCCGCAATCCGCGCCGGCGGCCGTTTCCAGGTTTTTTGCCTCATCCAGCAATTTTTGGTAATCTGCGGCAATGCTTTGCGGACTGTCCAAAGTATTTTTTTTATTTGAATCAAAAAAATGATCCGCCGCAAAATAACCGCCGATCGCCAAAACCACCGCCGCCGCGCCCATTAACACTTTTTGAATTATGCTCATATAATTTTTTTCGCTATTTTTGGCAAATTACAATTTTTCGATCTCTTTCAAATCCTTGTCGGGCAAGTAAAGAATCAACAATCCCGCGATAATCCCCACCAGCCCGGTCAACAAATGACTGCCGCCAAACAGCCGCACCATATTCCAAATACGCCCCAATTTCCTTTTCAATGTCGCCATACTGCGTATAAAATTCGCCGCTCTTTGCCCTTTTTGCATTTGTCAGATTGCTGTTTGCCATATTTTAATTCCGGTAATCCCTTATCAAGAGGCCGCCTTTGACTCTTTTGACGGTTACTTTTTGTTTCTCGCGCCAGCCGAGATTGCGCACCTCGTCTATCGGCAGTGTCAGGCCGATGCTTCTTTTGCCAACGCGGGTTAATTTGCGGATTTCTTTGTTTTGCATAATTTTGATACTTACCCTGTTACGTAACATGCTACTTACCCCAGTTTTAATCCAAAAGCGTCTATTTGCAAACAAAAACTATGATACAATCTGGCTGCAATATTTGCAGCGTTTGGCGGCAACCGGAATTTCGCTCAAGCACTCGGGGCATTTTTTAACAGAAGGTTGGGCAACTGCATCTTTCTTGGAACGGTTGACCAGCATATTCATCGGCTTGACCACAAAGAAAAATACCGCACCGGCCACCAGAACAAACGAAATGATCGCGTTGATAAAATGGCCGAACATAAATTTGCTGCCGTTTACCGTGAAAAACAATCCACCAAAATCCGGCACCTTGGCTACCGCCGCGATGAGCGGCGTCAAAAGGTCGGCGACCAACGCGGTGACCACCGACCCGAAAGCCGCGCCGATCACTACGCCCACGGCCAAATCCACCACGTTCCCCCGCAACAAAAATTGCTTGAAATCGTTTAACATATTTTTTATTATTTTAATTTCCGATACGGTAATTTAAAAACCGAATCTCACTAAAATAAGTTAGTCGGCGGCTCTTTCAGATAAGCCTCTATATTATCAATCATCATATCATTGGCAATCCGGGCGGTAACATCGGTGTTAAACGCAATATGCGGCGTCGCCAATATTCTACCGCTTGTTAAAAGTTTCTGATAAAAATCATCACTCGCATCACCAACCCGGGCATCGCCCGCATCAATGGCCGCACCTGAAATATTTTTCCCCAAGCAAAATAATAATGCATCAATATCGTATATTTTCGAACTCGTGACTGAAATAAAATAGGTTCCGGTATTGAGCGATGCAAAAAATTTCTCATTAAGCATCCCAACCGTTGTCGGGTTTTGACTTAGGCAGTTAATCACGATATCCGCACCCTTGGCGCTTTCCATAATATTATCGCCCTGCCTGAAAAAAATAACATCCATGCCGAATACGTCACAAATTTTTCCAACCTTGGATCCGATATTACCTACCCCCAATATGCAAACCTTTTTTCCAGCCAATCCAAGAGTACGTCTCGGCAAATTGTATTTCGCTTGCTTCACCGAATTTATTTGCTTTGGCAAATCTCGCAGCAGATTTATCATCATGCCGATTATCCATTCCGATACCGCATCTTTATTGCAGCCCGGTGAATTCGCGACCTTGATATTTTTGGCTCTCAATTTCTCCGCGTCCATCCAACCGATGCCAACGAGCGGCAATGAAATAAAAACATTTTCCAACTCATAAATTTTTTGCCGCAGGCCAAAGCTGCCCGTGCAAATAATATCAAAACCCCGGCATCTATCAAGCCAACCCTCAGGCGATTCCGCCGCATCATTATAAATCTTCACTTCACCCAAATTATTTAACCGTTCAATTTGGTCCGGTAACAAATCCAATCCTTGCGCAATCACAATTCTATTCATAGAATTTATTTAAATACTTGCAACAATAACTTTTTTATTAATAATACTTCTCAATCCCTCCAAAACCAAATTGCTTGTTTTGTCCGGACTTTTTTATGAGATTGGCAAGGCGTTTCTCAAATTCCGCAGGGTGGGATCGCGCGCTCTCAACATAGCCAACGCGGATTCTTTGGTAGGCTGGAGAAAATTTGCGGAAATTGTCCCAAGCAATTTTGTTGGCTTTAATCTTGGCCATAATGTCCGGCGGAAACACAAACTTTTTCGCCAACACCGCCTCAACCTCTTTTCGCACCGCCGGAATCACCCTTCCTTCCGCCGCCAGCCGCCGCAACCGCTCAATATTCGCCTGCGAATATCCGCTCTTGGGATTGCGCGGCGTAAATCTCTGCGCCAAGGAAAATTCATCAATCTTCTTCACAGTACTATCGATCCACCCAAAACAAAGCGCGACCTCGACCGCATCATTGTAAGCTATGCGCGTTTTCCCGGATTTTTTATTGTAATACACTAACCATATCTCCCTTTCAATATCGCGATTCTTCTTCAGCCAATCATGCCATTTATCCCTTCCGGTAACATATAATTTTTTTCCTATTTCCATTGAACAAATAATTATTTATTATTCGTTTTTATAGCTTCTTTACTAAATCTATGAATTTTAACAATGATTTTTCATGCGTTCTTTGTAAAACTTAATGGAATTCATGTGGTCAAAGGCGATTTCGCTTTCCGGGGGCAGCGCCGCTAATGGAAACCATTGTTGTTGGTCGCTCTCATCGTCGGCCGCGCCAATCTTTTCCCGCGCGGTGCAAAAAGCCCGGAAGCTTCTTTTTTATCTTGCAGGCTCCGCCTCAAATCAGCGATCGCTTCCTTTAATTCCGTGGCGGTTACTGCCGCCTGTTTTTTTGTCGCCCCCGACGTTGGCAACGATGATTTGTCGTAAAATTCGTCGTAATCCTTGGCAATCCGTTTGCGATCAATAGTGTAGCCTTTCAATATGTGCTGGCGAAGCGTTTTTGTCGCCCACTGGCGGAAGGCAGTGGCGGTTTTGGAATTCACGCGATAACCACCGATATAATCATATCCAGATTGTAATGTTTGATATCGCGCACAACCTCCCTACCCCCTTCCTTTTGAACTATCCGGAAATTCCGGATAGTTGTCTTTTCATTTAATTCCCCGACTTTATAGATATTTTTGATATGTTCATTGATAGTCCTCAAATCAACCCCAAAAGCCGCCGCAATCTGCGCTTGCGTCGCCCAAATCGTTTCCTTTTTAAAACCGCCATTGAATTCAAGCGCGCCGTTTTTGCCTGATAGATGATAATTTCTTTTTTTGCGGCCATCTTTTTTTTCAAATTTTTTTAAGCCCCAATCATAGCTAGCTTTTTTCTTTCAATTTTAAATTTCTTACCTCCTCTATCGGCAGGGCCGGGAAGAAAGGACGTTTACCGATGCGGGTTAGTTTGCGAATTGTTTTATTTCACAACAGAATACCTACTTTTTGCGTTAACAAAATTGCTGTTTGCCATAATTTTACCCCACTTAACCATCGCGCAAAATTGATTATTTGTTTAAAATTTTTTTATACAGGCCAATCGTTTTTTCGATCATTATATCCGACCTGAATTGTTTTGCCGTTTCTTTTGCGGCCAACGACATGCGATGGCGCAAAGCGGTGTCGCGCAATAAAATTCTGATTTTCTCCTCGGCCTCTTCCACATTACCCACGATAAAACCGTTTTCCCCATCACGAATAATTTCCGGGGCCACGCCGACAGAAAAACTGACCGGGACTAAACCTTGCGACATTGCCTCAATTAAACTTAGCGAAAATCCTTCATAACGCGAAGTTAAAACCGCAATACACCCGGCGTATTTTGCGAGTAAAGCCGGAATGCTGTCTTTTACGGCATTCGCAATTATGGAATGATTTACAATATTGTCTTTCATCCATTTAACCAGCTTTTTGTTTCTCGACATTGTCACGGAAAATTTTTCGACCTCCGGAAACCGCTGGAAAAGCCAGATGAGCCGATCAACTCCCTTTAACTTCAGCGTAAACGGGTCTTCACCGATTCTGCCCAAAAAAATAAGGGCGGGTTCATTTCTCAAGCTCGCATTCGGCGATTCAAACCAATAATCCTCAATCGCGTTATAAATCACTTTGATTTTATCGGCCGAAATCCCGACACTTATCAAATCATTTTTTACTATTTCGGATGTGGCAATAATATAATCGGCGCGCTCCGCCGCGTATTGCTCGATGGAGGCAATGTCATTAAGCGGGCGGCGGCTTTTTATGTTAAGTTCGCGGAGTACGCCAGCTCGCCTAAAACGCAGGAAAATTTCACTGCATCCGTTTTCCAAATTGCTTGTTTTTGGAACGGCTCGCAAAAAACCGATAGTAGTTGAGCCGAAATGCGACACCACCGGCTTGGAAAAACGAAGAAATGCGAGCGGAGTGTAGGTTGTTCCCTGAATAATATCATGGCGCAGTATGTCTTCGCGCTTTTCCAGCAATGAATAAAAAAAGAGAATATTATTGATGCCCTTAAAATTGACCGGCGTATCTTTCAGTAAAAAACGCGGATAAAAATTATTTACCTTGGCGCCCTTCTCTCGCAGCTTACAGGCAATAAGATCATTGATAAAATGCGCGCCGGTGCCTTCTTTTTTGTCGCTATGGATAAAAGCTACTTTCATTTTTTTATTTCATTAGATCATCAAGCAAAACTCGGCGGCGATTAACAACCTTTTATACGGAAGACCAAAGATAGCTTCGGGCGGACAGGGTCTCTATCGGGAGGGTCGGGCCGAGAAGGCGTTTGCCGACGCGGGTCAGTTTTTTAATTTATTTATTTTCCATAATGATTTTTTTGTTTTGCCACTTACCTTGCTACTTACATTGCTACTTACATATAATCTTACGATAAAACCGCGACCCAGCAAAATACACAGGACAAAAAATAATCATACTTTGGCCGCGGAAAACAAGACTTTAACCAGCCTTTTGCGCGCGACCGCGTAGAGTAGAATTGAGCCCATAATAACGCAATATAACGGGAAAGCGTATTCCGAGGGGGCCCAATTTTTCATGGCAAAAAAAGGCGTTGCCAGATTAACCAAACCGGTGATATAAGGAGTGATGTTTTCGGTTTCGGGATAGCGCCACGCCTTGGCCAGCGTCGGAATGGTGGAGAAAAAGTCACTGATGATTGCCAAAAATATCGCCACCAGCGGATCTTTAGTGAGATACCAGAAGAACAAAGCCAAAATGGAAGACGCGCCGCAAAGATAATCGAAATTATTCAACCGCCAGCCGGTTTTTTTATTGGCAAACGAAGCGGCAAAAACGATAAGCGAACCAACGCCGGAGGCGAAAGCCGGCAAAGCCGGCCAGCGCGCCCCGTCGGTAAACGCCGCGGCCGCCGCGATTAGAGGCACTATCCCCCATAACAACCAGGTTACCCGGTTGGGTTTTGCCTCCCCTTTTAGCGTCGCTTTGGCGTAAACGAGATTACCCCAGAATTGCAAAATTACTCCGAAGATAACCAAATATTCAAGCATAATTTAGTACAAAAGATTTACCTCGTCCGATTTTCATTCCGCTTTTTTAAACGGCACACACCGATTTTTTTTATAGCCCTGATCGCTTGGCGGCGGGGCAGCTTATTACTCATAATTGCCGTGTGATTCGGGTTGGTGCAAGATTTTTTCCACTTTCAGTTTTTTTTCGCCCTT
This sequence comes from uncultured Candidatus Saccharibacteria bacterium, assembly GCA_964470995.1. Classification (GTDB taxonomy): domain Bacteria; phylum Patescibacteriota; class Minisyncoccia; order Minisyncoccales; family UBA5738; genus UBA5738. The sequence continues at coordinate 76,718 of CAYYEP010000001.1, forward strand.
TGGGGTATTAACGGAGATCGTATCGCCGATCTTATAGCCCAGCAAGGCGCAACCGATCGGAGAAAGCACAGATATCTTCCGTTGGCTAATATCCGCGGCCTCGGGAAAAACAAGCCAGTATTCAAGCTCGTCCTTGGATTCAATATCGCAAAAAACCACCAGCGAATTCATAGTTATCACATCGCCGGGAATATCCCGCGGCTCGACGATCGTTGCCCGATTCAATTCGGCGAGCAGAGCTTCGTCATGATTGTCGTGGCGCTGTTTTTTGTTTATTATCTCGACCAATTTTTTATAGTCGTTTTTGGTTATGTATATTGGATTCATATCAATAATTAAAAACCGGCCTTTTAATTGCCGGTTGTTTGCTGCGCGTTCGCGCTGACAAACAACCGGTCAGGAACCGGTTTTAAGAGAGACCTTTTGGTTGGAGTTAATCATCCGCATAAGCTTAGCTATGGTATAGCAAGAAAGAAAAAAACAAGCAAACAAATTTTTTATCGAGCCTACGAAATTGAGCGAGCTTAAAATATAAGCTGGCCAAGGTCGCACCTTGGCATGCTCGCCGAGGAACGACCTTAAAAAACAAATACTAAACGTTCGGTTACCGTTGCGGAGGGTGGAGGATGCTTCAAGCTTGCTTTTCGCAAGTTCAAACCTCCGAGGGGCTGTCCCCAACCTATTTAATTCGTGAAAAAGCGGAGGGGGCGAGATTCAAACTCGCGGTGGCTTTTGGCCACAACGGTTTTCTTCGCTTTGCTGCGGCGTCAATTTCATTGCGGAGGGTGGAGGATTCGAACCTCCGAGGAGTTTCCCCCAACTGGTTTTCAAGACCAGCGCTATAGGCCACTCAGCCAACCCTCCGCAATGAAATTGACCAAGACCATCTCCTTTCCTACTGGTCACAACGCTCAGACACCCCTCCGCTTTTTCACGAATTAAAGTTTTCCCCGCCTACGCGGGACTTCCTGCTGGTCGCAAACCAGCGCCATGACTCCCTCGATTACGCGGGAACCATCAAAAAAGCACTCAACCAACCATCCCTACTCCATACCGGTTTTACCGGCATGGATACAATTAATCACGCAATACGGTAAAAATCAAGCTTGTTTTTTCCCGAATAGCAGCCATTTGAACGGTTCAAACCACAGGGCGCCCAGCACGCCTAAGGCCGCGGCCCGGGCAAGATCGGCGGGCATTACCGGATCAAAATGGAATACCTGGCGCAAGGGCGGGTATAGCAACACCGCAACCAACATCATCAGGGCGGCGGCAAAGACCCAAAGAAATGCTCTATTGCCGTTAATAAATACCTTGAACGGATTACCCCAGCTTAAATTGGCGACGATCAAAAACAGGTTGGCAACCAATATCGCAACAAACGACAGGGCGCGGATCTGGCCTTCGCTTTGGCCGGAATGGAGAGCGGCCATATAAACAATAAATACCGCCACGAGCACCCCCAATCCCTGCAATAAGCTGGTCCAGAAGGCGCGGCGGCCAAAAAGAGACCGGCTTAAACGGCGCGGCGGCCGGTTCATAATATTTTTTTCGGCGGGCTCATTTTCGAAAACTACCGAACAAGCCGGGTCGATAACCAATTCAAGAAACGCGATATGCGCCGGGAAAAATACTACGGGCAGATTCAACGCTACGGGTAAAAACGACATCCCCGCGATCGGAATATGCACCGCAAAAATATAGGCGATAGCCTTTTTAATGTTATCGAAGACCGTTCGGCCCATACGAATGGCGCGGACGATCGAAGTGAAATCATCGTTAAGCAGGACAAGGTCGGCGGTTTCGCGAGCAACATCGGTGCCGCGCTCCCCCATGGCAATACCGATATGGGCGGCTTTGAGCGCCGGGGCGTCATTAACACCATCTCCGGTCATGGCAATGGTCATACCCTTATCCTTGAGCGCGTTGATAAGCAACATTTTTTGTTCGGGAACTACACGCGCAAAAACGTTCACGGTGTCCAATTTTTTAACAAGGTCGGCGCGGGCCATAGACTGGAGTTCCATGCCAGTTAGACATTCGTCCGGATTCTTAAGGCCGATCTGGCGCGCGATCTGGCGCGCGGTGGCGGGATAATCGCCGGTGATCATACAAACCCGGACTCCGGCCGTATAACACTCTTTAACGGCCGCCGGAACCGACGGCCGTACCGGATCTTCAAAACCAAGCAGACCCACGAATTCAAAATCAAAATCATGCTGGCCGCTGGCATTAAGCTTATCTTTGGCAACCCCGGCAACCGCCACCCCCAAAAGCCGCAAGCCATCGGAAAGCAGCGGTTCCATGCGTTGCATAAGTTTTGTTTTTTCGGGTTCGCCAAGGTGGCATAGTTCGGCGATCGATTCGGGGGCGCCCTTGGCAGCAACCACATAACGCCCGCCGTCGCCCGTTTCCCAAACGTGCGAAAGCGCTAAAAGGTTGCCCGAAAAAGGATATTCTTTTATTAATCTCCAATTTGAATGCAAATGGCTGGTTGATTTGAGGAGAAATTCGCCGGTTTTTTTAATTTCTTTTTCCAGCGGGTCGAACGGGTCGGTTTGGCTGGCAAGAATACCGTATTCAAGCAGTTCTTCGTATTGTTCGGGAATGATATTGCCGCCGGCGCCATAATCATCGACATTTAACGAACCCTCCATTACGGCCAGTTTTTTCAAGCGCATCTGATTAAAAGTGATCGTACCGGTTTTGTCGGAACAAAGGATATCGGCGGCGCCCAGCATTTCAATGGCGGCGGTGTTGCGCGTCAAAACTTTTCTTTTTGATATGCGCCAGGCACCAATGGTCATAAACAGCAACATTACCACCGGGAATTCTTCGGGCAACATAGACATACTGATCGTCAAACCGTAAAGAACCCCCTGCAACAGATTGCCGTTGGCCGCAACATAGATCGCGACAGTTGCAATACAAAGACCCAAGCCGATGATGCCGAAAAATTTTGTAAGCCGGGCGGTCTCGGATTTTAAATGAGTCCCTTCATCGGCAACCGCCTGCAGAGACTTTCCGATCTTGCCCATTTCGGTATTGATACCAGTGGCAACCACTTTGGCAAAGCCGTGTCCCCGGTTTATGAGCGTCCCGGAATAAATAAACTGCAGATTATCCCCTCCGGGATGATCGCCGGCGATAAGCCGTTTTCCGTCCCAAACCGATTTTGAAACGGCGACCGACTCACCGGTAAGTAAAGATTCATCAACCGATAAATTAACCGACTCTAAAACCGCGGCGTCGGCGGCAACGCGGTCGCCTTCGCGCAGGATCATAATATCCCCCGCCACCACTTCCCGGCCAGCAACGCGTTTTTGCGCGCCGTCGCGGATTACTAACGCCCGGGGACTGGATAAATCGCGCAAAGCTTCAAGGGCGCGTTCGGTCTTGCGCTGCTGGTAAAAAGTGATGCCCACAATAAAAAAAATGAAAGTGGAAAGTATCAAGGAATCGCTCAATTCTCCCAAGTAAAAATAGATCATCCCGGCGACAACAAGCAATAAAAGCATAGGCTCTTTAACCACTTCGATCATAATTAAAAAAAGGCCGCGTTTTTTTTGCGACGGCAATTCGTTATAGCCGTCTTTTACCAGCCGCTCCCGGGCTTGTTTGGAGGTAAGCCCTTCAATCATTTTGGGATCGTTAAACATTTTTTATTTATATATCTTTTTGGCTTCCGCTTTGGCGAGCATAGCAACATTGCCCGCGCGCCGATTAGGAATTACGAGCGCAAAACCGGAAATTAAAAAAGGGTTCAATCCGATTGTTTAAACATTAGGTATTATTATATCCGATTCTTCCACTTCTTAAAACTAATCCTCTATAATATAATGAATTAATATCTTAATTTTAAACAATTAAAAATAATTATGACAAAAGTTTTTTCGGCAGCTTTGGCGGCAATGGCGTTAACCGCTTTGGGTTCGATAATAATCATCGGCGCGCTGGATAGCGGCCAGATGCCGCCATCGGTGACGATCGGCGGCCAACCGGGTGAAAATTTAACCGGCGATTCCCAGACGGGGATCAATAACGGCGATCTGTCCGCGAGCAGCACCACCGGAATAACCGATTTTCCGGAAAATTCCGGCACGATCGACGACTGGAACACCGAGACCGCTGGAATGAACGAGGGAATTGTTACTAATTCTTCGACGGGCGGCAGCGGAAGCTGGAATTTTACGGGAACAGATAGCGGAGGCGGCCGAACGGCAGGATCGGCGAAAATGGCGGCGCCTTCGGCAACCATGTATATGGCAGAGTCGGATTCAATCGGCTTGGCGACGGGCGGGGCGAAAGATACCAATAATTTCCGGGAGAACATCAAAAATGGGTATCTGCCGCTGGAGACCGACATTACCTATGAAGGCCTCTATTACAATTATTATTTTGATACCGGCAAAGCGCAGGCGTGCGAGAAACTTTTTTGCCCTTCCTACAGCAAGGCGGTCAGCAAAGATCCATTCTCGGGAAAGGATGAATATTTCCTTACCGTAGGATTGAATTCGGGCATCAAGGAAAGCGATTTTGACCGTAAAAAACTGAATCTGGTGGTGGTAATGGACATATCCGGATCAATGGGCTCACCTTTTAATCAATATTATTACGACCAGTTCGGCAACTACCAGACCCCAAATGCCGAGGAACAACAAGAAATGTCTAAAACAAAAATGCGCGTTGCCACCGAATCATTGGTGGCAATGACCAAGCATCTGCGGAGCGATGACCGCTTCGGCGTAGTATTGTTCGACGACTACGCTTACACAGCCAAACCGCTGTCTTTGGTGGGCAAAACCGATATGGACAAGATACGCGGACATATTCTGGATATCAGCGAGCAAGGAGGCACAAATATGGAATCCGGGATAAATGAAGGAACCTCGCTTTTCAAAGAATTAAAAGAAGCCAATCAAAACGAATACGAAAACAGGATAATCTTCATTACCGACGCCCAGCCCAATATGGGCGGCACTTCCCAGGGAGGCTTTATGAACCTGGTACAACAAAATGACGGCGATAAAATTTATATGACATTTATTGGCGTGGGCGTTGATTTTAACACCGAACTGATCGAGTCGATAACCAAAGTGCGAGGCGCCAATTATTATTCGGTTCATTCAAGCCAGGAATTCGCAAAACGAATGGACGACGAATTCAATTATATGGTCACGCCGCTGGTGTTTAACCTTAAGCTGAACATGAAGTCGAGCGGGTTTGAAATAATGAAAGTATACGGTTCACCGGAAGCCGATACGGCCACCGGTGAATTGATGAAGGTTTCCACGCTTTTTGCCTCCGCGACTTCCGAAGAGGGCACTAAAGGCGGGATTGTACTACTGCATCTTAAAAAAATAAACGACAATGCCACAATCACTTTATCGACAAGCTACGAAGACCGCAAGGGCGTTGCCGGAGGAGACACTTCAACAATAACTTTCGGCGGCCAAAGTGCGGAGTATTTTGAAAACACCGGCATTCGAAAAGGAATACTGCTGGCGCGCTACGGCAATATGATAAAGGACTGGATATATGATGAGCGCGGCCACGCAAATTATACCGCCCAAACCTGGGAACCCAGAATCAATTATACCGATGGTATTTACTGCCCTCCCCCGGTTTGGCCGAATTTGGGCCAGTGGGAACGCCAGTCGATGCGCCTGCAGGTATCCAGCGCCTATAAAAAATTGTTTGGTATATTTAAGACATACTTTGACGGTGAGATCAAGACGATCGGCGACGAAGACCTGCGGCAAGAATCCGATATTCTGGAAAAACTTAGCCGGTGATCTGCATAGCCTCCATCCGGGGCTTCCCGGATGTATCAAAAAAACAAAAATTCCCTTACAGGAATTTTTTGTTTAGATGCAATAATTAGAGCGACAAAATGAATCTCCCCGGGGACAAACGCGACGGGATCTAGGTTGAACCGCCTTCCGCTTTGTTCCAGGCGTCCCCCGCATACTGCGAGGGAAAATTTTCATCCCCCCCGCTTCCTCCCGATTACGGGAGGCGCCCCGCCGCAGTCGCGGCGGAAAACGCGCGGGGTATTAAGATTTGTTCAATAAATAAAATTAAAGAGGTTGAAGCATTATATCCCGAAGGATTGCCCAACCTCTAAATTTAAAATGGCCACCATTTTCTTTTTGGTTTTGCGGGCGGAAAAGTTTCAAGAGCGGCTTGTCTGCTTCTCCCGCAACCACCGCAATAATTCTTATAGCCATACATCTCCTGCCCGCACCAATTGCACAGCGGCACAGGGATGGATTCTACTCCGCAACTGGGGCAAAACCCAGCGCTAGTAGGGTTTCCACATTTCGGGCACATTTTTCCACGCATTCTTCCACCTCAAATGATTAATATATTGGATGTATATTATTTTGTTTAGGTTTGTCAAGATTTCCAAGTTTTGCTAAATCAGTTAACCTTTTCTATCTTGGAGTTGGCATAATAAGTTGTTGTTTGCCCAATCCACTTAAAATGTAATGAAAAATATGGCTGGATTTGATATTTTTTCTCGCGAAAAAAAGCGTCTTTAAGGTTGTTGCCACCAATTCAATAATAAAAATCAAGGAAAATTATCTCAATTAAGCGTTTAATTTCAGTCGTAAGATAAGCGCACAATAACGCACGATAGGCATTTTGATAGTCTGTATATATAAATTGCAACCTTTTTTTGTACCCAAAACCGACCGACAAATTGAACGGCCAAAAGCTCGATTTTGAATTGAAAACACCGTTTGACACGGTGTTCAGCGAAAGGCGGTGTTTTTTGGACGAAGTTCGAACATTTTTTGAGCAAAACTCCGAATGATTGCGCGCTTCGCGCGCAAAACCGAAACGCTCGGGCGGGCAAAAAGGAAGGGAGTTGGGGGGAAGGAATTTTTGCCCGCCCTCGCTTTCCGCCGCCGCCGAATTTCGTGCCAACAAAGTTGGCGCGCCGCCTTTAATTTCTAAACTGTAAACCCAACTAATTTAACTAACAGCCACGAAATAATCAAGAATGAAATTGAAAAAACGGGAACAAAAACATATTTCATTTTATCTTTTGGCCGGAATGACCAAGATGAATATCCAGCCAATTTCAATTGTTCAAATAGATTTTTATCCTCGGGTTTGATTCTTTTGATTATGAAGCTCACAATTAAAGCAGTAATCGGCAAAACATAAATTATCAAAAGAGGAATGATGATATCAGAATCTAAATATCTCAGGGAGTAACTAATTTCGCGGATTAGTGATGACAACGCAAATAAACCGAAAACCAGAAAAGGTATGGCAACGAAAAATAAAATTGTAGCAACTCTCCTTTTCCATAAATATCCTTTTTGTTTTATTTCGGCAAGCAGAGGTTCTACGCTTTCATTTTTATTTTTCGTGCCAACCAATACTGTCGTTATCAATAATCCTAAAATTGTTAGAAAATTAGACAAACCAATCAAGCCGAGTTTTACCGGCTTTCTTCTTAAATCCTTGAAAATAATCAAGCCCGCCAAAATTCCAGCGAGTATTGAACTTAAAATAAACAGGATTATTGCGCTTACTATCGGGTGTTTGGCAATAAAAGTTGAGTAGTAAGTTTTGGCGGGTGCTTGCGCTTTTAGCCACAAGTCATCAGTGAAGAATTTTGACGGCGCGTTGATTTCTATTTTTGTATATTTAATGTTTTGATTTTGTCCGCTATAAAAGTTTTTCAAGTCATCGGCAAAACTGGCATAGCTATCAATATAATATTCAGTTTTTGTGTAGCTTTCAATATCTTGAAAAACATTTGGCGTAACATGGCCAATTACTCTGATTGTTGCCGGAACTGTTTTGCTACCATAGACGCTTGTCGGAAGAAGTGGAAAATATATTTCTTTCGTGGGGAATGTTACAAATACTCCCTTTTGGTTAGCTAAGTTCTGATTTTTGTTATAGGTATCTACGATTATTGACGGGTCATTTTGAATAGCTTGCGTTAATTCCTGCAAAACAGTTCCGCCTTGTTGGGATTTCAAATAATCAGTTGAATTGTTAGCTTGATTAAATTCGGGATATTTTTGTTTTAAGCTATTTACTAAGTCAAAAAATTTTGGATAGCGGTATTGACTCGAAAAGTAGATATAAAGATTATTTTTTATATCGTCAGCCGAAATGATTTTTTCTGGCGAGCTTATCCATGAAGCGACAAAAGAAAATTCTTTGCCGATATAATTATCCAAAACTGGAATCGAGCCACTTTCAATTTTTAACCCCTTATTTTTCAAATAATCGTAGAGTCCGTTGGCTGTTTTTGCAGTAATTATTTCTGATGAAATTCCTTCTTTGTCTAAATGTTCGTAAACAACAACATCCGGTACAATTCCCTTACCGATTCCTTGTGGTGCTGCACCCAAAGCATTATCCATGCCTCTGCCCGCCGAGAGAGTCCCATAAAAAGAAACAAAAGGAATTGTATAAAGTTGCGTCATTTGTAAAAACTTCGTTGTATCGTCAAGATTTGATTTCGCTTTTCTTGAAACTTCTTCACCGCTTAATCCGGGCAGACTTTTTACTACATCAATAGCAACTTTATTCGGATCGGCAGGAACGGGGAAAAGCCAAACCACTCCTTTGCTGTTTTCTCCTTCAAGTCCAACGCTGATAATCATTTTTTGCAATCCGTTATTATAATTAATAAACGCTTGCTGATTACTTTCATTTGAATAATCCCAACGGTCTGAATAAGGATCGGGTTTCATCATCATTCCGTCTGCAAAAACTGACTTTGGAATAAAGGAAGCTATCGCCAAAAATGTAATTAGCGATAATGTAATAAATGAGAGTGATTTTTTCATAATTTTATTTTACGATTATTTTATTAACTCATCAACGCTAACCTCAAGAGCTTTCGCGATTTTCTTGAGGGTATCCAGCGTTGGATTCTGGTTTTTACCAGCTTCAATTTTGATAATTGTATTATTGGCGACATCGGCCAATCTCGCCAACTTTTCTTGGGAAAGCCCTTTGGCTTCCCTTAACCTTCTTAAATTTTTAGTAATGTTTGACATAACTTATATCTTAGTAGTAGAATTAAAGTATTAGGATATATTTCCTTTCAACTACTATAATGCTACACCAAAAATTAAGAAAAGTAAATAATGGGAGAAAAATTGTTGTGTGCGCACGGGTGGGTGGGGCAAACACAACTCCATTTTTGGCGGCGCATTTTGCAAAGCAAAATACGAAATTCGGCGGCGGCGGAAAGCGAGGGCGGGCAAAAATTCCTTCCCCCAACCCCCTTCCTTTTTGCCCGCCCGAGCGTTTCGGTTTTGCGCGCGAAGCGCGCAATCATTCGGAGTTTTGCTCAAAAAATGTTCGAACTTCGTCCAAAAAACACCGCCAATTTTCACTTTTTGTGAAATCGTAAGAAACTGCCTCGGCACAAAGCGCCTCGGCATGGTATTTTTCCGCAATTTTGAAAGCATTTTTGAAATCCAAAACCAAAGTGCGGTCGGTAATGCGGAAGTTCGCCGTGCAAAGCACGGGCAAAATGAAATTTTGCAAACCAATCTTTTTTCTTTCGCTTTCAGCGAAAGGTTGAGCGTATTTTTCTTTGATTGCCCAAAAACTAATTTCAAAACAATATGGACAACATAAATTTACAAACCAAAAAGATTTTTCTCTATGCTCGTAAATCCACGGACGAGCCAGAGCGACAAATTCTTTCCATTGAAGCGCAACTTTTTGAATTACGAGAATTTGCCAAAAAGGAAGGATTAAATATCGTCCGTGAATTCGTGGAGAGCAAAACCGCCAAAGAGCCGGGCAGAGAGATTTTTAACAAAATGGTGGCAAGCATAGAGAAAAATGAAGCCGAAGGAATTTTAGCGTGGCACCCTGACCGCTTAGCTCGAAATAGCATAGACGGCGGACGGATAATCTATCTCGTAGATACTGGGAAGATTACCACGCTAAAATTTCCAACTTTTTGGTTTGATCCGACACCGCAGGGAAAATTTATGTTGTCCATTGCTTTTGGGCAATCAAAATATTATGTGGATAATCTTTCGGAAAATATAAAGAGGGGTATTCGCCAGAAATTGCGAAATGGAATATGGCCCGCTTGGGCGCCACTTGGCTATATAAACGGCAAAAACGCCCGCTGTATCGCCGTGGACAAAGAAAAGGCAAAGTATATCAAGCGGGCTTTTGAAATGTATGCAACTGGCGAATACCCCCTCGCTCAAATCCGAAAGATTATCAATTCCTTGGGCTTGGTTGGCAAGAAAGGCAAAATGCTTTCCGTTTCAAATTATCAGTATATGCTGAAAAATAAAATCTATTACGGAATGATTGAGTATAACGGCGAAATGTATGACGGAAAGCATGAACCGATTATCACAAAGAAACTTTTTGATTCCGTTCAAGAAGTGATGGTGAGAAAGTCCAAACCGAAAACGCCAAAATTGAAACCGTATGTGTACAGAGGATTTTTCCGTTGCGGAGAGTGCGGTTGTTTCATTACCACCGAAACGCAAAAAGGACATAACTATTTGCGTTGTACCAAACGGAAAAATCCTTGCACGCAAAGATATGTTCGCGAAGAAATCATCACTTCTCAAATAAAGGAGGAAATCAAAAAAGTTTCTTTGTCTTCCGTTTGGGCAAACGCTTCAATCAATTATTTTGAAAATGAAAAAATGAAAATTGCCCAAACGGAAAGCTCTTTCGCCCAAAAAGCGAGAAATGAGCTTGTGGAGATAGAAACAAAGCTTGATCGTTTGCTTGATTTACAACTAGACGGCAATTTGTCGCAAGTGGAATATACCACCAAAAAGCACAAACTCATTCTCGCTAAAAAAGATTTGGAAGAAAAAATCACCGCTTTTGGGCGAAAGAGCAATAATCGGTTCGAACTTGCCATTGCCTTTCTAAAAGACGCCAACCAAGCCGAAAAATACGCTCAACAAGAAAATCCCGAAAGGATTCGGGATTTTCTCAAAAAGATTGGTTCGAACTTCCGCATTACCGACCGCACTTTGGTTTTGGATTTCAAAAATGCTTTCAAAATTGCGGAAAAATACCATGCCGAGGCGCTTTGTGCCGAGGCAGTTTCTTACGATTTCACAAAAAGTGAAAATTGGCGGAGGGGGCGGGATTCGAACCCACGGACGGCTTTAAGACCGTCAGAGGTTAGCAACCTCTTGCAATGCCGCTATGCGACCCCTCCACAGATTGATCTGCGATCAAATTGCAAATTCCAAACCCTAAGCACCAATTATCAAGATAATACAAAACGACATTCCAATAATAACGTTAAAGACCGCTTTGGTCAATCTCAACCCCGAAGAGCGCCTGCGTATTCCCCGTAGCGGCAGCTATAACCGTTTCGACGGGTTCATTACGGATCTGCGCCACGCGTTGGGCGACATTCACCACATATCGCGGCTCGTTGCGCTTTATTTGGGACAACGGCCCGCCGGAGGCGATATCCGCTAAGGGCGGCAAAAGATAGGGGCAATCGGTTTCCAGCAAAATTCTATCGAGAGGCATTCGAGCGATCGCGTCGTTGATGTCGCGCTTAAAGATGATGCCGTTCAGCCCGAAATAAAACCCGAGATCGTAATACCGCGCCGCGTCGGCGGCAGTGCCGGTGAAACAGTGCACCGCTCCCCTGACCGGGCCGTTGGCTTTAGCTTCGTTTTCCAGAATCGCAATAATATCTTCGTGAGCCAGGCGCGAATGGATAATAACCGGCAAATCAAGTTCTCGCGCCAGCGCCAACTGGCGGCAAAAAACTTTTTTTTGTTTGGTTTTTATCGCACCGGATTTTTCTTTGTCTTTGGGAAGGCGCAAATAATCCAGACCGATCTCTCCGATAGCCACAACCTTATCCGAGGAGCGCGCCAGCCTGCGATAGGCATCGGCGTTGAAATCGGTTTCGGGAATATTTTCAGGGATACAATGGTCGCGGTTTTGCGGCGCGCCAACCAAAATATTCTCCGGGTGCAGGCCGATAGCAGCCCAAAGCCCTCGGCCGTACTCGCGAGCGATCGCCACCGCCCGCTCGGAAGACGGATAATTAACCCCAATATTGATCACGAAAACTCCCCTTTCGAGGGAGTCGGCGGCGACTTGGCGCCAATCGTCGGCAAATTCTTTGAGGTTAAGATGAGCGTGGGTATCAAATATTTGCGGCAACATTGTTTTCTTTTTTAAGCAAGCAATGGGACTGCCAAAATGCGGTACCGACAAAAGCAAGCGTTACCAGCGTGGGAATGAATTCCGGCAGTTCAACGCCGAAACTTTCGATAATAATTACCAACCCCAATACCCCGATGGAAGTCATCGCGCCATTTTTTAGATATTTGTATAACGCGACCTTATCGACGCTTTTGATGGTCATTTCCCGCACGATCAGAGCGCCGATGCCATTGCCAATCAGGATGAGCGGAATAGATGTCGTGAACGCGAACGCCCCCAAAACCCCATCAAACGAAAACGACATATCCAATACTTCCAGATACATCAACTTGGAAAAATCACTCATCGAACCGGCGCCCGCCATAAGCTGGTGAGATTGTTTTTCGGCCTGCTCGCGGAACCCGTAAAGGATAAAAAACGCGGCGTTGCCGATCGCGGCGGATAGCATCAGCATTGGGTTGTAGCTGGCCGCATAAAGCAGAAAGACAAGAGTTACCGCGACAAAGCCAAAAAACCAGATACCGTAGTGAGGTTTTATGAATTTATCAAGAACAAAGAAGGGGCATTTTTCCTCCAAAAACAGCCAGTGAAGGTACAACAGAAACAGAAACACTCCCGCGCCCATAAGGATAAGCGGCTTGCCTTCTTCGATGGCATGGGCCACGTCCGGAGAACTGGTAAACATCGCCTGGAACGCTTCCATAAAACCAATTCCGGGAACAGTGAGCCAGACAACCAAAAACGGCAGTACGCCGCGAACGACGAATACCGCAAAAAAAAGACCCCAAACCAAAAAAATCTTCCGCCATTTGGCGCTCATAGTTTTTAAGACGTAGGCATTGACAATGGCATTATCAACGCTGTTAACTATCTCAAAAACGACCAAACCGAGAATTATTACCAACGCGCTTATAAGATCGAACATAGTCGGTTTTTCTTAATTATTCTTAATTTTTAAAACGGACGGCAACGCCAGCTTGTGGGCGTTGTTCTTTTTGCGGTCGATAACTTTTTGCATTTTTTTAGGATCGACATTGGCAAGGTAGCAAACCTCTTCGGGCAGAAGCCCCTGGCTTAAAAGTTTTAACGCCGTATCCAACTGGTGGTAAGTCAAACCCAATTCTTTTTCGTCGGTCTGGCCGGGCCAAAGAGCCGCGGTGGGCGCCACTTCAATGATTTCACTGGGCAGTTTCAAGCGTTTAGCCATTTCGTAGATCTCGGTTTTGTAAAGGTCGGCGATCGGCTCAATATCCACCCCCCCGTCGCCGTATTTGGTGAAATAGCCGATCTCCAATTCTGAACGGTTGGTGGTACCAATAACCAGCGCTTTTTTTAAATTCGCGTAATAGTAAAGCGCGGTCATCCGGAGGCGGGGCTTCATATTGCCATAAACCAAATTACCTCCGGCGGGCAGGATTTTGGCAAAATTTTGAATCACTTTGTCCAGATAAACTTTTTCCACCTTCATTTTGAAAGTTTTTTCCAGACGCGCCACATTGTTGCCGAAAGGGCATTTGCGAACGAAAGGCATCCAAACAAAGACCGCTTTTTTACCGAGAGTTTTTTGCATGATCGCGGCGGTTACCGCCGAATCGATGCCGCCCGAAACGCCGATGACTGCGCGGGCCAGCCCGGCGGCCTTCATTCGCTCTTTTATGAAATTGGCAATCCGGTCTTCGGGCAATACCTGGGACTGGGCGATGATTCTGTCTTTGCCTTCGCCCTCGAGATACTGGACGGCGGCAACCGGTACCGACCCCTTCCAAGACATCCCCGCCCGCATAGCTTCGCGTACCTGGGTGGCGGTCAATCCCCGGCAAAACATCGGATGGCAGGCAATTTCGATGCCTGCTTTTTTTGCGCTGGCGGCGGACCAGTCGTTTTGGGTAACCAGAACGAGTTTTTCGGGATTGGTTTTTAATATCTGGGACAATTTTTTACCCCAGGCAATATCGTTTAAAAGGTCGGGCAAGCCGAATATCCGGCAATTGGCAATATTGGCCGCGGCAAGCACTTTTTCGAACATTTCTTTACGCTCTTTGTAGTCCAGCGGATTTTGGGCGGTACCGCTTTCCTGCATACTGCCAATAACAATAAAAAAATCACTGGCTTGAGACGAGATCCATTTTATCACTTCCAAATGGCCGTTATGCAAAGGCTGGAACCGGCCTACAAAAACCGGAATTTTTCCTTTAGGTAAAATATATTCTGTTTCCATATTTTTTGATTTTACGCCAATAAAGCGGTTTTTTCAATTGCAATAATTAAAAGCCCACTCCAAATATAAAAGAGTGGACTGGATCACGATACAGCATGCATCGGATCCCTTAGAAGGTGTTCTATTTTAAGCTCAATCTTCTTCTTCGATTGCTGGCTTTTGTCGCCATTAGATTTAGATTCTAGTTTCTCAACTTCTGGCATTTTCCATCCACCCCTTCATTACCTGACCCCGTATGGACCCATTGAAACAGGCCTGTCCCAATAACCGGGATCAAGATTTTTTTTGCTTTTACCCCCTTTTACGTTATTTAATCGGTTGCTATGCTCCCCTACATTCCTTATTCTTAAGTTAATACAATTCCTCCTTGAATAAATTGTTAATTGCGGGAGAATTTCCCGCATTACTGGAATATCAGCGTCAGCGCCCTTCGCCAGTTACCCGGCGACGGCGATGATCACCCCTTTAAAGAGTGTGCCATCCCCGCTCCTTTTCGGTATTGGACTATCAGAGTATCGATGCCAGACACTACGGAAGCCCGCCGATAATTAAAGACCCTTCCGTTTTAGGAAGGGTCTTTTGTTTGGCTCAAGCTATTCTTCTTTTTTAACTCCTGCCAAACAAAAGACCCTCCTTAATAATAAGGCCCATAAGCACGAGCAGTCCGAAAATATTAGGTTGGCGTTTTGGGCTGTTCATAATATTGCTATATGATTTTATTAACAGATACGCAAATTTCAGTCAAGAGGATAAACAGGAACTATTTTTCACCAAAAAATATCTCTTTTAAAATCGCAGTGCCGTTATTGGCAATTACCACTCGCGCGAATGACGGATAATCGCGAAGTTTAGCGGATATCTGGCCGCCGGAGCCTTCGGGAATAAAATAATTTTCGATCCCGTAGACAGCTCTTACCGTTTCTTTTTTTTGATCGTCTTTTTTTGTGGAATCGTAATAACGATTGGAGATGTATTCTATATTCCCTTTAATAAATACTCCTCCGGCCGGCTTATTTTTTTCGATCGTATCTAAAATCCAATAGTTGCCGTTTTTTTTCAGCACCGCATAAATAATATCCTTTTTTGCAAATCCCTTTTGTTTTATCTCGGCCCGCGAAATCTCGATACTTGAGATATCATATTGAACAGTCATATAATCACCGCGCAGAGGATCGCGCGGATCAACCGGCTCGATGGGAAGAATGATTTCCTGACCCCGCACCAGCAATGAAGCATTAAACACCACAAGACCGAAAACAATCAGCAACTGAATTACAACAGCCGTTAAAAACTTCGTTTTTTTGGGCAATATTGGAAACATAGTCATTGTTTAATTGTTTGTTCTTTCATCGCCCGGGCAAGATACTTCCTCCCCTTTTCCATCGCCCACCCTACGGAGAATAAAAGTATCCCGGCAAAAATGAAAAAGATGCTCTTGTCGAAAAATTTAAAGAACCAGTCGAAATATTTAATACCGACAAAAAATATCATCAATACCGCCCCCAGATTAACCAACAACAATTCCCGGCGAACATAACCGATAAGGATTGTTCCTAAAATCTCGGCAAATAAAATAAAATTCATAATCACCGCCCATAATATCCCCTCCGGCCAAAGCATGTCGCCGGACACCAACTCCCTTCCGGAAGCCGCCACAACAAACGAACCAAACAATAAAAAAATAATTTCGATGCCGATTAATTCGGCGTTTAGCAATATTTTCCTGGACCAGGCATATAAAACAACAATTGTTGCGGCCCCACCAACAACCGTCAAAGCTAAAATATTTTGCAACGGCCCGACAGCCATCGACTCCAAAGACTCGAGGCCGTATTGGGTTGAATACGAAAAAAGAATCCAGTTGGCCAGAAATACACCGATCAGCAAATAAGCCAACCCGAAACGCTTCCATGCCGAAAAACTCATCTGGATAAAACCAACCGCATAAAGCGCGAGCGCCAGCCACATTAACCCAAGGGGAATGGCCGCGACTTCCTCAAAAAAATTTTTCGAACCGATTTGCCAATATGTCACTTGAGCGCACCACCAAAACAATAAACCAACCGTTGCCAGTATCGCCGAATAAACCGATTTCCAATAATAGGCAATCGCAAAAAAAATCATAACCGCCACCATTAGAATAAAACGCCAGGAAACCAATCCTCCCAATTCATTATTAACCGTAAAAATTGCATTGGCAGCGGCCAACCCGCCCAACAGCAAAAATATCTGGCTTAATGCATCCTGCCGTGACAGCGATATCTGAATGTACCAATTGCTTTCATTGATTTCGGCAGTATTTCTTTTTTTGGTTCTTAAAAATGAGGAAATCACCGCCAAAATCAAAAAGACAAACAACGCGATTCCCGCCAATATCCCCATTATTATGAAAATATATGATTCCATATTTAAAATATTCAATAGCGATCCGGAGAATCAGCCAAAAAGCCGCGCCTCATTCTATGCGCAACCGCAAACAGAACGGCGGTAGAAATTATTAATAAAAGCCAAGGGGTCAAAAATAAGGGGTTGTAAAGTTCGCCGGAAAAAAAACCTACGGGATACCATACCAAGCCGATAAATCCGGTGAACGCCGCCAACCACCAAATCGACGCAATGTCGAGCGCCCAGGCCGCCGCGAGCGAACCCAGCATCCACCACAAAAAACCATCGGGCCAGTAAACCCGGGTATTATACATTTGCGCCGCCAAAAAAACCGCGCCGCCAAATATTATCGACCCTAGAAAAAACATTGCCTCCGCGGACTTCGCCAAGCGAATCTTTTCGTTCAAATACCAGCCGATCGCATCGACGCAAAACATTGAGATAAGAACCACAGCCATTTTCCCCGTACGGGTCATTTCCTGCCAATTGGCCGCAATAAATGAAAATATTCCCAATCCAATCAGCACCGCGCCGATAGTCACGACGACGCGAATGGTTTTTTTTTGCGTTTCTTCTTTTAATTCCGCCGGCGACACCGCTTGCGCCACATAATTCTCAATCTGTTCTACCTTAAATCCGTCGGCAAGCAGTTTCAAATATATTTCTTCACGGCTCTTCCCTGTCCGAAGCGCTTGGGAAACATATTGCATTTGAGAATCGTTCTCCATATTTGTTGTCACTTTATCAAAGTATACTACTATTAGAAAAGTTCTTAAAGATTAAAACGGCGCTCGCAATAACGGCCTCCTTCCCGGAATTCCGGCCAGCGCCTCTGCCGGGAATTCTTGGATATATTAAAAAGCGAGCGCTGATCGCGCTCGCAAGCTTGGGTATAGGTTTTTGGCCCGTCCAATATTTTATAGCAAAGAACTATCATGCGCCAATAATTATCCTGCGCTTTATAGATAGCTTTGCCGATTTGCTCCATTACATCGGCCCAGGAAATACCACTTTCCAGGTAAATCTTGCCGCAGGCCATAATACCGCCTTTGGCCACTTTGGCAATAAGGAACCTGCCGTCAAACCAAATCTTGGCAATGAATTGCCCGGCATAACAAACCAGCTTATCCACGATCGGTTCAAAAGTAATGCTCCGGCGATAATCGGACAATTCTGCCCCCCCCAAGACGACTACCTGTTCGCGGCGGCGGCTTGTCCGGTCAATAATCTTTCCGTTCGGATTTATCTGGATCGCGTACCATGGCCCGCCATTCACAATCCCTAAAAGCTTTCCTAATTTATTCCGATTGTTTATTCTTTTGGTTTTCACCGCATTGGCCAATCCATACATATTTTATACTCCTTTCTCTTTCCTTTGTTTTTATGGTTTATTTATGTCTGGGGTTACCGCGATCGTGATCGCGACATATCCACCCCATTCTGAATATTCCTATCGTCGCGGCCATTTTGCCGCATTCGATCCCTTCCAGCCGCTCTTGCGGTCGCCTTTCAATAATTCCCCGACGTAGGGAACGAAATAGTGGAAATGATCTCTCATGGCGGCGGTAATATCGCCGTTAACCGGTTATGAGATAATCTCTTTAAAAAACGCTTTGCATCTTTCTCTTGTTTCTATCAGTCATTTCCCCCCAAGTTGTTAATGTCCTTTAAGGCAACTGCTTTCTTTTAAAAAAATTCTCGTTGCCTGAGAATTTGCCGTTTGTATATTTATTCCGCTAAATTCTACAAATGGAAAATTCCCAGATAATGAATCGGGCCAAAATAAAAGTAAAACCAATAATAATTGCGTTGACTATTCATATCAATTGCTAATTATTTGCTCTCACGTTAGATACGCGCCCGCGCTAAAACTACGGCATAGCAAAGCGGAATCAACCCTGTGGCGCTTCACCCTTCGGGCCATTTTTATGCCATTTTTCAGGAAATGGCATAAAAAAGAAAACCCCCGGCGGTCCGGGAGTTTGAAATTTTATGACTTAGATTTTTTCAAAACTAAATTCCCAGACTTTGAGGAGTTTGGCCGTAAAAATAAAACCAAAAATTAATTCTTGAAGTTTGGGTTTCCATAGCAAGGAAAATATATCAGTTTTTTGATGCCGGGTCAAGGCGCGGGAATAATATCCCGACTTCCTGGCCGGCAAGCAACCGCTTGATTCGTTGGGAGGTTTCGGGAATAAAAGGTTCGATAATTTCGGCGATCCGGAACAGAGTAAACAGCAGATCCCCTACCGCGGCGGCGTCATTGGTTTTCCAGGGCTGGGTCTTTTCGATGTATTTGTCGCCAAAATTTACCAGCTTCCAGGCAGCGGACAGGGCTTCATTGAATTTATAATCCGCAAGCGCAGTATTAACCCCCCTGAAAGCCGTATTGATTTCGGCGGCGATTTCGGGGTTGACGGCGGTTTCAGCTGACATTTTAGCGGCGATTTTTTTGGCGATCGCGGTAACACGCGCAGACAGATTGCCAATACCCTTGGCCAAATCGCCATTATAGCGTTCTTCGAATTTATCATAGGAAAAATCGCCGTCTTCGGCGGGCGGCAATTCGCGCAACATAAAATAGCGGACCGCGTCGGTACCGTATTTTCCCACCAATTCCACCGGATCGATCACGTTGCCAAGCGACTTGGACATTTTCTGGCCATTGGCGGTGACAAATCCGTGAATGAATACCTGTTTGGAATTTGGCAAACCGGCCGACATCAACATTGCCTGCCACATCGCGGACTGCTGGCGCAAGTTATCTTTTCCGGCAACTTGGATTGCGTTGCGGTTATTTTTCGTTCCCCAGAAATTGACGAAATTTTTTTCATCGGCGGGCCAGCCCAAACAAGAAATGTAATTCACCAGAGCGTCGAACCACACATACATTACCTGATCTTCATCCTCCGGAACCGGAATGCCCCAGGGCATTTTTTCCTTCACCCGCGAGATCGAAAAATCCTGCAGGCCGCCGGAAACGAAACTTTTTATCTCGTTAAAACGCCCTTCAGGGACGACAAAATCAGGGTTGGCGTTATAAAAATCCAACAGAGGCTGCCGGTATTTGGAAAACCGGAAGAAATAATTTTCTTCTTCGATAATTTCGACATCCTTGTTGGGATGCAGGGGGCAGCGTCCGTTGACGAGCTGGGAATCGGTAACTTCCAATTCACAACCAACGCAATATTTGGCTTTGTAAATTTTTTTATAAATGTCGCCGTTATTATCGCAGCGCTTCCAGAATTCCCGAGCGGCTTTGATGTGCTGATTATCGGTAGTGCGGATAAAATTATCGAAGGATAACCCCAGCTTTTCTTTAAGGTTCTTAAAGGGTATTGCCGACTCATCACAATAAGCTTGCGCGGTTTTGCCGAGTTCGGCGGCTTTTTGGTAAATCTTTAAACCATGTTCGTCGGTGCCGGTGTTAAAAAAAACGTCATCCCCCATTGCGCGGCGCCAGCGGGCTAAAACATCGGCCTGGATAACCTCTAACGCAAAACCGATATGAGGTTTGGCGTTAACGTAAGGCAGGGTGGTGGTAAGATAGTATTTTGAATTCATAAATAGAGATATTAATGCAAAATATAACAGATATGTTATTTCCCCTCAAGCACCGCCACAAACTCCCCCTTGAGGGGGTCTTTTTCTATTTTTACCAAAACTTGGGCGATCGTGCCGCGATAAATCGTTTCGAAGGTTTTGGTGAGTTCCCGGCAAACCACGATTTGACGCGATTTATCGGGATTGAGTTCGTCAAGCTCGGATAATGTTTTTAAAATACGAAAATTCGATTCGTAGAAAACCGCGGCTTTATCGCAGGACAGGACCTCTTCAAAATATTTTTTGCGCTTATTTTTAGCCGGCGGAAAACCGAGAAAAACAAATCTGTCAGTGGCGAAACCGGAAACACTCAACGCGGCAATGGCGGCATTGGCCCCGGGAACGGGAATTATTTTGACTCCCTCCTCGAGCGCGGCGGCGGCAACCAATTGATTGCCCGGATCGCTGATACCGGGAGTGCCGGCGTCGGAAACAAGGGAGATGGTCTTACCTTCACGCAGAAAACCGATAATATGTTCTGTTTTTTGCAGGGCCGAGTGCTGGTGGTAGCTTTGCAGCGGTTTTTTAATTTCAAAACGCGCCAGCAGTTTTTGGGCCACCCGGGTGTCTTCGCACAAAATCAAATCGGCGCTTTTGAGCGCCTCTATCGCACGGTACGTAATGTCATTCAAATTGCCAATGGGAGTGGCAACGATATAAAGAATTCCCGGCATAATGATTTATGGATCGCGAATCGCGATTTACGAATAATAATTCTAAAATACAAAAAATATCAAAAATTTAATACCCCATAAACCGGACTTAAGATTCTAGTTTACCGAGGTCGCGCCTTTGCGATTACGCCAAGGAGCGACCTTGCATCCAAATACCCATCAGTCTTTATGGCGTTCGAGGTAGTCGCGAACGACGTCGTGCAAAACGCCAAATAACGGAATGGCAAGAATCGCGCCCGCCATACCCCAGAGAGTTTCGCCGATAAATATTGATATCAAAACCAGTATCCCGGGAAAATCCATGAACTTGCGGGCCAAAAAAGGAATAATAAGGTTATTCTCAAGCTGCTGGATAAAAGTGAAAACTGCGATAATCAAAACCGCTTTTTGCCAAGAGTCGATTAAGGCAAACATTGCCAGAATAAACGCCGCCACGATCGGCCCGATAAACGGGATTATATCCAGAACGCCGGCGATAAAACCAAGAAAAACCGGGTATTCGACGCCGATAGCATAACAAGAAAGCGAAGTCAGCAGCCCTACCGAAAGCATACCAACGACCCGGATAACAAACCACCCTGAAATTTTTATCTGAGATTTATTCCAGATATCCAAAGCGTATTTTTCGTGTTTTTTTGGAGCCACCAGGCGAATAAACTTTTCTATTCCCCGCTCTTCAAGCGAAAAGAAAAACGCGATCGTGAAAACCGTGGCAGTTAAAAATACGCCGCCAAAGATCGAAGCGATTGAGCCGGCAATGCTTGACGACGCGCCAACAAGCCAGCTTTGGATCGCGGCAATAAACGCATCCATACTCCGGAAAATGTCGAAACCCAATCCGGAAAGCAAGGGCGCCACTCTTTCGAAATAAACCGGGAAAAGCCGGGCCAGCTGCTGAATCTCGACCATAAACACCGGCGATACCAGATAGATTGCAGATCCTACCAAACCAAGCGTAACAAAATAAACGAATGAGGTCGCAACAACACGTGAAACGCGAAGCTTTTGCAACAGGTCGATTGCCGGATTGAAAAGCAGGGAGACAACCAGACCAAAAAACACGATAAGAAGGACATCCCGTACCACATAAAGAGAATAAATAAATATAACCGCGACCGATATCTTGAGGACCGCGCCCCAAGAAATGTCCAGACTGTTTTTACCGAACATTTATTTATTAGATCTACTGCGCAAATATTTACGCAACAGATCTATTATTTACTTATATTTTTATTATAGCGCACCTTCAAGAAGTTTTTCGAACCGCGAGCCGCTGTCGTAAGGTCCAATAAGAGCAAGATTCAAATTACGGGGTTTAAACATCTCATTAGCCGCGGCCTGAATATCCGATACGGTTACTCGGGAAATCTTTTCGTAAATTTCTTCGGGTTCGCAGATTTTGCCTTCGAGCAATTCCTGCTCCCCGTAAAACATGCCTTTGGCGTGCGACGATTCCAGTACGATCGAGCTTTTACCGATATAATGGTCTTTGGCTTTCCGCAGTTCGGATTCCGGCACCGGGATATCGCGGATCTTTTTAAATTCGCCCAAGATAACCTTTATCCCCTCTTCAACGCGCGAACTGTCCAAGTTGGCAGTGGCGGCCAACGAACCGGTATCGGGATCGGTGCTGATTTCGGTGTGCACGTCGTAGACGAGGCCACGCTTTACCCGTACCTCTTCGTTTAACCGCGAAGACCACATACCACCCAGAATCACATCCATTAATTCCAACACGTAGCGCTGGGGATGAAAAAGATTGAACGCGCGCACGCCCAGCGCCACTTGGGTTTGTTTGGTGTCTTTTTTATAGATCAAAACTCCGGGTTTGGCCTGCTGTTCAACTACCGGCGCCTTACCGCCGGGAGATTTAGCGGCAAAACCGCCAAAATATTGACGCGCCAAATCGAACGCATCTTTGGGATCGAATTTACCAGACACGCAAAGAATAGTATTTTGCGCAACATAATTGGAAGCGCGATACCCCACTAACTGGTCGCGCGTGATTTTTGAAACAGTTTCCTCCACCCCGCCAATATCCCAACCGGCAGGCTGATCTCCGTAAAGCACCTGGCCCCAAACCGTCCAAATGTAGCGCATCGGATGGTCGTAAAACATATTGAGCTCTTCAATGATCGTGCCGCGTTCTTTTTCGATTTCTTCGGGGGGAAGGGTGGCGTTCAGAAACATATCCGCCACTAAATCAAAAGCGGCGGCAAACTTACCGCTTTGGGATTTCACGTAATAGCCAGTGTATTCCTGCCCGGTAAACGCGTTGGAAATCCCGCCGAGCTCGTCGATATCCCGGAACACATCCATCTGGGTCGGACGTTTAACCGTTCCCTTGAACTGCAGGTGTTCCAAAAAATGCGAAATGCCGCTGATTTCTTTAGTTTCGTATTTTGAACCGGTACCGACAAGCGCCAAAACCGTCACCGCGTTGGTATTAACCGACGGAACCATAATTAATCGAAGGCCATTGGGAAGAATTTTTTTTTCAAACATAAGTGCTTAAATTCCAAGCACCAAGCACCAAATTTCAAACGATATCCAAATATCAATATTTAAAATTAATCTCCCCGGGCTTACCCGCGGGATATTGGTTGAACCGCCTTCCGCCTTGCTCCAGGCGTCCTCCGCATACTGCGGGGGAAAATCTTCACTCCCCGCTTCCTCCCGATTACGGGAGGCGCCCCGCCGCAGTCGCGGCGGAAAACGCGCGGGGTATTAAGATTTGTTCAATAAAAAATTTTCTGATACTTGCTATTTAGTATTTGCAATTTGGCTATCGGTTACCGGAGATTATTTCTGATATTCTTTTTGCGCCTTGAAAGCAAGATTGATGCATTCTTGAAGATCGTAACCCAAATCGGCGCACCAGACAATAGAAGAAAATATCACATTGCCCATTTCTTTTTTTAGTCCCGCTTCACCTTCGGCACGGTCGGAAGAAACAGTGTTGCGGGCATAGCGGCAGATATCGCCGATAACCTTGCCCAAACGCACGACAATCTGCTCCAGGCCGCAAGACTTTCCTTGCCATATCTCCTGGCCAAGGACAAGCAATTCATTGGTATCGGACGGAATAATCTTATCATCACCCCTATAAGGGGTAAATCTTTTTTGAGCCGCTGCCGCCAGACTGATGCACTCGCAAGGATCAAAACCAAGATCGTCGCACCACCGGGTCGCGGACACGATAAGATTACCAAGCTCTTTTTTTAACTCATTTTCCAAAGACCGGTCGGCAATCGATTCGCCGCGGGCATAGCGGCAGATATCGCCGTATATCTTACCCATCCGGATAATGATCTGCGGCAAAACCAATTTTTTATTGCCCCAAACGGTACGGGAATCTTCAAGGATTTGCTTGATATCCATTTTTTTATATAAAAGCGATCAATATTGTTTTAAAAACCTTAATCAGCCGGCCCAGGGATAAAAGATTCCAAAGTTTGGGATGGATCCATATTTTGGCTTGCCCCCCCGCCGGTTTGATTAAAATACATACCCCAAAATACCGCCGACAGCGACATACATATTATAATAATCAAGATATATATTTTTTTCTTTTTGTCCGCCTGGCCTAACGGCGCATAAACCACGGTCCGGGCCGGTTTATCCGATTTAAGATAATCGCTAAGATCGGCAGTTTTATTATCGCCTTTATCTATTTCCATTTGAATATGGTTACTTTTGGCGCATTCCCACGGTAATCGTACCGGAATAATTATAGGTGGTTCCGCTACACGTAGTGATTCCCGGGCTTGTCTTCGTTGTTTTTTCCAAACGATATACCAACATATACCATTGCCGACTACACCCACCGCTCAAGGAATAATAAGTATATGTGTATTTTCCGGTAACACCCGCCCAGCTCCCCGATGAATTAACCGGATCCCCGGGCAGTGTTGTCAGATATGGATTTAGCGCCGTCTGCAGAGTTGCTCAACTCGAATCATTGCTGTTGGTCCAGCCGCTATTCGGATAAGTCGCGCCTCCAGATAGCGGATATTGGTTGTTTTGCAAATAATATAATTCCAAAGCTCTCCTTATCTGATCAACATCGCTCATTCTCCGCGCATCGCGCGCTTTGGCGCGCGAACCGGCCGTCCCCACCAAAATCACCCCAGCCAGCATGCTGATAATCGAAATAACCACCAAAAGCTCGATGAGCGTAAAACCTTTGCGTGATACCATCGTTTATTTTGTGTTTTACTATTTTAGCATTTTAATAGTTGTTTGAAATATTCCGCCAGTTCGGAAATTTTGACGTGCACCTGCTCCATTGTATCGCGGTCGCGCACGGTAACGTCGCCTTTTTCCAACGAATCAAAATCAACGGTCACGCAATAGGGAGTGCCAATCTCGTCCTGGCGGCGGTAACGTTTGCCAATATTGCCGGAGTCGTCAAATTCGCACATAAAATATTGGCAAAGTTCTTTATAGATACCGCGGGCTTTGGCGACCAATTCGGGCTTGTTTTTGAGCAGAGGAAAGACCGCGATTTTAATGGGAGCAAGCCGCTTGTCGAATTTCATCACGATGCGGGTTTCGCCTTCTTTCACGGCTTCTTCGGTATAGGCTTTATCCAAAAACATAAAGAACAAGCGGTTCAAACCCACCGATGTTTCCATGATATGGGGAATGAACTTCTCGCCGGATACCGGGTCGGTGTAGCTTAAGTCCTGGCCGGAGAATTTTTCATGCTGGCTTAGATCCCAGTTGCCGCGGGCGTGGATACCCTCCACCTCCTTGTAACCGCCCAAAGATTTGAAATTGTATTCTATGTCGTAGGCCTCGCTGGCGTAGTGCGCCAGTTTTTCGTGTTTGTACCAGCGAATATCGGCTTCGGTTATGCCATATTCCAAATACCAGTCCCAGCGGGTCTTTTTCCATTCATCGTATTTTTCCTTCATTTGTGACGGATGCAGAAAATATTGCATTTCCATCTGCTCGAACTCACGAGTGCGAAAAATGAACTGGCGCGCCACGATCTCGTTGCGGAAAGCCTTCCCCACTTGCGCGATACCAAACGGCAATTTCACCCGCACGGTGTCGATAGTGTTTTTGTATTCCAGGTAAATGCCGCCGCATGTTTCCGGCCGCAGATAAACGACGTTTTCTTCGCTTAATGCGTCAGTGGGAGAACCAAGGTTGGATTTAACCATTAAAGAAAACCTCTTGGCGAGCGTAAGTTCAGCGGAGCCGCAACTGGCGCATTTAAGCTTGCCGGCAGACCTTAGCTTATCCAGCTCAGCGTTGATAAATTCCAGCGGCTGCTTGTCGGCACTGATATTGAATTGCTCCAAAATGTGATCGGCGCGCCAGCGGGCTTTACATTTTTTACAATCCACCTGCGGATCGTCAAAGCTTTCCACATGGCCCGACGCCTTCCAGGTCGTCGGGTGCATGAAAATCGCCGAGTCAAGGCCGACTACATCTTCGCGAAGCTGTACCATGGCGCGCCACCAGGCGTCGCGGATATTGTTTTTCAGCAGAGTGCCATAATGGCCGTAATCGTAAATCGCGGCAAAACCGCCGTAAATTTCCGACGACGGAAACACGAAGCCCCGGCGTTTTGAGAGTGAGATTATGTTTTGCGCTATATCCATAAAATTTTTATATTAATGGTTTTGCTCCCCTATTTGCGAAAAAGCCGGCTTGCGGCTTTTTTCGCTCATTTGATTTAAATTTACTTTTTTTGTTTTATCGGACATTCCCGTCTTCTTCATCCATGCCGGGATCCGAAACGGATCCGGTATCAACAGACGGCGAGGTTGATTCGAGAACCGATCCGGTCCAGCTGTCGTCCCCGGAGATTTTGGCTTGGCCGATGACTCCGGCGGTATTATCGCGCTGGGAAGACATCGGAGTAAGCGTAACCTGAAACGAGACATTTAAAGGATTAGAGATCAACCCCTGCCCGGCAGACATATTCCCAAGGGTCCAGGTAATCTGGCGAGTGCCTTCATCGTAAGATAGTTTGGAAATCTGATCTTCGGGAAATATTTCGCTGCGGTTGAATTCGACTTCCGGCGGCAAAGTTGCGGTAACTTTAACGTTCTTTACGTCGGAATAATAATTCTTCGCCTGCCAAGTAACGGTATAGGTAGTTTCGTCTCCCACTTTGGGCGGGAACGGGCCGGAATTTCCAAAGATCTCATCATTGTAGTAAGCTTTCTGGGAAATCTCCAGCTTGGAACTGATCTTGGTAATAAAGTCCTCGCGGGCCGCTCCGATCATCACTTTGTTGTCGAGTTCGGGCTGGCTCAAACTGCTTAGATCATCCTTCAGGCGGATCCAGAATTCCGCCTTTCCTTCCTCCATCGGCGCCAAGTAAGTGAGCTTATTGTTCTGCTTCCAGTCGAACACGATCGAACTGTCTCCCTGCTGGAAAGTTCCGGTATCCGAGCGGACAGTGGAAAAATCATACATTCCGCCTTCAAGATTATCCACCATCACCAGATTATAAAGTTCGCTGTCGCTGATGTTCTTATAATAAATCTCATAATGCAGCCATTCTCCCGGCTTGGCGACATAATTGGCGTCGCCGTTGATCGTTTGGCGAATCGATACCGTGGGTTTGACGATCTTGGCCCCCCTCTCAATTTCCCTTAAAGGCACATACTGGCCGTCCTTCCACATTCCAATGCGGGCCCGGAACACCTTACCTTCATTGAGATCTCCGGAAACCTGTCCAATAATATCGATCACTCCCGACTGCCCCTTATTGAGAACCGGGATAGTAAATTCATCTTTATCCAACGATTGCGGAGTAGACTGGGTGAACGCGTATCCCAAAGGATAATCCACCGTAACCCGCAGATCGGTTAACAGCCAATCAACATTGGAAAGATAATTAATACGCAAATGGAAGTCCTTGTTGGCCTCAATAGTTGAGGAAATATCCATATCCAAATCCAGAGGCACGGCCTGCATTACCGTAGTGGCGGAAGTGCTGGATTCGTAGCGTGCGCTCAAATTTTTTGGCTGATAAGATAGCGTAGCCTTCGCGATCTTGGCGTCGCCCTCTTTACCGATAACCCGCATCTTGAAAGTGATGCTGCGCTCCTCGCCGGGGTAAATAGCGCCGCCCAGCTGATCGGCGGCAATTGTTTCCTGGACATACATATTGCCATCCTTAATCGAAAATTCCGGCGCGTAAAATATCAGTGTCGGATTTTCCAGCCGGAAATCGCCGTTGTTTTTATATTTAACGACATATTCGACTTCCTGGCCCAGTTGCGCCTGGGACGGACCGATCATTTCCAGTTTCAATCCTTCCTTGGAATAGATGTTTTTACGCCAGAAACCATAACCGACAGCGGCCAGAACCAGAGCGAAAACTATTAATATTTTTATAAATTTACTCATCTGCTACTTAATTTCAAATTTCCAATTTCCAATTTCCGATGAATTTTCAATGAATGGATTTCCAATGAAAATCACCAAATTAGAAATTTAATCGAAATTATAAATTAATAATTATTTAGTAATAAGCGCCAGATAATCCCGGGCAATCCGATTAAGATTATTAACCTGGCTGCCGGTCAGGCGCATTTTTGCGGAACGGGCAATGTCGGAATCGCGAAAAAGGCGCACCAGCGACCGGCAGGCCGCTCCGGCAAAATCAGCCCCGAATTCAGGCCGCCAGCCCAGCGATTCAAATAAATGCCAAACAAAATATTGGTAAATGGCATCGGAATTCCGGCGGTCGGCGGTTTCGGCAAAAACCGCGGCCGAACACACCAAATCCCAAACGTTACTGTCGGATTGCTGATCTTTAATCAGGATTTCGGCCATGGCGGCGATCCGGGTTATCACTTCCCGCTTATCCGGGTCGCGCCGGGAGTGCTTCAACGGAATTAAAGTTACCGCATCGGTCAAGGTTTTGCAAGTTTTCCCTTGGATAAATTCCAAGTCGATAATCGCAGGAAATTCCACCGCCGGGCGCAACTTGGATGCGACCTTGCGGACACCCTTGGCCATAACCTCGATCCGGCCAAAATCTTTAGTGTAAACAACCAAAAGCTGGTCGGCCTCTCCCCTGTCGATCCTTTTCAGAATAAACGCCTTGGTACGGTAATGAGTAAACATCTGGGAATCAGCCGGAATATCCGGTTATCGCGGCGATTGTTTTCATTAACTTATGCCGCTTATCGTCATTGCCACTGGCAAAAATTTTTTTTATTTCCTCGCGGGTAAATTTGAATTTATCCTCAAGTTGCCGGCGGTTGAAACTCTGTAAATCCCGATACATTTCGATCATAGCAGTTCGCCTTATATATTCTTCAGGCCCCTTAAACACACGCGCCAAAAAGTTCTTTTTCAACTCCGCAGTTTTCACCGATTCGGGAATCACTTCGGCCAGCACGGGAAATAATGCCTGGGCAATATATTTGGCACGAACAGATTCAAGGCTGGTTCCGGTGAACAACAAGGCCGATTCTGAATTTTTTTTATTTTGCGCCTCCTCTTGCTCTTTTTTTTGCGCTTTTCCCTGTTGTATTTGCGCGAGCCTCCGGGCCGCGAATGCGTAGGCGTTATTCTTTTCGTTTTCGTCCATGATATTACAATTTTAATTATGGCTGGTACGGCGCATTATTTCTTTGTTGCGGGTAAGTTCGGCGATAGTGCCGGCAACAGCCCGGTTGGTGCGCGCGCGAGTGGCGCTATCGAGCTTTTTGAAACCGCCCAATTCGGAAACGCTGCCGCCGAGAGCCCGCCGGGCGGCATCATTGGCTTTCCCCTTGTGCACGTACGAATTCCAACCAACCTTTTTGCCCTCGATATTGTCAATTATACCTTTGGCGACCCGCGTCTTGTTTTCGGCGGTTTGCATCCCTGGGGTAAGAAACGCATCAAAGGCCTTGTTTTTGTCCATTATTTGAATGGTTTTTTTGATAGTGGAATTAACTGACGCCGAAGAATTGTATTCGAGCAGGCCCTTTTCGGGTTTGTTATTTTTACCGTCATTCGCACCAGACGCATTGGCAGTGCCGCTTTCCCGCGTTTTCAGTTCGCGGCGCTGGCGGCCCCGAGCGTAAAGAGAATTTAGACTTTCTTTGCCGAACCTCGATTTGCCGCCAAAACCCGAAGACATACCGATGCTGGTATCGTTTTTGCCAAATTGCTTATCCTGTCCGATTTTAAAACCGCCGCTTAGGCCGTAATCGCTATTCATTGATGAGTCGCCCGGATCGAAAGACATGGTTAATATTGAAATTTAGAACAGTTCGAGAAGCTTTACGAAAAAGAGGAAATATAAGAGAAGAAAAAGAATCCCCTGACCGGCACCGATCTTTTGAGAAACCGCGGCCACTCCCAATAAAACCGAGGCGGCCGCCAGAAACGGCAAACCAACCGCAAGGATAGCACCGCCAAAAACCAAGGGGGAGAACAGCGACGCCGCGCCGCAAACCAGCAGCAGATTAGCCGCGGTGGCCGCAAAAAGATTGCCTAAAGTCAGATCCCCTTTCCGGGACCGGATAATTGATACGCCGCCGAACATTTCGGGCATCGCGGTACCAATCGACAACGCTACCATTGCCGTGACCGCGGCCGATATCTTCATAATATCGGAAATCCCGACCAGCGAAGCAACAGTAAAATTTGAAGCCGCTACCAACACAAGGCCTCCCCCCGAAAGCAGGCCGATCATTTTCAAAAAAGAGCGGCGGCCAAGCGCACCGACAGTTTCCAATTTTTTTTCCAGGCGCGTCGGCAGCAGTTGCACGATCCGCGCCACGGCGGCACTGCCCAATAGCTCGGGAGTGATTACATCGCGAGCAGTAATACCGCGGGGCCGCGCCGAATAAGAATAAGCGGCATAAACAAAAAACGCCAGAATCATCAATATGCCTTCGGGAGCGTTAATGCGGCCATCGGCGGCCACCAAGCAAAAAATCGCGACCGCGGAAGCGAACAGCGGCAAGTCGGTATTGATATATTCACTTTTTAAGAGCAAGGATCCGGCCGAAAACGCACCCAAGCCGGCAACCAACAGGATATTGGCAATCGATGAACCAATAACCACGGCTACCGCGAGCTCCGTCTGACCCTGCTGGACCGCGGCAAGCGCGGCTCCCATTTCCGGCATTGCCACGGCAATAAGAGCCGCCGGCAGAGAAATATCAGCTTCGCGCACGCCAAAAATCCGCGCGGCGCGGCGCAAGCCAAGAATAAGCCAGTCCGAAGCTTTAATAAGAGCACAGACCGAGGTAATGAATATTAATGACCAGACTAGAAGCTCCATAATCAACTCGATATTAATAGAAATTAGCTCCGCGAAATTAATTGAATTTTCTATTAAAAACCAATTTCAAAAAATTTCAAGAGTTTCCAAGAATTTCTATTAAATATTTTAACACTTTTTAATGCCTACCCAAAGCGGTTGATTATCCACATTCACTGATTTTTCGGCCGCAAGCTTGGCCGGTTTTTCAAACCTTACCCCGGCGGCTTTGGTTTCGCGCGCGATCAAGCTCTGGTTTTTTTGGACGGCGGCGAATAAATCTCCTTCGGTTTTGATGAAAGCAATAATCTTGTCGGCCGGAGTGAATTTAGCTTTTTTGCGCAGTTCCTGGATATTGCGCATCACTTCGCGCACATTTCCCTCTTCGCGCAGTTCGGGAGTAATGTTCCAATCGAGCTCCATAGGAACAGCCAGAGCGGAGTCGAACTCCACGGCTTTAACATTAATCTCTTCAGCCAGAAGATCCCGGAGATCATTACCAAATGGTTTTACCTTGCCGCCAACAATCAGCTTTGCCAACGGCTGGCGAATCTTGACCGCATGCTGGGCGCGCTGGGCAAGCGCCAGGGTAACCAGTTCGCGCACTTTGGCCATTTGCTCATTCAGGGCGGCATCGTTTTTTTGGGCTTTTACCGCCGGCCAGCTTTCCAGATGCACCGACTTGGCCTTGGCGTAACCATTGCCTGACACTCCCTGATAAACCTCTTCGGCAATAAACGGCGCGAAGGGCGCAATAATACGGGCCAAGTTTTCCAGAACGTAAGCATAAACTTTGGCGGCGGCAACCAGTTCGGCGCGGTTTTGCGGCTGTTGCAGCCGGCGGCGCATCCGGCGCACATACCATAACGAAAGGTCGTTAATCGTAAACGATTCGATACCGCGCGCGGCCGCGACAATATCGTATTTATCCAGAAGAACCGAGGTGTCGGCGACTATCCGGGACAAACGCGCCACGATCCAGCGATCCAGAATATTAACGGGCGCGATGGTTGAAGGAGCCTTTACTCCGGGAGCATAAGTATTCAGAAAAACGTAACAATTCCAGAATGTAAGCAGAAATTTTTTGAGCGCGCCATCCAAATCGGACTCTTTGTAGAGCTTTGGGTCGCCCGGCTCGTTGACGGTGTAAAAATACCACCGCACGGCATCAGCGCCGTACTTTTGCACCATATCCCAGGGATTAATGACATTGCCTTTGGATTTGGACATTTTATCCCCTTTCTCGTCCAAAACATGGCCAAGGGAAACAACATTTTTATAAGACGCTTTAAACCCAAGTACCGTCGCGACCGACAGCAAAGTATAGAACCACCCGCGCGTCTGGTCGATGGCTTCGGAAATAAAATCCGCGGGATAAAGTTTGGGAGGCACTAATTTGGACGGTGTTTTCCCCGACGGGCCGACTGCGCCGGAGGCGACGCCGTGCCAAGGCCAATGCTGCTGGGCAAAAGGCATCGAACCGGAGTCCAACCAGCAGTCGCAAACCTGGGGCACACGGTGCATCCGGCCGGCACACTTGGGGCAGACCGGCGTTACGCCATCAATGAACGGACGGTGCAAATCGAGTTCCATATTATCATTGAACGGCAATTGTTTGAATTCAACCGGACGACATTCAGCAGTGGCAATCCTTTTTATTTTTCCGGAATAACGCTGTTCGATGATATCTTTCAAATCCATACCTTTAAGCGTCCATTCCAGCATGGTCAGGGGCATTTCGTGGGAAATGATAACGATATTTTTGCCGGCGTATTTTTGGTCGATTTCGGATAAAAAATCATAGACGCGGCGGCGCAAACCGATAAGGCTCTCGCCTCTTTTGGGTTTGGCCGAAAAGCGATTTGCTTTGGTGCCAATATAATCCCAATAAACTTTAGGATCTTTGCCGTTGAGTTCGCCGACATTGACTTCGCGCAGGCGTTTGTCGTAAACAACTTTGGCGCCAGTGGCTTCGGAAATGATTTGCGCGGTTTCTTTCGTTCGCAAAATATCGGAGGCGATTATCAGATCTATTTTCGCCGATTTGGCCAGTTTTTTGGCGTTAAGCGCGATCTTTTTTTTGCCTTTTTCGGTGAGCGGCAAAGGCGCGGGTTCGGGCCAACAGCTGGCGATCTTTTTTATTTGCCGAAGCGACTCGCCGTGGCGGAAAATAAAATATTTGTTGGCTGAATAGCGGCGCGACAACATCTCGGAAACCGAACCGATAAGATCGGTATGGCCGCAGCTGCATTTCCAGATTGGAAGAGGCGTTCCCCAGTAACGGTCGCGAGATACGGCCCAGTCTTTCACCTCTCGCAGCCATTCGCCGAAGCGGCCTTCTTTCAGATAAGCAGGATACCAGTTGATGGTCTGGTTATTTTTAATCAATTGCGCGCGCAATTCAGTCATTTTAATGAACCAACTCAAGCGGGCGTAATACAGCAACGGAGTCTTACAACGCCAACAGAACGGATAGTCGTGCTCATAAGGAACGGCGGCGAACAGCAACCCCCTATCTTTGAGATCATCAATAATCGACGGATCGGCATCCTTAACGAATACGCCCGCCCATTTGGCGACATCCAAAGAGAAAGTGCCGTCTTCGCCGACGTTTAAGATTATTGGAAATTCCGGCTGGCCGGAAGCTTTAAGCTTTTTGTTTTCTTTTTTAACCGCTTCCATATCTTCGGCACCGAACGCCGGCGCGATATGCACGATACCGGTGCCGTCTTCGGTGGATACAAAATCCGCCCCGATGACCCGGTAAATGGTTTTTTCGGATTCCAGGCTTGCCGGGAATACCGCTTGGTAACGCAAACCGATAAGATCGGTCCCATTCATTTCGCCAACAATCTCATAGCCATCGCCCAAAACTTCCAGACGGCTTTTTGCCAAAATAAAAATTTCCGGACTGTCTTTGGGCTTGGCTTTAACATAGTCGATCGCGGGATTGACCGCCGCGGCCACATTGGCCGGCAAAGTCCAAGGAGTAGTTGTCCAGACAAGCAATGAACTGTTCTCGAACTCCGGATTCAACACCGCAAACTTCACGTAAACGGAGGGGTCTTTCACTTTTTTGTAACCCTGCGCGACTTCGTGGCTCGAAAGGGCCGTGCCGCAGCGCGAACAATAAGGAATGACTTTATAATCCTGAAATAAAAGTTTTTTGTCCCAGGCGGTTTTTAAAATGTGCCACACCGATTCCATATATTTGGGATCGTAGGTAATGTAGGCATTCTCGAAATCAAGCCAGTAACCGATGCGTTCGGTTAGGTTCTGCCATTCGCCAATCTGCTCAAAGACGGAATCTTTGCATTCCTTATTAAATTGCTTGATCCCGTATGTTTCGATCTCTTTTTTATTATGAAGCCCCAATTTTTTTTCGATCTGCAATTCCACGGGCAAGCCATGAGTATCCCATCCGGCGCGGCGCTGGACGCGAAAGCCGCGCATGGTCTTGTAACGGCAAACCATATCTTTGAAAACGCGGGTTTCGACATGATGGATACCCGGTCTGGCGTTGGCCGTGGGCGGACCTTCGTAGAATACGAACTCCTTGGCACCCTTCTTGCGGCCGCTGACGGATTTTTCGAAGACCGAATGTTTTTTCCAGAATTCGATTGTCTTTTGCTCCTTCTCGTTAAAATTTAATTCCATAAATGTATTGTATGGTTTATCAATCCAAATGTAGCAAATTTTACCAATATTTAAAGGGAGAGCGCCATAAAACAAAATCGGGCATCTATTTAGCAAAAAACGGACTCCTCACGGGATCCGCTTTCTGGTTGCTTACCCCCATTCTCAATCCGCGGCGGTGGCACCCATTCCGGACCGCGAAAAATCAAGATAAATAATAGGGTTATGCATATTTATAATTTGGAGCAAGTCTCGCACGACCTGTTCCGCCCACATAGCTTTATGTCGCTGGAGTTTCGGTGGCTGCCGGAGCGGCCGGGATCTCTTGCGGAACTACTGCCGGTTCCTGGGGTTGGGGTTGAGCCTGAGGTTCGGTTTGAGGTTGAACCTGGGGTTCGATTCCTGTCGCGTTGTCTCCTTCCATATATATTTTTAACAAAAATCCAAATTTCGCGACAAAAATGGGTGGTTTTGGCGTAAAAATTTTAATTTTTGCTGATTAACCCGGCGAAGGCAAGATGCGCCCATTGCACAAGCTTAATTTCATAATAGTTTTCGATTTTAACAATTGTCAAATTTTAAAAAAATACCCGGTCAAAAGCCGGGCAGTGAAAACGATATTCTAGTTTACATTTTTTCGGGAGCAGAAATCCCCAGAAGCGCCAATGAATTTGCCAAGACAGCCTTGGTTGAATATGCCAGAGCCAGCCGGGCGCGGGTCAGTTTGGCGTCTGTACCAATAACCTGGCATTCGCCGTAGAATTTATGAAAGCTGGCCGCAAGTTCGGTGGCGTACAGGCAAACTCTTTGCACCTGATAATCGCGGGCGGTATCCTGGACAATTTCGGGCAGGCGCAACAAATCTTTTATTAGCGCGGTTTCGGCCGGGTGCTGTAAAAGCTTGAAATCCGCGGTTAGGGCAGTAATTTTTTTGGCTTTTGCTTTTCTTAATATACTGGCGATGCGCGCGTGGGCGTATTGCACATAAAAAACCGGCGAATCACTGGAACGCTGTTTGGCAAGATTCACATCGAATTCCATCTGCGATTGCAAAGAATTTTGCAGATAGAAAAATCGGGCGGCATCTACGCCAACCTCATCAATAAGCCAATTGAGCGAAATGATGTTCCCTTCCCTCTTGGAGATTTTGCCGCCCTTAATGGTCACGATCTGACAGATCAACACTTCGAATTCGCCCTTATAACCCAAAATATCCATCACGGCTTTCATGCGCGGCACATGGCCTTGGTGGTCGGCGCCCCAAATGTCGATGATAAATTTAAAACCGCGCTTCATTTTATCGAGATGATACGCAATATCCGACAGGAAA
This sequence comes from uncultured Candidatus Saccharibacteria bacterium, assembly GCA_964470995.1. Taxonomy (GTDB): domain Bacteria; phylum Patescibacteriota; class Minisyncoccia; order Minisyncoccales; family UBA5738; genus UBA5738. The sequence goes on from CAYYEP010000001.1 coordinate 112,975, forward strand.
TAGGTGGGGCTGCCGTTGGCGCGCAATAGCACTTCGTCTTTCTGACCATATTTAGACATATCCAGCCAATAAGCGTCGTCTTTGGCAACAACCAGCCCTTTCTTTTTGAGAATATCATAGGTTTTCATTACCAGACGATCCCTATATAAGATCTCTTCAGACATCCATCTATCGAACTTTATTTTTAAATCCTTTTCCACGAATTTCTTCAGATCCTTGACAACCTGGCCGGCTAAAAAATATCCCGCGTCGGTTTCGGAATGGATTAGGGAAAGCTTGGCCTGAAGCGAGGCAATCTTATCCTTCAGATAAGGAGAAAGATAGGCAACCCCATTGCCCAGGGCGGTAGCGCCCAGAGCTTGGATCTGCTTGGAAACCTTGGCGTCGTTGATGTAATATTCGCGATCAACTTTGTAACCGGCGGCCGACAAAACATTGCTTAACGCGTCGCCGTAGAACGCGCTACGACCGTTGCCTACGTGCAACTGACCCGAAGGGTTGGCGGAAATGAATTCAATCTGGGTTTTTTTGCCCCTTCCGGCGTTCACGCGGCCGTATTTGGCGCCGGCGCGAATAATCGCCGCCGCCTCCGAAGCCAGATATCCGGGCGACAAAACGAAGTTGATAAAACCGGGAGCGGCAGTATTAACGGCGGAAAAATGTTTGGCGAAATTTTTGTCTTTTTTGATCTCTTCGGCGATGGCTACGGCAATTTCCATTGGATTCCTTTTGAGGGTACGCGCCAGCCGCATCGCAACATTGGAAGAATAATCTCCGTGGATCCGATCCTTACAGGGACTGGCCGACTTACATTCCCCCGCCAAGCTTCCGTCGCTAATAATAAAAATTCCGGTATTGGCCAGCCGTTTCAAAGCCTTAAGGGTTATATCATTAACAATTTGGCGTACCATTGATTTTGATTAAAATATCATGAAAAAACGGGCTATGCTCCGCGATTACAGCTTAGCTTAAATGAGCTAAAAATAAAAATTTTTGTTGCTGCCATCTTCATATATTTTAAATTTATTAACATAATTTATTTTTTTGTCAAGACTAACTTAAACAAGGGTTTTGGGCTAGAATGAAGCAGAATCAAGCTTATGAAGGTATTCGCCGAAAACAGAAAAGCGAGTTACAACTACGAGATCATCGAAAGATTCGAGGCCGGAGTGATGTTAAACGGCCAGGAAGCCAAATCGATCAAAACCCGGGGATTATCCCTGACAGGCTCCTATGTAATCGTCAAACCGGACGGGGTTTTTTGGTTTGGCGCCAAAATCCACCCCTATCAGCCGGCCAACGCGGGCGCGGATTACCACGAAGAACGGGACCGCAAGCTTTTATTGCATAAATCCGAGATTCAGCGTTTAGCCGGAATCGCTTCCCAAAAAGGCTTGACTTTTGTGCCTCTTCGGTTATATACTAAAGAGCATTATGAAGGCTCCGGCAAAGTGAAGCTGGAGTTTGGAGTTTGCCGTGGCAAAAAAAAATTCGACAAGCGCGAATCAATCAAGAAACGCGACATTGACCGCGAAATTAAACGGGCGTACGGGAAATACGTTTAATTTCGAGTGATTTATGAATCGCAATTTAAGGTTTATGAATAAATTTAAATTCGTATTTATTCATAAATCATGAATTGTAAATCATGATTCGTTGTTTTTGGGGATGTAAGGCTTCGATGGTTTATCGGCCAACCGGCCGCAAGCCAAGTTGCTAAATCTTGTAAAAATTAGCGAAAATCAAAAGTGCCAAATCGAATACATTCGCTTTTAGCGCTCCGGAATTAGTTTACGCCTAGTAGACTGCCGGTGTCCGGCAGACGGATTCTCCATTAAATTTGCCGGGCATAACCTTTTGGAGATAGATGGTTCTCCCCTGCCCCAGGGAATCATTGAAAACAAAACGGGCAAAGGACTTGGAGTTTTTGTCGGATTTCTTATTCCAGGCCCCAAACAAACCCGACTAAGCTTGTAGAAACCGCTTGACTGGTTTCCCAGATACGGGTTCAAGTCCCGCCGTCTCCACATAATTTTGCAAATCAAAATTCCATTTAATAACTGATAGTTTATCAGTCAAATAGAAAAAGGAGTGTTTAAAAAACCATTAATCAATAATCAAATACGGGCATCGCAGGTAAGATTGATCGATGAGGCCGACCACCAAATAGGCGTTATTTCGTTGAAGGAAGCGTTGGAAATGGCTTGGGCAAAGCATCTCGACCTGGTGCAGGTAACCGATAAGGTAAGCCCGCCGGTAGCAAGGATAACGGATTACGGCAAATATCTTTATTCCCTGCAAAAGAAAGACAAGGGAAAACGAACCAGCGAGGTGAAAAGCATCCGCCTAACCTATAATATTTCCCCGCATGATATGGAAACGCGCGCCGGCCAGGCAAAGAAATTCCTCGAGAAGGGCGACAAGGTTAAAATCGATTTAAGATTGAGAGGCCGAGAAAAAGCATTCGCCAATCTTTCAAAAGAAAAAGTGGGCCAATTCTTGGAAATTTTGGGCAAATCCATGCCCTACAAAATTGACCAAGAGATAAAGAGGGAGATGGGCGGATTCAACATGATCATCTCCAAGGGGCAATAAAATACAACCATAAAATCCAAACGGAATTTTACAGTAACAAAGATTATGAAAACAAGAAAATCGATAACCAAACGCTTCAAGATCACCAAGAACGGCAAGATCATGAGAAGAGCGACAGGCCAAAACCATCTGCGCTCGAAAAAATCCGGGAATACCGTGCGCGCCGGACGCAAATGGGTACCACTCAACGAATCGGAAGCCAAAAAGATAAGAAAACTGATCGTAAAGTAAAATTAAGCTGCTGAAATTTGTTGAAACTTGCTTCGCGAAATTATTAGAAATTTAACGCATTAATGCGGCTGCAACCAATTTCTATAAATTTCAACCAATTTCCATAAATTTCCAATATAACCATGTCACGCGTAAAAAGAGGAACACTGCACCATAAAAGAAGAGCCAACATCATCGAGTACACCAAGGGCTTCCGCTGGGGGCGCAAATCGAAAGTGGCCGCGGCCAAGCAGGCGATGATGAAGGCGTTGAGCTATAACTACCGCGACCGCAAGAATAAAAAACGCGAATTCCGCTCCCTGTGGAACATCCACATCAACGCGGTCTGCCGCGCCAACGGAATGAACTACAGCCGGTTCATCGGCGCCCTCAAGAAGAATAACATCGCTATCGACCGCAAGATCCTATCACAATTCAGCGCCAAGAACCCGAAGATATTCGAAGCGATCATTGCGAAGGTAAAATAATTTTGAATTTTAAAAACACCCCCTCGGGGGTGTTTTGGTTATTATCGAAAAGATGAATCTCCCCGGGACAAACGCTACGGGATCTTGGTTGAACCGCCTTCCGCTTTGCTCCAGGCGTCAATAAAAAAGCACAACGTGTCCAGCGGTTTATTCCGGCTTCCGTTGCGCTTTAATGTTTTTGCGGCTCTTGCGGCTGGCCATATAATAATCCTTCCGTGTCCCGCGGGTGACGTATTGTATCCACTTGATAATATGAACGTCATACTTCTCCGCCGATTTACATTTGCGCCAAGGTTCTTCGACGCAAATCACGTCCTCTCCCCCGCGGGTAACTATAGCATTCAAATAAACCATCACACGGCCGTTTGCAAAGACACTGACCGCTTCGATCTGACCCAGTGCGGTAAGAAAACGATAATCATCAGGGGTTTCAATCAAGTTCACTATTAAGCAAGCATCGTCTACCAATCGTTCACCTCTTTTATCCCGCCAAAAAGGACTAACTAAAGATTAACACGATAAGAGGGCGCGAACAAACCTTATTGGTATAATTCGTTATTTTCCAATTGCAGCAATGCGGCGGCTATCGCTTGTTTGGCGGTTTCTTTGCGGTTCCAGCGGCCGCGCGTCAGAATGCCGATTGCCCCCTCGGATGATCCAACTCTGGGGTTATCGGTCAAACCAAGCATATGAAAGGCCTGATTGATATCAAAGCCTTTTTTAACAAGTTCTATGGCTTTGGGCGGATATTCGAACGCCGCTGAAGTCCCGAGATAATATTTTTTGCCGTCGTAAAAGGCACAAATGCCAATATTCATACAACCAGTAAGCGTGTCCGGGACATCCATCAACCCATCCTCGATACCTACGGAAAAATCGCAATCTTTGAAAGCGGCTTTAGCGCGATTCTTCGCACCGCGCACCGTTTCCCTCAAGCTTTTGGGCTGGTTGCCAACAAAAGAACCGGTGTCGACACCTTCGACTAGGCATTCGCCAAGAAAGGCGCTGGCAGCTACAACTTCGCGTAAAGCTTCCACTTTAACCTTATTGGCGGTTCCGATCTTTATTTTCATAATGCTTAATAGTATTAGCGATAATCAGAAGGCCGCAAGCGCGGCAAGCACACCTTCGGGGGCGGCAACGATCCACCCGTTGCGATCAGCCAAGGCGCGCAATCCGGAACTGGGATTTACGCAAACCGGGCAAGCGACTTTGGCAAGCATTCCCGCGTCATTTTCGGTATCCCCCAACCCGATAGAGCCGGCGGCATCGTAGCGTGCCAGGATATTTTGAGCCTCAATAGCTTTATTGGCGGCGGTAAGCAGTGATTGTTTTATAGTACCATTGCAGATTCCGCCGGCAACACCCATCTTAGCCGAGGCGAAACCGTCCAACAAGAAAACTTCGCTTACGGCCTGCGCCAGAAAATCGAGATTGGCGGTTACCAAATAGAAGTCGTGAGTGGGATGGTAAACGGAGCGCAATTTTGAAAAATACGGGTAAAAAATATCGCCGCGGGCGGCAAAAAAATCCCGGGCATCGGCAACCAAATAACCGTAATCCTGCCCGGCAAGATAGCTTGCCCAAACCGTCAGGGCTTCGGAAGACGCTTCGTTATAGCTTAACTCACCCCGGTCGTATTGGGCGCGGATCGCCAGCCGCTTTTCCTGCGCGTTGGGCGAGATAATTCCCTTTTTTATGTGGTGCGCGACCAATTCGTACATTAGAGAATCGCGCGTAAGAGTCAAATCCAAATCAGAGAGTATAACCGATTTCATAAGGATTAATTCATAATCAAAAAACGGCCCCGAAGAACCGCTTCTTGTTTAACATTTATTGGCTTATTTAATCAAGTCTCCGGCCGGAATATCGTCGGCGATAATTCCCTCCACATTAAACACGAACGATTGGGTTTGCGCCGCGCAGGCGGCACCGGACTTGCAGACGCCAGTGGCGTTTAAAACCGCCTTTCCGGAATGTACTATCTGGTAAACTGCCTGCGATCTTTCGTCGGTTAGTTCGACCTCCCTCTCGGCCAATACGGTCTCGTCGCTGGATTTGATATCCCAAGTATAATCGGCGCCCAACATCAACACCAAATTCTTTCCAGGGGTGAGTTTAGCAGACTGGCCGTTATCATCCATTGTTATCCGCAGGGGAATCTCGCCTTCGGCTAATTGCAATTCCCGGCCAACTTCGCGGGCAATTTGGGTTTCGGTTTTAACTTCTTTGGGCTGGTCCACCACACTCACCGGCGGTTCCGTTTTTTTACCGCTCTGCATCGCGATTACGATACCAATAACCACTATCAATATCACCGCACCAACAACATAATATGTAGTTTTTTTATCCATAAATATATAAAACGTTTATAACGCTTACTGTTATTTTAACAGTATTTAAAATCCGCGCAAATAATAGTTGTGGATTAATCTAGGGTTGCTTTGATGCGGCGCACGCCGGAAGACGAGCTTTCTTCTTTAACAATCCTAAAATGGCCAAGCTTGCCGGTACTGCCAACGTGCGGGCCGCCGCAAATTTCTTTGGAAAAATCACCGGCGGAATAAACCGTAACACGGTCACCGTATTTGGAACCAAACACCCCCATAGCCCCGCAATCGCGAGCCTGGCCGAGACTCATTTCTTCGCGGACAACCGGGGTATCTTTTCGTATCTGTTCATTAACCAGGTCTTCGACCTGTTTTATCTGTTCGGGGGTCATTTTATCCGGATGCGAGAAATCGAAACGCAAACGCTCGACGGTAATATTGGAACCGCGCTGTACAACATGCCCGCCCAAAACCCGGCGCAATGCCGCCAACATCAAATGTGCGGCGGTGTGCAATTTGGTAGTTTGTTCGCTTGCGTCGGCTAACCCGCCCTTGAACATACCGGCGCTGGCGGTGCGGGAAAGTACCTGATGTTTTTTTAAATCTTCCTTGAATTCGCTTTCCGCTTGAACGGCAATCGCAACACCCCACTCTTTTGCGATCTCAAGGCTTAATTCCAGCGGGAAACCGAAACTTTGGTAAAGGTCGAATAAAAGTTTTCCCGAAAGACTGGAATTCCCTGCGGCCATTTTTTTAAAAACTTTCAAACCTTCATGGATGGTGCGGCGGAATTTGGTTTCTTCTTTTTCCAGTTCCGCTTGGACGGTTTGGAGATTGAGATCGTAAATACCGGCGTAAGCATCGCACACCGCGACGGCAATTTCGGCCAAAAAATTCTTTTCTATTCCCAATTGCTGGCCCTTGGCAATGGCCCGACGGACCAGGCGGCGGGTAAAATATCCTTGGGCTTTGTTGGATGAAACCACGCCATCGGCAATCAAAAAGACCGCGGCGCGGATATGGTCGGCAATTATTCGCATTGCCGCCGTGGTTTTCGGATCGGAACCGTAGGTTTTGCCGGAAAGCTGTTCAATCTTTTTGATTGCCGGAAAGAGCAAATCAATCTTAAAAGCATCCGGATCGTTGACCGACGCCGCGGCGACGCGCTCCAATCCCCCACCAAAGTCAACATTATGGCGATCCATTTTTACCACCGCCCCGCCGCGCTTAACATATTCCATAAAAACATTATTGCCGATCTCCAGGAACCGGCCGCAATCGCAGTTGACGTGGCATGGCTCATTGCGCCAGGGAGAATTTTCGTGCAATTTCAGGTGTGCGCCGAAATCCCAGAACATTTCCGAATCCGGGCCGCCCAGCTCGCCTTCCGGCATGGCAGCCGGCTTTCCCGACCGCGACCACCAGTTTTTTGACTCGCCGTAATAAAAAATTTTTTCGTTTGGCGCCATTGGGTGTTTGCCGCCATCGACATCGAGAGCGGCGATCCCCGCGGTAGCAAACATATCTTTCCAAATTTGCACAGTTTCCGCATCGCGGGGCACGCCGCATTCGGGCGAGCCGCCAAACGCAGTCACATAAATGTTTTTCGGGTCCAGACCCACCTCTTTGGTTAGAAACTCGAACATCCACGCGATCTGTTCCTTTTTGAAAAAGTCGTTCAACGACCAGTTTCCCAACATCTCAAAAAAAGTCATGTGGCGGTTATCGCCCACCTCTTCGATATCCTGGGTACGAAAACATTTTTGCGAATTGGCAATGCGCGCGCCAAGGGGATGTTTTTGCCCCAAAAGGTAAGGGATCATCTGTTGCATCCCGGCGCTGGTAAACAAAGTCGACGGGTCGTTGTCGGGCACCAATCCGCAGGAAGGGATGATCGCGCACCCCTTTTTTTTGAAATATTCAAGATATTTTTGGCGGATTTCGGAAGTATTCATAGATTTTTATTATCCTACACATTAGCAAAAAAACCTGCCTTGTTAAACATTGACAAAAATAATGATTTATTTAATATTTAAGCGGAGTTGATTACCTACCCGCACCCCTCAATCCGACCGCATAATTAAATTAATACTTTCCCTTGTAATGATACCACGCCTGCGTGGCATTTTTGTTTTTTAAGCTCTCTGGCGAATGCCTCGGCAGGCGTTTTGTAGCCAAGGCATTCCATAAAGCGGTTGCGGAGTTTGCACGCTGCCATCGCAAAATACGACGGCGGGCATTTGCTCAAATCGGAACCCTTTTTAACATAACGGCGGATCGCTTTGTTGCGGTTTTCAACCGTTCCTTTTTCGTTTGGCGATTGCGGATGGCAGAAGAATATTGCTGCGTCGATAAGATCGGCAAGCTCGGCGTGTTTTTGGAAAGAAATATCATTGTCGATAGTTAAACTTTCAACCGGATACGGACCAAGCAATTCATTAACCGCACGGTTGACCGTGGCGGTATCGCGATTCACGAGATAACGCAGGAACGGATATCGAGTTTTGCGTTCCACGATCACCAAGAGCGATCCTTTGCCATCTTTTCCCGATTCGATGAAATCGCCTTCATAATGGCCGAATTGAAGCCGATTTTGGACAATCTTGGGTCTTCGGTCGATCATTCTTCGGCCGTCGATGGCAACCGATCGGCCGCGCTTGGGTCCGCCTCTTTTCTTTACCGCCCGGGAATACAGATGCCGTTCCAGATTCCGGCCCAATGGGCTGTAAACAAATTTGTAGATGGCTTTTGTACTTGCATATTCGATTTTCTTTTCAATGTTTTTCAATCTTCCTGAAATTCCTTGCGGAGTTTGATCGTCTTCAATGTTTGTTTCCACAAAATCCCGCAGTTCAAAATTTGTCGACACCTTCAGGCATTGTATCTTGGATTCTCGTCTCGAAACATATGCTTTGTGGTGGGCTTTTTGGGCAGTATAAATACCGTTTACCGAATTGCGGTTGATTTCATCAACAACGCTCGATTTGCTCCGATCCAGTTTGTCGGCAATGAATTGCCGGCTTTTGTTTTGTTTCAAATACTTTTCAATCCGCTGCCTCTCGTAGAGGTAAAAATGTTGAAATTTGCTCATACAATTTTATTGTACAAGCGGTCGGATTCAAAGGTAAATCTGCGTTACAATGCCCTTCGAAAAAATTAAAACAGAATTACCAAAATTCTGCATTATTGTTTCGCTTCCGGAACCAATGACCGGCCAGCAGATTGCCCGGATGCTGGAAAGGAGGCTGGGAAAGAATGTCTATTTTAGAAGATATAAAACAGAAATCGTTGGCGCAATTAACGGCGCAGATACATTAATACTGTCGGGACCAAACCGAATAGGGCCGGCCGGAGTTTACAAGGAATTTTGGATCGAGGCCACCGCGAACAGATATAAAGGCAAGATCGCCCCGGATGAAATTACCGCCCTGATAACACAGATAACGGACTGTTCCAAGTGACAGCCCGTTCTATATTTTCAAAATATTATTCCAAGATCAAGGTTTAATAATATTCTTCGCCCAACCCGCGATTTTTTTCAGATTATTATTTTCATCCGTTGCGGGAATACCGTCCATTTTAAAGCTGGCCTTGGCGACAATACGGTTTCCGGCCAGTTCTTTTTCGAGGTTTTCCAGGGCCGCGCCCGGAGTTTCTCCGCCGCGGGCAGAAAACAAGGCGATTTTTTTATTTTTGATTTTTTTCTGGTTTAAAAACGACCGAACGGCAGGAGCGTAATTTGCGGCCCATACCGGAGTGCCAACAAATACCAAATCATAATCATTGGGATCGATTTCGAAAGGAACTATTTGGGGCGTTTCTTTTTTAACCACCTGCCGGCCGGCGGCAAAATATTTCAATAATTTGTTTGCCGGCAATTCTTTTTTCAATTTTATTTCCAGCAGATCCCCTCCCGCGGCGGCGGAAACCGAATGGGCGATTTTTTTGGTATTGCCAGTCAGCGAAAAAAATACCGTTAAGACTTTCATAATATGATTGATAAATATTATAATATTATTATCTCATATTGCGGAGGAATAAAAATGAGACTTAAGGTTGTTAGCACAAAAAAAGAACGATTTCGACTCCCCTTCCCCGGCGAACCGCCTTACCGGCCAAATGGAGTGGATAGCGCCGCGATGGATATTTTAGCCAAGAAGAATAGAAAACCTGTGCAAAATATCCGCTGCAGACAAATATCCGATAAAAAGAAGGAATGAAGCGGGACCGCGACGGAAGAAGCTGTACTTTTATTTTTTAAAATGAGCAGCCTGAAGCGGCGGTTAATTTGCCAGCGGCAATGAAAACCGCCATTTCGCGCGTTCCGGGGCAATAGATTTCGAAAAGCTTTAAACCGCGGGCACTTTACAGTGCCTTTTTTATTTTTAATACCTATCCGTGCCATAAACGGCCGGGCGGTTCCAAGATTGCCAATTATCCAACCCCCGGTATAGAAAAGTATCTGTTATTTGCCCCGCAACTATTCGCTTGGACCGGTTAAATCAAGGTATATGCGCGCTTATCGACACCAAAACTTTTTCCCGATACCACCGATAAACTCGCTCCAGTAACGCTCGGTATGGGGAACGTATTTCCCGGGATATTCCCTTCTCTCTCGCTCCAATTCTTCGATGGCGATAAATCTTAACATTTGCACCTCCCCTTCCTGGGGCACCAGCCGGCTTTCATCACCATCGAAGCGCGCGTAATAAGTATAGGCAAACCCTTTTTCGTCCAAACCGTCCGAAATATTCGTGAATTTTTCCACCATCACAAATTCAAGATCAGTTTTTAAAAATTCCAGACCGGCTTCTTCGGCGGCTTCGCGCAAGGCCGCGTTGATACAATGCTCGCCGGCGGCTACATGGCCGGCAACACCGATATCCCATTTACCCGGATGCAATTCCTTGAGAAGCGACCGCAACTGGGCCAGAATACGGCCGCGCGAGTCATATACCAAAACACGGGCGGTGCGGTGCCAAAGACCGCTGGACAGAACCTTGCTTTTCATTGCCTGCCCGATGACATTGTTGTTTTCGTCGCAAATATCGATAAGTTCGTCGGCCATTTTTTTATATTTTACGGGGATCGTACGCCCAATGGAGGATTGCTTGACGCTGGCGGCGGCGACAGGATAAATCGCGCGGCGCACAGTTCTTTTTTATTTGGGCAATATGGCGGCGGATAGCAAGCCATCTTTTTATTTGGCGGGCGTCATCTTCGGGCATACGCCGGCCCATATAGTAGCGGCAATACCACTGGAACCATCCGCGCGGATCGGCCGGATGGATCCAGCCTTTGGCACGCCAGACGCTTAACGGCTGGGAAGCATTAATACCGAAATAATTCAGTTTGGGGTCGTGAAATTCGGGATTTAATTTCGCGTTATCAAACCAATCTTTGGGAAATTCTTTGGCACAGTCGGTCATATATTTGCCGCCGAATATACCCATTGCCAACATTTGTTTCGGGCTAAGTTCGGGCTCAAATAACGCATCAAATCCCTTTCCTACCGGCGCGTCCAGATAATAAAAATACCCCTGCTGCATTTTATCATGAACGACAATTTTTTTGCCCATACTTATGATGCCAGAAAATCAACAGCTTGCGGGAACCATTGCTCAAAAAAAATCGGCCGTTCCAAGTCATGGTCGCCGGCGGGGACTATGATGCGATTATGAAATTCGGTGTTTAAACTTTCGAGGGGCACTGACCGGTCGGCTTCTCCGTGCACGTGCAAAATCATTTCTTTTATTTTGTCGAAGTAATTCGACAAGTCAATTTTTGCGGCTTCCAAAAAATAATCCGGGGCCAAATAATTGTCGCGCATCATCCGCGCAGGACGATTACAGTCGGCGAGAAATTTTTTTTCGTTGAAATAATTTTGCCAATTACTCCAGCTAATCTCAACCGAAAAATTTTTGGCATTCATCGAATCGCGCACAAAATAATAGCGCAGCAATTCCCGCTGATTTAGGGCGGGAGCGATGAATACCATTTTATCGGCCGTTCCTTCCAAGTATTTCAGCTTGAGCGCGATGGCGCACACCCCAAGGCTGTGGGCAACGAACGAAATCTTATCGACGGCGAATTCTTTCCGAAGATATCCGACGGCGACCATTAATTCATCGGCGCGAGCGAGCAAGGTGGTTTTTGAGAAATCTCCGTCGGATAAACCGCAGCCGGCGGCGTCATAACGCAGGGAAACAATCCCGCGCGCCGCCAAGGCGTCGGCCATCCGCCGGAATTTTTTTTCGACCGTGGCGTTGCGCTCGAATCCCTGCAGGAACACCGCTCCCCTCCCGGTAACGACTTCGGGGACGACCGCGATTCCGCGCAGGAAATTGTCATTATTATTTTTAAATTCGACAAGACGGATATTCATTGGCGGTTTTATAATTATTGCAATGAAATCCAATACCTGAAGGTTGCATCATTCTCGCCGGCAACCATAATCTTGTTCTCAAACTTTCCGCCGTTGGCCTTGATAACCTTGCGGGACGCGATATTATCTTTAAAACTCGTCACCAAAACTTTTTTCATACCAAGGTCTTTTGCCCAAAGCAAGGAAAGTTCTAATATCTTTTTCCCATAACCCTTGCCCCTTTCCGATGGCACAATTTCGTAACCGATATTGCCGCCTCTTTGCAGCAGATTTTCATTCAGCCGGCGGCGGATGCTAACGATACCAATGATCTCTCCATTATCCAAAAGCCACAACATATCGTAGGGAACCCAGCCATACGGCAAATCTTTGCCATTGGAATGATCGGTGGCAACTTTGACGCAGGCTTCGAGATTGTCGGGATTGCCGAGAACTTCCCACAGTTTTATGCTTTTGCGATCATGCCGGAACTCCGCAACCGCCTTGCGCCAGCTTTTTTCATAAACTTTATTTGGACGAACGAGTTTCATTTTTTAGCTTTATTTATCTGTTTTAAATCTTAAAAAATAACATTAATTATCGTTCAAAATAGCAGATAATATTTCTGGGAATTCGGTTGTTTTCAAGTCATTAAAAGTGAAATGTCCTTTGTCGGAAAATTCTTCGACGCAGATACCGGGCAAATTATCCCTAATGATTTTTACTGATTCTATAATATCACTACTGTCGTCGCGTGATATAAAAATTTTTAATTTTGTTTTTTCAAGAAGATTTTTATCTATTATAAAATCAAAGAAATTATCCGTTTTCTCCCTTTCGGGATCAATCCAGGGAGCAACAAGCAGCAACTTAAGAGGATAAATATTATTTTGACTAAGCCAACGAAGCAAGAAACCGCCGCCGCAACTGTGGCCAATTAAAATTGTTTTTTCGTTCACATCATATCTTTCAAATTCTATTTTCCATTTATCATAGTCAGGTTCATACGCATCCGGCATTTCTGGACTTTGGGTAAAAATGCCTTTCATCAAAAGCTGTTTTTGAAGCCACAGAAACCAATGACTGTTCGAAAGCGACGGGTATTTATCGCTGAAATATTCTTCCTTATCGCAGGTGCCATGAATTATTATCGCGTTCATCGCTTTATTATATTATACGGAAAATTCAAAATTGTCTTCGGAATCAAAACTTACGAGATTGGCAACCCGGATAATCTCCGGCGAAGTCCAATTGCCGCGCAAAAGGGCGGCGACCTTCCAGGAACGGGCATCGATCAAAAAATCACGGATGATAAAATCATCGTCGGCGACCGCGGCGGAAGTTTCGCCGTCAACCGAGTTATCGGATATCCGAGCCAAACGGGCGTGGCTGGAATCGAGCTTGGAGTAATCGCCGGCGGCAAGTTTTAAAAAATTACCCGATTTGGGAATGGCCAGTTCTTCACCAAAAAGAAATGCGGCGGCGGGAGCCATAAACAGGCTTTCCGGAGCGCGACCGTCGGGCGCGGCCGAAACTTCAATGTATTTGACGAAAAGATCTTTATCGAACCAGAAAGCGCTGACAAACATCGGCACGCCGTCGATATCGCCGATAGCACCCCGGTCGAAAACGCTTTTGACACTCAAGAAACCTTCGATGGTGTTAACTTTGATCGTAAATCTATTGCGATCCATTGGCTATTTATTAATTTTCAAAATCAACTTTCGGTGACAGCACGCGGCAAGCGGCTGTCCCAGTCGTCGAACACATGATTAAATCCAATACCTCGAAAATAATTTTCGACAACAGTTTCGAGATTGCGCTGGGCCGGCAAGTCGCCGGTATCGAGAATTTTAATTATCGATGACAGCAAGTCTTTTCCCGGGAGGGGGAATTTTTCCAGCGGATATCTCTCGAGCTCCTTTTCCAAATAGTCGGCAAACGGGGCGATCCGGTCTTCGGCGGCAAAAAGCGCGTTCAGCAGGCACGGCAAAGATAACGCCGCCTCCAAACGGTTGCCAATAACATTTTCCTTGGCGCGCGATTCAACCGACCGGATAAAACAATTCAGATAAGCGTCGATCTGTTCGCTAATATAATTTTCTTTTTCTTCGGCCGGAAATGACCCCTTTTGGTCGATATACTTTTGGATCAAGCCGTTTTTATCCACCAAGGCTTTGGCGCGGACAAATTCGTACCGGTCCCAGGCGGTATCGCTTCCCCACCGGGCATAATTTTGGAATTCGGAAAAAGGCATTACGGCGATATCGATCCCCGGAGAAAAATATTTCGGATATTTCTCGTTATATTCAAACGCGTCTTCGTCTTTTACGATTATTCGAATGTCGTAATCGGAATTTCTGTTTTCAAACTCTTTGGCGCGCGACCCTCCCAAAAAAGCTCCCAATATATTATTGTCGTTTTGGCATTCCGATATTATTTTTTCAAATATTGTCTTTGGCTCTTGCTTCATAGTATTTCAGCCGACAAGCAAGGTTAACGTTTCGATCCCCGAACCGCCGACCTCTTCTTCGATCTGTTTTTCCATATTGCGGGCATCGGCAAGACTAACATTCCTTAATGCCGTTCTTTTAGCTAACAGCTTATCGCTGATCTTTAGAAACACGACGAGGTCGCAATCAAGAACAATAGTTCCGAAAACCGGCCGGCCCGGTTCGACTTGGGCCTTAGCGCGCGCCAGGCGACTCATTATTTCGCCGATCTCGGGAGTCCAGGGCGTTCGGCAAACATAAGCCGACTCTTCCCCGGTCAGTTTGGGGAAAACCAATTTGTCCATATCAAGGCATCCGGGAATATTTTTTACCAGCGTAGTTTTACCCGTTCAGGTCGTACCAACCACAACAATCCGCTTATTTTTGTTGCGCGCAAAAATTTTTTTTAAATTTTTTTCGAGGGCGGGCGATGTCATTTTATAAACCCGGGTTATTAAATTTCATCGCTTCACCATTGCCGATAATTTCGGTTCGGGCGCCATCGACCACTACCGATTGGCGATCGTTCAAAGCGACGATGGGGCGGTCCAATTTTGCGGCCAAATCCTTAGCTTGATCCATATTGTCGGCGTTGATGTGCGGCTTAATCGCGAAGGGAACCAAGCCGATCCCGACCAGATATTTCAAATCGACAATATTTTCGGCGGCGCTGGTTTCAATGGTCGTGCCGGCAATAATTGAACCGGCGCTGGAGCCGACATATACCCCTCCCCTTTCCAAGAAATCCTTGACCAGAACATCAAAGCCGCTGGCGCGAACGTATTTTAAAAGATAGAATGTGTTGCCGCCTTCGACATAAATTATGTCGGCATCGGCAAGCTTGGGCGCAAGAGTTTGGATAGTTTCGTTTTCGATATCGACGTCGCTGATCATATTGATCCCAAGTTCGGCAAAACGCAATTTGCTTTTATTGAGATACCAGCGGTCGCTTTCGGGATTGGCCGCGGTTGGAACAAATACAACACGGCAATCCTCGGGCTTTTTGGGGAGGAGCTTTAAGAATTCGTTTTTTATTTCATGGCTTAACCCGCCGGATGTCAACAAAAGTTTCATATTTATAGTATTTCCTTTTTATCTCTTTTCACGCAGAAAGCAAGCCAAACTTGTTGCCGGCCTGCCTCCCAATCCCATACCATTAAAAATTATTCGCCTTTGACAAACTTTCGGAGACGATCCTGATAACGGTAGTAAAGATAACCGGTTATTAACAGAATACAACCCAAGGTGATGAACGAGAAGAAACGGTAAAGATTATCCAAGTTAGCGGTATCGACCAGAAAAACTTTGATAATGACGACGAAGAACAAGGCAATCGCCATAAAACGTTCATAAACGGATTTTTTGACGATACCGACCGCCAGCAAGATGCCGCCGTAAACCGCCCAGGCCACCGAGAGCAAAACGTTCTTGAGATTGTTGAAGTCAACGGCGCTATCGCGGACGGCGATATACTTTTGATGATCGCAGTAACCGACAATTTCAGCGCTCACCATCCAAAGCAAAAGCAAGTGGAAAACAATAAACAATAAAGGCTGGAATAACTGGTATTCGCCTTCAGAAACGCGGCTCTTATTGCGGCGCAGCAATACCAGAAAATAACGAACGGCGGCGGCAGAAGCCAGAAAGGCGAACACCCGGTGGTTTAAAACCGGCACATACTGAACGGTTTTGGCAATTCTAAAATAACTTTCAAAGAAAATCAACCGGAAAAAAGAAACCGTAAATGTCGAATAAGTAACCAGCCTCAAAATAACTCCTCGCAGACGGAACGACAACGCGCCCGCGGCCAGACCTCCCGCGCACCAGAAAACCGGATACCAGTAAGCGTACTCCGAACCAAGGTCATGGATTTCCAGCGTGGGGCCCAGAAGACCCATAAACGCGCCTTCCAGCGCCAAAAATGAAAACATTTGTTTTTCATCGTTGCCGAGTTCATCTTTTTTGCGGCGGAATATATAAGCGGCGGCCGCAGCAGCAACAAAAAACATTACGTAAGTCAAAAACCGGGCGTTATAAAAATGAAGCGCGGCATCGGGCAGATAGCTTTCAAACAGGATTATCCGCATCATGGTAAAAAACAGCAGAACATTACCCAATACCCGGTAAAGAGTCAAACGCAATTTGAAGCCCGAAGCGATAAAGGCCAGAGATTCGGCCGCCCAGGCAACCGCGATCCATTTTCCGTCGAACTGGATCGGTACCGCGATGGCGAGAAGCACGAAGCCGGGCGTAAGCAGAAAATGGCGGAACCGCGACGCGCGTTCATTTTGACCGCCAATTGAAGCGGCCAGCGCGCAGTAAAGCGCGCCTAAACTGATGGTGAACCAGCCAGTAAGATCGGGGCGCGCTTGATCGATGACCGCGTAACTCATCAGGAAATAAAATAACGGATTCATAGCAACCAGCGCCATATTCCAGGAATTTTCGAGAGATTTTTTGATGAAATACTGAATAAACGGAATCGCCAGGAAAAGAACGAAGAAAAGGCTTAAATAGCCCTGCGCGGCCGTAAAATGCTCCAGACTATAATAATTGGAATACCAGTAAAAAAAACTGACCGCGGTACCAGCAAAGCTTACCATCGACAACGGCGGCCATAATTTATAGAAAGCCAACATAAACACCGCGATATTCAACAAGGCGATGTAAAGGAAAAGAACGTGGGGACTGCCGCTACCGCTGTCGATCAGCAAAGGAGTCAAAAAACCGCCGATCTGCGAGAATACCGCCAAACCCATTGAATTTTGGCGAAGCGCCAGCAAAATTCCGCCGGCCGTGACCAGGATCATCATAAAAAATGCCGCCGGTTGCGCCAGCAATTGGTAAAAACTGAAAGCCGCGTAAAAGGAAAGGTAAAGCACTCCCAATCCCCCGCCGGTAAGCGCCTGGCCGTAGGCCCGATAGCGTTTGCGAGTGATTTCCCCCACGGCTATCAGAATAAGTCCGGCCATTATTCCAAGCGCCACGCGGCCGGTCGAATTGATCAAATTATTCTCAAAAGCATAGCGCAAGAAAAACCCGATCGCACAGATAACCGCCACCACGCCAACGGCAGTAAATACTTTGCTGCCAAGTTTGAATTCAAGGTCTCCGTCCGATTTCTTGGTTTCGACCGTGATTGATTTCGGTTTTTCGAGTTGGGCGGTTTCGGCAACGATCATCGCCCCGGATTCCGCTTCGGTGGAAAACCGGCCGTCTTCCAGGGATTCTTCGAATTGGGCGATAGGAATCGATTCGGTCTCTATATTAACGACCCCTTCCGCAGATTTGTATTCCTGTCGATATTCGTTTTCTTTATTTTGGCGGGACCTCAGAGATTCTATTTCGTCGAGCAGCTGGTCGGCCCGGTTCTTGGAATAGACAAACGTAAAAACAAATAAGATGAAGAGTATAAATTCAAACATAATATGGATTTTATTATTTTATTATAACACCAATATTATTATAGTTTGATGCGAGTATTTTTTCCACCGGTCCGGGTTTGCATAACCAGCAAGCGAGCCTATAAACCAAGAATCCGACCACAAATGAAAAAGAGGAGCAAATAATCCCCTCTTGTATAAAATATCGACCTGATTTATTCAAGTTCCAGCCCGACCCGGCTTGTCTCGACAATGCTGCCGTAGAAGTCGAGGCGCTGGCCGGTTTGATCATTTATCCCAAGGCTTAAGTAACTGCCATCGGCGGCCTTATAATCCCAAAATTTTTCGGCATCGCCGATCTTAAAAATTTCCTTACCTTTTACCTCGCGCGCGACCGCGTGAGCCTCAAAAATGAATTTCAATTCCTTGCCTTCAAATTCCAGCCTCTCCGGAAACGGCGGAATAAATGGAGTTTTTACTTCTTTGACCAAAAGAAAAGAATCCCCGCTTTCATCATCCGCAAAAACATAACCGCCGCCAAGAAAGCATTTGACATAAAAATTGCCATCAGAAAAATCAAACCGTATGATTCCTTCCAACGGATATTTTTTGCCGTTGATAACGATATTGTCCGCCTGCCAAATTTTTTGGCGAAATTTTTTTATATTCATATTTTATTTTAGCGCCATTTTTCCTACTTTTAAAAAAGGGCTATGCCGCGGCACTCCGCCCATTAAGCCCCTCTAATATCACCAATACCCGTTCGCGATAGACCCGTTCGACAAGATCGGCCTGTTTCTTTTCCGGAAACTCGATATCAATAAACCGGCCGAAATCAGAGTATCCACTGTTGCTAACAGCTTTTTCAATGATCAGCGATATGGGGCAGGTTTTGCCGGAAAACCCCATACCGATGATTAAAAGCTCCTGCTCGATCGATCGCCAGAAACCAATTGTCGTAATTATTTTGTTGGTATCGGGCAAACGCTTAAAGTATTTTTTCGTTTCCAAACTACCACCCTGCCGATTTATTACTCAATTTAATAAATTATGTCAAAGCTTTTTTAAAACCCGGAATATTTAATCCAACCAATTCAACAAGGATTCATTGGCGATAAACAAGATACAAAATTCCCGCGACAGACGCCCGGGGATTATGCCAAATATGCATTGCGGCAACAGTGGCTTTGGGCATTGAAGTAATAAAAAATGAAGACGGCAATCTTCATTTAATCAAAAGCTATCAAGCCCATTTCTGCAAATTGGACATATTATCGCCGCCAAGAAGAAATTTTTTAGGCCAAACGATACGTTTCCGCAAATCTCGGGTTAATTGTTCAATAATCTCGGCCGCTTTTTTTTCATAGTATTCTTGCTCGGCCAACTCATTATCGGTGACAAAGTCCCCGATGTTTTTCTTTCGCCGTAATTCTTCGGCCGAAAACAGCATACTAATCTGGGCCTTTTCAAGGCATATCCTTACCGGTTCAGCCCCCCAAACGCCCAGCATTGTATCACGCCATTCGATCCTGAACTCTATAAGCTCCCAAACGAATACGCCATCATCAATAACAGACCCAAGGCAAATATCGACAATGCACCCATTGCCAAAATCACATTTTGCCAAGACGATATTTTCGTAGCCATCCAGGGGCCCAACGCTGGACCAGATATCGCGGAAATCCGGCCACGAATTATCATGAACGGGAATATATGCCAACACGGGATAATTATTAAAGATCCTCAACAAGCTCTTAACTGCCTCCATTCCCCGCCGCAATGATTCGGGGACAACAACATTAATTTCTTTTTTCCACGCCAATCCTATTCGCCTCCTTTACGCCTTAATATCATTTAATATTTGTTTAATATTTGAACTTAATTTACAAAAAGTCAATCTTTTAACCAAAAACCCGGAGGCCCGGGTTTTTTAAAAACGCAACAGAAACAATAATCCTTATTTCCCCCCGCTTAGTTTTTTGAAGCCTTCCATAATTTCCACCGGCAGGGCGAAGATGACGGTTTTAGAGGGATCGGGGTTGATCTTTTCGATGGTCTGCAGGGTGCGCATCGACAACCCGCCGGGGGTGGCATTCAAAACCGTAGCGGCTTCGGCAAGCTTGGCCGCGGCTTGATACTCGCCTTCGGCGCGGATAATAATGGCGCGGCGCTCGCGTTCGGATTCGGCTTGTTTGGCCATAACACGCTTCATATCGGCGGGAAGCTCAATATCCTGAATCTTAATGTCGGTAACGTTAATACCCCAGCTGTTAGTGGCGGCATCGACAATCTTTTTTATCTCTTCGGAGATCTTTTCGCGTTCGCTCAACAGCGGGTCAAGCTCGATACCGCCGATCACGTCGCGCAGGGCGGCTTGGGCGTACTGCGCCACCGCTAAGGTATAATCCTTGATATTCAGCATGGCCTTTTCGGCGGACTCGACCTGGAAATAAACTACGGCATTAATGCCGACAGGGACATTATCCTTAGTGATTACTTCCTGCGACGGGATGTCGGTGGTGGTGATGCGCATATCCACCTTGATCATTCTTTGGAAGCCAACCAATATCCAGGTCAGGCCGGGAGCGCGGGTGCCGGAATACTGGCCAAGGGTCAGCACCACTGCCCGCTCGAACTGGTCCACTACGCGCAAACCGGCGAGCAAGATCAAAAAAGCCGCAACAACAACGACTATAATCAAACCTAAACCCTTGCCAATTTGGGCGGCGGGGAATGAAAACATAATGGCCGCGACTACAATCCCGACAATCACCGCAATCGAAGAACTTGGATCCTGGGTATTTGTAGGCATATTATTTGGATTAAAATTGAATTATGTCATATTCATTGTATCATAGTTAGTTGAATACGATAAAATTTGCCGTTTAAAACAATATTATGGATTTGGAAACATCGATAGAAAAATTCACCCGCGTCAGCCCGGCATACCGCACCAGATTAAAAAACTTGGGAATTGCCTTGATGCGAGATCTGCTTTATCATTTTCCGAGCCGCTATCAGGATTTTTCGTCGCGCACCGATATCGCCAAGCTGGAATTGGACAAAACCGCATGTGTCCAGGGCGAAGTTACGGAAGCCAAAATGTTCAAAATCTGGAAGCGGCACATGACAATCACCGAGGCGATCGTTGCCGACGCCACCGGTTCAGTAAAAGCGGTGTGGTTTAACCAGCCGTACCTGATCAGCACCATAAAAAAAGGTTCCGTCGTATGTCTTGCCGGAAAGCTGGTGGAAAAGAAAAGCGGGCGCTATCTATCCAACCCGATGTACGAAAAGGTGCGCGACAGTTTCGAAAGCGAAGAAGATTACACCCATACCGGACGCCTTGTGCCGGTGTACCCGGAAACCGCCGGAGTGTCCAGCCGCTGGTTGCGGTACATCATTAAACCATTATTGCCAGGCTACTCGACACTGCCCGATCCCCTGCCGGAAAGCATTTTAGGCACTAACGAGTTCATGCCTTGGCGCGACGCGATAAAACAAGTACATTTCCCGGAATCGGAAGAATTTGCAATCGCGGCGCGCAAGCGTTTCGCATTCGAAGAATTGTTTTTTATCCAGCTGGCGGTACTGCGCGAGCGAGTACGGCTCAATACCGAAAAAGCCAAATCGATACCGCTGGACACAGAACTGATCAAGGAATTCGTGAAATCCCTGCCTTTTAAACTCACAGAAGCCCAGCGGAAAGCCGCTTTCCAAATATTGAAGGATATGGAAAAGCCCAGACCGATGAACCGCCTCCTGCAAGGTGATGTGGGTTCGGGCAAAACCATCGTGGCAATGATTGCCGCGCTGGCGGCGGCAAGAGCGGGGTCACAAGTCGCAATAATGGTACCCACCGAAATCCTGGCGCAACAGCATTACGCAATTTTTTCCAAATTTTTGGCGGCTCTTAACGTTGAAATCGGTCTTCTGTGCGCTAAACATTCGGCGCTGTCGTCGTACGGCGAAGCGTCGAAGGCAGCGGTTTTGGAGCAAACAAAGAATGGCGAAGCCGCGATACTTATCGGCACCAACGCGCTAATCCAAAAGAGCGTAACATTCAAAAAATTGGATTTGGTGGTATTGGACGAACAGCACCGTTTTGGGATTGACCAGCGCGCCGCGCTGGCAAAAAACAATAAACAAACCACCGTGCCGCACCTGCTATCGATGACGGCCACCCCAATTCCCCGAACTTTGGCGCTGACGGTTTACGGCGACCTCGATCTGGCGCTGATCGACCAGATGCCCAGCGGCAGAAAAAAGATACAAACGAAAATTATTCTGCCCGACGAGCGCAAAGCAGCCTACGAGATGATCCGCAAAGAAATAAACTCGGGCCGGCAAGCGTTCGTGATCTGTCCGCGCATCGACCCGGACGAGGGAGAAGAGGAACAGAAACGCGACGGAATATTATTCGACCCAAAGACCGATTATTCGGGAGCGGGCGCGGTGAAGGCGGTTAAGGAAGAATATGAAAAATTATCAAAAGAGGTATTCCCGGAGCTGCGCGTGGGAATGCTGCACGGCAAAATGAAAGCTCCCGAAAAAGAGGAAACAATGCGAAAAATGAAAGAAGGGATGATCGATATTTTAGTTTCTACTTCTGTAATTGAGGTTGGAATCGATATTCCTAACGCAACAATCATGGCCATTGAAGGCAGCCATAAATTCGGTTTGGCGCAACTGCACCAGTTTCGCGGCCGTGTAGGGCGGGGGGAACATCAATCGTATTGCCTGATGTTTTCCGACTACCCTACCCGACGATTGAACGCAATGCTGAAATTCGACAGCGGTTTTATGCTGGCGGAAAAGGACTTGGAGATCCGCGGCCCCGGCGAAGTATTCGGTTCGGCTCAATGGGGCGCCCCCGACCTGGCGATGGCATCGCTAGCCGATGTTTTTTTGGTGGAAAAATCGCGCAACGCCGCCAAAGGCGTTTTACAGCATGATCCGGACTTGTCGCGCCACCCCCAACTGGCGGCGCGCATCAAACATTTCCGGGAACGGGCGCATCTGGAATAACAGGATAATGAATCGCGACTATGAATGAATACAATAAATACAAATAAATAATCCGGGACAGATCCCGAGATATTCCTATGTGTCGATAACCGACAAAAAACCGCAATTATTGTGCGGTTTTTTCTTTCCTTATTTTGTCGGTTACCCAGAAGCCAAGCGGTTTATTGATTATCAAACGGGTCTGGGATTCAAGAGCCGGCAAAGAACCAAAGACTATCAGTGTTACGGGCAGGAAAAGCCATTGCAAAAGCATTGACGCGTGGCGCCATTTCCCGAAGTTTTTGGGCCGCGGCGGCAAAAGCAAAAGACTGATAATGGCCGATACCACCATACCAACCATTGCTGAAGTCATGATCGCCGAGGTTAAAAGCGGCAGATTATAGGAAAGCAGAGTCGTGTTAAAATTCTGGCCTCCCAGCAAGAGCGGCAGCCAACCCAAACCGAAAGTTAAAAGCGAACCAGTCGCCCAAGACCAAAACCCTTCCAGCATCGTTACGATATGGAAGATTTTTTCGTTGATTTTGATTTTTGCGCTTGCCGGGTTCATAAACAGATTAAAAAACACGTAGGGAAGATTTTCCACCCCCCAGGACCAACGGCGCTGCTGTTTGTATTGGTTAACCATTGTCTTTGCGGTTGATTCGGCAAAAACCGCATCCATTGAAACCGGATAATACATCGGAACGACTTTATACTTACCGCCATAGTAAAAATAAGACCGCCAAAAGATACGGGAATCATCGGAAACGACATTCCGGGGGTATCCGACCTCCAAAAGGGCCGAAAGAGGCATGGAATGGCTTGAGAAGGTCACCAGTTGTTCGGGCCGCTCCTGTTGCATCATTTCCCAAAAAGTGGATGAAGTGGCAATAATACGACTAACCAACGGCGCTTCCCAAATATTGTTATTGTAAACCGGAATGGGCTGGTAACTTTTGCGCAGAGGATCGGGAGTATTCAAATAATGCCAGGACAAGCAGGAAAAATATTGCGGATAAGGCTTAGTGTCAATATCAAAAAGAGAAACGATAATGTTTTCCGACCGGATACCTAGGCCGGGCAGATATTTTTCTTCCATTTGCCGAATCGCCCAATTTACGTTGGCTCCCTTTCCCTGGAGCTCGCCGGCAATCCCCTTGGGATGAACCGAAGACCAGAAAGCGCGAAATTTTGACCGATAGAGCGGCGCGAGTTCGTCAAAAACAGCGCGCGCCTTGGGATTGTCTTCCAAAGCCATTAAAATGATTATTTTATCCTTTGGGTAATCAACCCGTATAAGGGATTCAAGCGTAGCCGCTACCACCGCCCTTTCTTCGCTGGCAAAAGGCAGAACCACCAGATGGTGAATATCTTCCCATTCGCCAGGCTTATCTCTTTCCAGTTTTTCCATCCATTGAACAGCCAAATGCTTTTCCATTTTCCGGTAGCTGGCAATCTGATGCACCGCCAGATAAAGGACGCGCAACAGCCAGTAAAGATCGAAAGCGATAATGAAAATCGCGACCAGCGAAGGCAAAGACCAGGACAAAACGAATCCAAATAGCAAAGTCACCCAGGAAAAAATCCCGGGAAGCATCTCAAAAAAACGATATAATCCCCTCATCCACGGATTCGAAAAATCAGCGGCGCGGGAAAGATTGAGATAATCAAAAGACATTATAATAATTATACAACCAAGCAAGCAAACAAAAAGCGGCCGGTGCCGCTTTCGTTTTTTGTCGTGAACACCCGCTTTCGCTAGTTACGGCGGCTTTTAGCTCGCCGAAGCCGAGCTACTGCGAGGCGAAAGGCGGCCCCAGCGGGAATCGAACCCGCGTTTTCGCCTTGAAGGGGCGGTGTCCTAGCCGTTAGACGATGGGGCCAACAAAACGGAATTATTTTAACAAATAATCCCGAAAAAGTCCACCCCGAGTGCTCATAAACTGCCTTTTGCTCCGAGACAAAACTTCGGATTGTCCAGCCGGCGGGATAATCACAAAAACCCATCCGCGACTGCGATAAGGGCTTTTGTATTCCCAAAACAGTCTAGTCGCCTATTTCCTGCCAGCTAGGCAGACTGGCGTTGACGTTGATATCTTTAGTTGCTGAACAGGTAAGACCGGCACTGGTAATTGAAAGAGTAACGGCGTATCCGCCCTTCCGCTGAAACACGGTTGAATCATCGGCTATTGTGGAAACATCTCCGTTATCAAAATTCCAACTATAAATAGCATCGGCAGAATCGGCGCAGGCAATTTTGGTCATACCCGAATAGCAATAAGATGAGGCGCTACTGAAATACATCCGCTGTAAAACGATCGCAGTGTCGGGAGTATAGGTTATGCCGGGATGGGGCGCCGGCTGGACCGGAGTCACGATCGGATCACCTTCAGCCCAATCAGATTCGGTTCCGTAAGAATCGATAACTTTCAAGCGCCAGTAATAGGTATTATTATAGTTAAGGATTCCCACCGGTATGGAAAACGCGCCGCTAGCGGAGTTAACCACCGACGAATCATAGACTGGATCGGAGAAACTGCGACTTTTGGAAATTTGGATACGATAAGCCGCTTGGGAAGCTGAAGCATCGGCGCTATGAAAATTCCACTTGAAAGCAGCGGCCGGATTCATTGTGCAATAATCGGGCTGGGTAGCGACAAGACTCCCTTCGACAACCGCGGGAACCGCGCGCAAGAAAGCCTTCTGATATGAGATATTCCAATGCCAGTGCCCGTCCCAGTGAGAACCCAGATACTGAACATACAGACGCACCGGCCCATACATATCTAAATTGGCCGGAACGGTAAAGGATTTATTCAGTTCCACCCAGTGCGGCCAATCGCGAGTGTTAAGACTACCAACATCGGAAGTATTGAATGTTCCGAGCTCAATAATTTTATAACCTTGAGCGGTATCGAGTTTCTTAACCACATTACCGTATGTAAAATGCCCGCATTCGTAAGTACCGCTGGAGGCGCCAAAACATGAAAGACACTCCCCTTTCGTGCATTTGGTATCACTGCAATCATTGTAATTACGGCCCTCCGCATCAACAAGAGGTATGTCCCGATCTTCCGTAATGTAGTAAGCCGCACGGTTAAAGAACAGACCATTGCCGCAACTGGTTACGCGATAGCTGTTAGAGAACTTTACGTTACCGCCGGGATACAACTCGATATTCGGAATCGGCGCGTTGAAATGAACCGTGGTATTGCAACACCCGCTGTCAACTTCGATGGCCGCTTGCACGCCGGACGCGACCAGCGATGAAGCAACGGCAACAACCAGAAAACAGGAAACCACCGCACCCTTCTTTTTTCTTGAAACGATCCCTATGCTTATTATTAATAAAACAAGAGCGACCGCGCCAAAGATAAATTTCCCCTTGAGACCGTTATCTTTTTCTTGGGTTTGGATCGGAGCCGCAACTTCGTCCCATTGCTCTCCCTCGGGCATAATTTTGATTTCGTAGTTGTCGAACCCTTTATTCCCCTTACTGATAGCAACGCCAATTTTGAATTTATCCACGCTCTCCTTAACCGGGATGTCGACGGTAACCGAACCGGGTTTGAGTTCGATTTGCTGGATGGCTTCACCAATGACTATGTTCTTGGAGTTGGAAAGTTTAACATTAAGCGTACCAGTACCGCCTTCGATTTCGTGATCGGCCGGTCCGTTATACTGAATATTGATCCTGGCTTCATCGCCCGCCCGATAAGCTAGTTTATCGGAAGAAACATAAAGCGTGCGGGCGCTTTCTCCGGAGATTATCCAGCGAAAAAGCAAAACATTGGAAATGATTTCCCGGGTAGACGGATCCAGAAGTTTTACTTCAGAAAGATAGGTTTCGGGGATATTAGTCTTAGACAAAGCGTAGGTAACGGTCTTTTTGTTGTTTGCCTCAATAACAATACCGGCTTCATCTCTTTTACCGATAACTTCGCCGCCGACATTACGGTTATAAGTAATAACCGACGGAATCGCCGAAATTGTAAATCCGGATTCGTTTACTACTTCGAATTGAATCGCGGCAACTTCCCCGGGCTGGTAATAAACGCCGGCCGCGGATGAAAGCAACTGCCCATTTTTGGCGATCGCTCCATTCTTGATGGTCAGAAATTTTCCGCTGCCGCCGACATTAATTACTTTGTCAGCCCATGCCAACTCTTCTCCCCGACCATTAACAATTTGGATGCGCAAAGTATAATTGGCCGACTGGAGATTCGATGGCAGGACGTAAGAAAATTCTTTAATTGCCTTTTCTCCGGCAACGAGGGAAAATATTGCGCCAACCTGGCTGTTATCAATAAGTTCGGTGGGCACGCTGTTTTTTTCACCGGCAAGCAACTGGTAGTTAAACATCAGATCGCTCATCGCGGATTCTTCATAGTTCCAAATTTCAACCGTACCAGTAATCGTTTGCCCCGCATCGAAATTAACCGACTCAATAATCGGATCGCCAGTAAAATAAATCTGGGGTACCATAATCGCCCTTGCCGTAAGGGGCGGCATCACGAACGTAATAATGGCCACAGCCCAAAAAAGAGAATTTATTAATTTACTCATTTTAAAAATTTTATTGCGTTATCAACCTTAAGCTAATTATAATAATAACACAAAAAAGGCGCATGCCGCCCTTTTGTCAAAAATTAAAAATTCCGCGCAAGTGTTTTTAAACATTCCAAACCAATACAGAAATCATCATAAACCATATCTTGAAAAACCAAACAGATTCTTTGCTAGAAAATACGGGAACTACCTCTCTGGCCTATTCATAAAAATAGTATTGCAAATGCCGAGTGGCCAGACTTGACATGCGTCTTCTCAACGCCACGCGATCCCCTTTCAAATCCACCCGGATTGACTTTGAAAATCCGACACGTGCCGCCTGCCTTATTTTAAGATATTCATCAGGTCACGAAATACAAACACCCGATTGCGCTTGCGACCGGGTTCTTCTTTAAGA
This sequence comes from uncultured Candidatus Saccharibacteria bacterium, assembly GCA_964470995.1. Taxonomy (GTDB): domain Bacteria; phylum Patescibacteriota; class Minisyncoccia; order Minisyncoccales; family UBA5738; genus UBA5738. The sequence continues at coordinate 140,810 of CAYYEP010000001.1, forward strand.
ATTCCCATTTGGAGAAATTTTTCCAAAAGATTATAAATGGTTTGCGGATTCTTGGTACCAAGACGGTCCTTAATACCGGCATAGGTAATAACCGGCGAAGAAAAAAGCAACTCTAAAAGATTAGGCGCGTAAACTGAGTTGGCGGCCACAACTTCTTTTTTAAGGCGTTCGTTAAGTTCCATTATCCGAGCAATCGACGTCTGGGTTTTCAAAGACTGCGTGATAAGCGCCAATAGAAAGAATTTTAGCCAGCTAACCCAGTCGCTTTTTTCGGTAACGCCACGCAAATAACCGTAATAATCGGCACGGTTTTTCTCGAAATATTCGCTAATATATAACAACGGCCAAGAAAGCATTTCCCGCTGGTACAAAAAAAGCGGGATCAAAAGCCGGCCAACGCGGCCGTTGCCGTCGCGAAAAGGATGGATCGCTTCCATCTGATAATGCGCCACTCCGATCTGCACCAATACATCTTTTTCAATATTAGAATTGGCATATTTTTCCCAGTCGGCCAATAATTCCGGAATGCGGTCGGGCGAAGGCGGGACATAACTGGCCTCCTCGATCGACGCGCCTGGCATACCAATATAAACTTGTCCGGTGCGGAATTTACCGCGGTCTTTTTCGGCGCCACGGGAGGAATCCAACAATAGATAATGAAGTTTTTTAACAAACTCCCGCGTAACCGGCCGAGCCTTTAATTCGCCAACGGAAAAGTTCATCGCCCGGCGGTAATTGATTATCTCGGCAATGTCTTTTTCCATACCTGCCGCCGGACGCGGAGCGGCGCCGGATTCGTACTGAAAGACGTCTTCCAGCGTGGCCTGCGTGCCCTCGATGCGGGAACTCAATACCGCTTCTTTGGTAAGCAATGGCGTAACCAAAAGTTCGGGATTTAAAATATTTTTGCGCATCAAACCGTTGAGTTCACCCACGGCGCCATGCGCCTCGCCAATAACGCGTATCAAGGGCCCGTAATCAATCCGGGGCGGCAACAATGGAAGGATAAAATTTTTTAGGGTCATACTCATACAACGATAGAACAACTGCTAACGTTATTCTATCGCATTAGAACAATAAGTTTTGTTATTATGATAGACCAAAGAAAAAAAGATAACAATCGCTTAATAAAAAAAAGGGGGCGGCTCCCCTTTTTGTTTTTATAAATTCTATTGGTGAAACATTTTGCCAAAGAATCCTCCCCGCGGACGATCATCTTTGTAAGGCGCTTCTTCCCAATCTTGGCCATTACCAGAATTATTACCGGTATCCGCCACGGGCACCGTGTCCGAGTAAGCTACTCTTACTTTCACTCCGGGTACCGGACCAGGCGCGGGTACCGGACCAGGCGCGGCAGCGGGTGCCGCTTCCTCGCCCTTGGCTGATTGTAGAGCCCTGTCTTCATTACTTTCCTTTTTCGGCTGGTCGAGTAAAACCATCTTATCTTGCAAGCCCTTCAATAAAATATTGGTTTCTCGATTGCGCTCGATGAGCTGGCCAATCTTTTCATCAAGATCTTTGATCTGGTTATCTTTAACCCGTAACTGGTCGCGCAACATCTCGGTGGTTTCTTTTAAAAGCTTGATGATCGGCCGGTTATCGCGGTCATTGGCCAACCCATTGTCTGCCGTATCCATATGGCCGGCAACTGCTTCCGGCGGCACGATTGAGGTTGAATTCGTATTGCCAGCCTCAACACTAGCGTCAGGCCTAACCGATGATCCCGGCTGGGCTTGCGGCTCGGAAGCTTGATCGGATAGATTGCCCGCTGAAGGCGCCGGATAAGCGATACCCGGAATGGTAAATCGGGTACGAGGCATTGTCGGCGAGGCTTGGTAATCCATTGAAGCGAACGATGCCATGCCGGGCATAACATCTCCCAAACGAGGAAAGCTAAGCCTTGCCAGTTCGCGCCGTTTAAGCTCGTCAACCTCGGCACGGCTGAAACGATACTCAAGCGTACCCTGGCGGCTCTTAACCCCAACCGGATGAAGAATGTTGCGATGAACATACCGGCTAACGGTGCGCGAGCTTTTACTTAGGATCTCGCAGACCTCGTAAAGGGACAGAACATAATCATGAGAGGGGTTATTTTGTTCCATAGCTTTTTAATTACAAGATTTGTCGTTTATATTTTAGTTTAGTTGTATAGAATTTTTTTTGCAACCTTAAAGATGTGTCTTCCATACTTCCTATATATATGAACTGCCTTTCAGTGCACGCTTTCCTTATTGCCTGCCTGACCATATAATCAATTTAAAGACATAACAAACAAATAAATGGTACAAGCAAATACGACAAACGAAGCGGCGAGCGCCACCGACAGCAACATCCCATTGCCCGGATTTATAGCTATTGTGATGGAATCAATCGCAGTTTACCGGAGACTCTGGAGGCCATTGGTTAAATTGCAATTTTTTGCCAATGTGGTGGCTCTCGGCGCGGGCATTCTCGCCGGCGTGGCTTTCGCATTTATTGTGGTTGCCGTTTCCGGATCGGGCAGTATTGCACCGGCCGCAATAATGGCGATTATTGTACTTGGCGTTGCTTGCCTTATCGCTCTGCTGTTGTTAATGTTCTGGGCCGAAGCGGCCGCGATCGTTGTTCTGCGAGAGGCAAACGAAAACATCTCAATTAGCCAGGCTCTAAATTCAGCCAAACGCTATGTGGCATCGTGTATGCTGGTGAATTTGCTTACGTTATTAGCGGTGTTTTTTGGAATGCTATTTTTTATCATTCCCGGTCTTATTTTTGCAGTCTGGCTGATGTTCGCGAGTTACATCATTGTTGTGGAAAACCAAGATTGGCCAGCCGCTATGCAGCGCAGCCGCGATTATACTCGCGGTTCATTTTGGAATGTGTTATTGTTGGCGGCTCTCGGCACAGTGTCGATTTTGTTCGTCAATTCATTTTTTGATGTTTTCAAATCGTTGCCAATGGGCGGAGTGCTTAAATTTATAGCAGACCTTTTTTTCGCTCCGATGTATCCTATTTATTTGTTTTTGCTTTATTCTAATTTGAGAAAATCCCGAACGAATATTACGGTTTCTGGTCTGAACACAGTCAAGACTTCGGGTAAAAAATTTACCTTTCTTATTGGCTTGGCTGGTTTGCTGGCGGCATTTGCCGCGATTGGCATCGCGGTTTATTACGCCCCACAGCTGGAAGAATACGGCCGCAAAACAATTGACGAATATAACCGCATCAATCCGGAGCGGCAGTTTCCGGTGTTGCCGCAGGGAATAAAGTTACAGTAATTTTTTTGGGACACAATCAAAAAAACAGGCGTGATAACGCCTGTTTTTTTGATTTGTCTGCCCTCGCTAAAGCTACGGTGGACCGAAGTCGGGGAGCAGGGAATCGAACCCTGTCTGCACGAACCCGAATCGTGCGTACTACCGGCATACTCCTCCCCGAAACATTTACATCTTAGCCCAAATTCCTTATTTGTAAATGGGCTAAGGAGCTGCAAGCACGCCTCTCGCCGGGTCTGCTTTTAAGTCACCCAATACTTTTTTTTGGTCATCTGGTCACGCTTGGTCTCAACAGCGCCGACTTGATTTTTGGCGGCAACCGCCGCCGCTTCCAATTCGGATTCGGACAGCCCCCCCAGGCGCTTGATCTCGGACTCAAGATAAGCGCGATCGTTCTTGGCCGGGTCTTCCAGAACCCGGGACAACAAGACATCCAGGACATTGCCAACTATCGGCCCGGGCGCGACTTTCAGAATATCCATAATATCCTTGCCGTTGACCTTGATCATTTTGGGTGTAATCGGATCCAGGGCGGTCTTTTCCATCAGATAGCGAAGATGGCGCAGTTTATAGGGTTCGGCTTTGGGACAACCCGAACCGATACGATCCGCCATACGCACCTGCAAAAGTTCTTCAAGGTTTTCTTTTCCAACATTGCGGACAAGCCGGCGGACCGAAGCTTCACCGACTTCGCCGACGTTGTAATAAAATAGGTGATAGCGCACAAGGTGGACAATCTTGCCGGCGTCCTTGTTGGGAAACCGCATCCTTTCCAATATCTTTTTGGCAATTTTTGCGCCGATCATTTCATGGTTATAGAATGTGGCATTCGGACCCTCGCCGGATTTGGCGCGAGGCTTGCCAATATCATGAAGAAGGGAAGCCATCCGAACTGCCATACCAAAATCTTTTTTTGCGGCAAATTCGAGCGCTTTTACGGAGTGAGTATAGCAGTCGAAAATATGATGCTTATTCTGGCTTACTTCGTAGCCTTCGAGCAGTTCGGGCATTATATAAGGAAGAAGGCCGAGACCGCGAAGAAGGTCGACGCCTTCGGCGGCGCGCGGCGACATTATTATTTTTAAAAACTCGTCGCGGATACGTTCGCCGGAAACTTCTTTTAACCATTTGGCGTTATTGCAAATTGCGATTTCGGTGGCCGGTTCAATGCTCCAGCCCTTGCCCAGGGTGACCGCAAAACGTGCCGCGCGCATCATACGCAAGGCATCTTCCAGAAAACGCTCGTTGGGGTCGCGAACCGCTTTAATGACCTTGTTTTTAATATCGGATCGGCCGCCAAAAAGATCGATAACCTCGGCTTTATAATCACCGCCTTCCTTTATATACTGCAGAGCAATAGCGTTGACGGTGAAGTCGCGGCGGGAGAGATCATCGTTTATATTGTCCGCCCATTCCACCTTGTCTGGATGCCTCTTGTCGGTATACTTGGATTCGGTCCGGTAAGGCGTAACTTCTATTTCCAAATAATCCGAGCTCCCGGGTTGTCCCATTCTAACCGTAACCGTCCCGAACTTATTATCGCTATAGCTGTCAGGGAATAGCGCCGAAGTTTCTTCGGGACGGGCGTCGGTAGCCAAATCCCAGTCAGCAGGGGAATTACCGCAAAAAAGATCGCGCACGCAACCGCCAACGATATACGCTTCAAAACCGGCTTCGTGGAATTTATCCACCAGACACAGCACATTATCGGGTATTTTTTCCAGATATTGAACCATAAATTTAGGGAGCGGCATGGCGCCGTCCTTTCAGGATCAGCTTATCCCAATATTTGCTTTTTTTCAATTGTCTGGTATAATTAGGTTGTTATTGAAAGTTACAGAAGAACCGTCGCGCCGTTAGCCTCTGTAGCTTAACGGACAAAGCACCGGTCTTCGGAACCGGGGACGGGGGTTCGATTCCCTCCAGAGGCACATCGGGGGAATGAACAAAAAAACGATGAAAAAAATCACTATCGCCGCGGTATTAGCTATTGCCGGTATGATCCCGATGATCGTTTCCGCGAAACTTATCAATTGCGGGGGGACAGATCCGATTACGGGAGAGGCGCAACATGAATGCGGAATTTGCGATATTTTCATACTGGTCAACACGTTCGTGGATGTGATCGTAAAAATATTTATTCCGCTGGCCGCAACTTTGGTGATTGTTTACGCGGGGTTTAAAATGATCATTAACCAGGGAGATCCGGATGTTGTTAATAAGTGCCGATCAATAATGATGGCAGTGGCAATCGGACTGGTAGTGGTATTCGCAAGCTACGCGATCGTGGGAGCGATCCTTGCAAGCATGGGGAGCATCCAAGCGGGAAGCGCGCTGGACTGGGAACCAACTTGCAGCGATTAACGCCCGCCGGTAATTAAGCCCCCATGACTCAACGGTAGAGTAGCTGCCTCTTAAGCAGTTCGTTGCAGGTTCGAATCCTGCTGGGGGCACAAAAATTTTGCGCCGCAAAATTTTAGCAAACAGTTGATAGCGAATCACAATAAAATACAATAACAAATAATATAATTTCTCCTCAGGGAATTATAAAAAAATGCTGACAACAGAAGAAAAAACCAAGTTGATCGAAAAATACAAGCTGCACGAGGAAGATACAGGATCTCCGAGAGTGCAAGTCGCGCTGTTAAGCGAAGAGATCGGACGATTGCAAAAACATTTAAAACGACACGCCAAGGATATCCATTCCAAGCGCGGACTACTGAAAATGGTTTCTAAGCGCCGCAAATTTCTGAATTATCTGCGCGACACAGATGTGGCCCAATACGCGCGAACCATCAAGCAATTAGGTTTGAAAAAATAAAAAATCCGCCCCCGCTTCGCGGGGGTGGTTTGATGTAGTTTTGCTAGTAACTTATTCGCGCGGCATACGCCTGCGGGTTCCGCGCAGAAAAATCAAGAAAATATGCCACTCCAACCGAACGCACAACGCGTAGCCGTATTGATAGACGTGCAGAATCTATATCATTCGGCGCGAAACCTTTACCAATCGCGCGTAAACTTTGGCGAGATCATTAAGGCCGGGGTAGGGAAACGCAACCTGATAAGAGCATTCGCGTACGTAGTGCGCACCAAGACCGGCGAGGAAAAGCCCTTTTTCGACGCACTGGTAAAATTGGGAATTGAAACGCGCATCCGCGACCTGCAGGAATATTATGACGGAATGAAAAAAGCGGACTGGGACGTGGGTATTACGGTGGATGCGATTCGCATCAGCCCTTCGGTGGATACAATCATTTTGGCATCGGGAGACGGGGATTTCCTGCAACTCGTGGAATACCTGGAAAACCAAGGCAAGCGAGTGGAGGTTATCGCTTTTGGCCGGTCGGCATCGGCGAAACTGAAAGAATCGGCTGATGAATTCATCGACATCGAAAAAGAACCGGAACGCTTCTTACTAAATAAGTAATAAAAATAAAGCGCGGTGTTTTTTGATTTCTAATTTTTGACTTTCACTGGATGGATTACTATCGAATGAAAATCAGAAATTGAAAATCAGGAATCGCCGCGGGCATTAACATGGAGCAAGAAAAAAACAGGTTTTCGATCCGCTTGGGCGAAAACGAATTGATAGTCGAGACCAACGGACTAGCCGAGCAGGCCAACGGCTCGGCGCTTGTGCGTTACGGCGATACGATGGTGCTGACGACAGCGGTAATGGCCAAAAAAGAAAAACCCGATATGGGATTTTTCCCGTTAATGGTTGATTACGAAGAAAAATACTACGCCGCGGGAAAAATTAAGGGGCCGCGCTTTATCAAGCGCGAAACCCGGCCCAGCGACGAGGCGATTTGCAACGCACGCCAAATCGACCGGTCGATCAGGCCGCTTTTCGACAATCGGTTAAAAAACGAAGTGCAAACAATCGCCACGGTTTTATCTTGGGACGCGGAAAACGAGCCGGACATTTTGAGCATGTTCGGAATTTCCTGCTCACTAACCATTTCCGATATCCCGTGGAACGGGCCGGCAGCATCGGTGCGCGTTGGCTATCTGGATGGCAACTATATCTTAAACCCGACATATGATCAACGCGCGAAAGGCGATATCGATGTAGTGTTTGCGGGTATTATCCGCGACGGGGAGGTGATCGCCAACATGATAGAAGGCGGGTTCAACGAAGCCCAGGAAGAAATGGTGTTGGGGGCATTTAAATTCGCGAGGCCATATATTAAACAATTGATCGAATTCCAGCTGGAGATTGCGGATAAAACGGGAAAGAAAAAAATGGAACTCAAGGCTCCGGCTTTTGGTCCCGATCTTGAGAAAGAATTGAGAAAGCATTTAGGCAGCGGCCTTAGGGATGCGATTTACCAGAAGGAAAAAGCGGCACGGGCGGAAGCGATGGAGGCGATGAAAGCCAAGTTAGAGGAATATGCTGCAGCAACCTATCCCGAAGACCCCGAAAAAATCAAATTTGCGAAAGGTTTTTTTGACCGGGAAACCGATATAATTTTGCACAGCGAAATTTTGAAAACCGGTATCCGTCCGGACGGCCGAAAGACCGACGAGTTAAGGCCGCTTTCGGCCCGCGTGGCAGTGATTCCGCGCACGCATGGCTCGGCTTTGTTTCAACGGGGAGAGACTAAATCGCTTTCGACCGTCACTTTGGGCGCTCCCGGCGACCAACAACTGCTGGACGGTATGGAAATCACCGGTAAAAAAAGATTTTTACACCATTACAATTTCCCGCCTTACTCCTGCGGCGAAGTTAGGTTTTTGCGAGCGCCTGGAAGGCGCGAGATCGGGCACGGAATGCTGGCCGAAAAGACTCTATTGCCGCTAATCCCGTCTATAGAAGAATTCCCTTATACTATTCGGGCGACCTCGGAAATAGTTTCTTCGAATGGCTCTACTTCGATGGCGGCGTTATCGGCGGCAACCCTGGCGCTGATGGATGCGGGAGTGCCGATTAAGGCGCCCGCCAGCGGAATTTCGATGGGGATGATGTCTGAAGGATTGAATAATTATAAAATTCTAACTGATATCCAAGGGCCGGAAGACCACCATGGGGATATGGATTTCAAGGTGGCAGGAACCCGCAAGGGCATTAACGCGATACAAATGGACGTTAAAATCGACGGTATCACCGAAAGGATGATGGCTGACATACTGGAGCAGGGCAAAAAAGCGCGCTATCAACTGCTGGACGCGATCGAGAGCGCCCTGGCCGCTCCCAGACCCGAGCTTTCGCCTTACGCCCCGCGCATAATAATAATCCATATAAATCCCGACAAGATCCGGGAGGTGATCGGACCCGGCGGTAAAGTGATCAACGAGATTATCGCGGAGACTGGCGTACAAATAGATATTGAGGACGACGGCACGATTTTTATCACCGCGGAAAAACCCGATGCGGGCCAAAAGGCAACCGAATGGATCCAGAACATCACCCGCGAAGTGAAAGTGGGAGAAATTTTCCAAGGAGTGGTAAAAAGGATAATGAATTTCGGGGCTTTCGTGGAAATCCTGCCGGGACAAGAGGGAATGATTCATATCTCCAAGCTGGCTGATCGTCGCGTCAACAAAGTGGAAGACGTGGTTCACATCGGCGACATGGTTCCCGTAAAGGTGATCGAGATCGACCAACAGGGACGAATAAACCTATCCTTAAAAGATGCAAAACCGGGTATTTAAAACATACCCAATTTTCAAAAAAGCGGAAGTATTCCGCTTTTTTGTTTGGGCCGCAACAGGCGGCAAAATGGGCCAAAAAAATTTCCATAACACAATATATATGTGTTAAAATAGATTAATGTTTAGCGTTCTTGCGGCGACCGAAAGTTTCGTTGCCGGGCTTGAATTACAAAACCAATTTCGCTGGAAGCTATTTCATTTATGCCACAGTTTTATAAAAAATCTACGGGATCGCTGTAGAGAAATTTTAAAATTTTTCCAAAATTAAAATGCGGGTTATGCGATAGCGGTGCCCGCAGCAGAGCTAAAATCTTTTTGCAGCGGCCTGATATTGCAATTTGAAGCGTAAAACCATGGCCGCGGCTTCCATTATGCTGAAAGTTAAAGAAAATACGATCAAAACAATGGCAAGTGCGGCCGCGGCGGCGGCGAACCAGGCCGCTGACGCGACCCAAGCACCAGTCAATTCAACTGCGATCGTTTTGCTTAATAAAAAATTACGCGTCGGTTTTGGTTTATCAACTCCCGTTGGGACCGCAAAACCAACCGCCGCGCCTCTTCCGATCGGGAAAGCTGCCGTAAAGCCATTAACCCCTCCAAAAACCGCGGAGGCGGACAAACCAACCAAAGCAAATACCGCCACGTCCGCTATGGAAGCAAAAACGGGGAAGGCAAACAGCGGAACAGAAAAAAAATCCCTGGAAAACGAGATCAATTCGATATTGGGAGGTTTTGGGATTAAAACCACACCCAAGAACGATGCGGAGGACGAGGATAAAAAAAACCGGGCGGAAAAGCTGGCGGAGGAAGCCAGAAGGAGAGAAGAAGAACAAATAAAAAAAATCGATGATCAACGGCGGGCGGCGGGAATGCCAAGCAACAAAAATCAGGCCGATTCAGCCAATCCCCCCATAGCGGCCGCAAACAGTGGCGAAGAATCGATACAACAAGGATCAATGAAGGCTGCCGAGGAAGCAAGACTGGCGGAGGAAAAACAAAAACGGGCGGAAGCGGCAAGACTGGCGGAGGAAAAAAGAAAGAAAGAGGAAGAAGAAAGAAAACGCCAGGAAGAGGAA
>CAYYEP010000002.1:0-105288 GCA_964470995.1 uncultured Candidatus Saccharibacteria bacterium
TTGGCAAACTAAAAAACACCTCGCGGTGTCCTGATTAGTCCCTGAATTTAGGTTTTCTCTTTTAAGCTGGCCATATAATCCCAATTTTCGAGCATTATAATTAGTGCTGGATTGGGGAGCCCAGTAGCTGAAAAATCAGTTGTAGCCGCTAAAAGCACCGCGTCAAACGGTGTTTTAGTTTTAATCATCTATTTTTTAAAAATTATCCGATCCACAAAGTAAAAACCGGCGCCTCCGATAAGATTGGCTATCACCGCCCCCGCCCACTCCGGCCCGGTTGGCCATCGCAATGGCGTTTTTGTAAGATAAGCCACAGTTCCGGCCGAAAATATCGCCAACGTAGGAGTGCTCAACTGCCACCGCACCAAATAAAGCAAATATCTTTTTATAAATTTCATATTTTTATGCTGGACATACTCTAGTGTAAACCGCAAACCTGATTAAAACAATTTCCAAACAACTCTGTTTATTGTTACTCTCTCAAATTAATGATTTAATAATTAAATAATGGTAAATAAATACTAAAAGGAAATTAGGGATCACCGAAGTATTCCTCTCCATAATTGATATATATGCCCGCAATAGCATCGGCTAAGCTTGCAATTACGAATTTCTCGGTGATACTATGCTCCCGGCCCGAGCCAGATGGCTGTTCGCGGCCATCGCGGCTCTGGCAACTATATTTTAATAACCTTTAAAAAATAAAATGACCCAATTCAAACAAATATACAAGTGCGCGGTTTGCGGCAATGTTATCGAAGTCTTGCACACCGGCGCCGGACAACTGGTTTGCTGCGGCCAGCCCATGGGCCAAATGGCCGCTCATACCCAAGATCAAGGTTACGAAAAACACCTTCCAGTAATGGAAGACCTTCCGGCAACCGCCTGCCAAGTCAAAGATGGAGTTAAAATAAAAGTTGGCGCCGCGCCTCACCCAATGGCCGCCGACCACTATATCGAATGGATTGAGATTGATACCGCCGACGGTAAATCAGGAAAAAAATTCTTAAAGCCCGGCGAACTGCCCGAATCGGACTTCTTCACCCGCAAAGATATTGTCGGCGCCCGCTGCTATTGCAACATTCACGGCCTCTGGGAAATGAAAATATAAAAATACCAAACACTAATGGATAATAAAATCGATAAATTAATATATTGGATGCCGCGTCTCTTTTCAATAATATTTGTTTTGTTTTTGGCAATGTTTTCGCTTGATGTTTTTGAACCCGGGAAAAGCGCGCAAGAAATCCTGGTTGGCTTATTTATGCATAATGTTCCGTTTTTTTTGCTGGCGGCGGTCGTGGCAATTTCGTGGAAACATGAGGTAGTGGGAGGAATCACCTTCATTGCCGCCGGATTATTTTATATCGCCATGACTACGGCCGGTGCGGCAAAAAATGGCTTCGAATGGTATATGCTTTCTTGGTTCCTGACAATTTCAGGTCCGGCATTTTTAATTGGCGGCCTGTATTTGGCCTCCTGGCGGCGCAATAAATCGCGAGAATAAACTACCCCGGGGCAGAAACACCGAGGTATTCCTTCCGCTCCGCTTACGCTATGTGTTAGAAAAAGTTTGCTTATAGCCTCCGCTACGGGCAGCCATTCGTCCCCGTGGCAAAGCCGGCGGGGCGTTTTGACATATAAATAAACTTACACCCCAAAAACAAGCTGCGCAAACACGCTAAAAGCCGCCCTTTAGGACGGCTTTTCGTAAATCGATCGCCAAGAAACGCGCTTTATGAAAGATGAGCGGAGACCAGCTTGGTCATCTCAAACATATTTACCACTTTCTTGCCGCCAAACACTGCCTGTAGATTAGCGTCGGCATTGATATTGCGCTTATTCTTGGCATCCTGCAGGTCATTCTTCTTTATATAGGCCCAAAGATTTTTCACCACCTCGGATCTGGGCATCGGCCCCTTACCAACAATCACGGCGAGCGTCTCACTGACGTTCATCGGCTTCATAAAAGCCGCATTAGCTTTTTTTGCCATTTTTTTTATTATTTTGCTTATGCTTAATAGAGCATAGCACATATCCGTTTTGAAAAACAAGCAAATACATCTCTTACGCCAATCTTGACCGAACCAACTTACTATGATTTAATTACCACGGCTTCTTCTAAAACTATTGCAGAAGTAATCACTTTTGTCACAGGAAGATAAGAAAAACCCATTTTTTTTATATTCTCGAGTACGGCAAAGGCAGCTTGCCGTAAAGCTGACGGAAAATCACTTTTTGAAAATCCGCCAACTGTTTGTTTTCAATGATCAAAACCCGTTCTGTATTCAAGTCGATAAAAAGCATCCGGTCGTCGTAAACAATCTGAATAATATTCTGGTCAAACAGGTCTGCCTGCGGCAGGATATATTTCACAAACCTCTCCAGCCGCGGTTTTTTGCGCGCCCCCGAAACCGGGTTGCTGATAACCATTCTTTCCAGTTTTTTCGCGTCGCGTCGCTTTCGATAATCCGGCGAAAGGTATTTATTCACCTTATCCAGGTCTTTTTCCGAAGTATAGCGGTAAAAAGTCCCGCCGCGTTGCATATGGTCGATCACATCGTCAAATGCCGCCCTGATACCTTCAAAACCGCTCAAGAGCCGTATCTCTTTTTGCCGGTACCTGTCCTCGGCAATCGACCGGTAAGCGATTTCTTTTGAAACCCGCACCGAAATTTCCGAAAACACGGCACTAATCACGCCCGAACTGGCCGCATTGTACAATTTCCGTTTTCCTTTTTTTGTGACAAAAATAAACCTCTTGCGCGACAACGCGTCCAATGCCCGGTAAACTGCAGGTCGATGCAAACCCGCGGCCGCGCAAACAGCCGTCGCGCTCATCGAACCCCCGCTATGAAGCAATTTATAAACAGCGTCGCTATGTTTGGGCAGCCCCAAACGCTTAAAGATTTCCTTTATATCCATATAATTTGAATGATAAATTTTGCTTTTAGGCAAAAAATTAAGCGATTGCCTATTGTTGGTATTTGTCTCGCGCTCAACTTTAAAATATTATACTTTTTTTAGTACATTTTTTCAATTCTTTCTGCGTGATTACCAGATAGGTGGTAAGTTGCAAGTATTAAAGCACTTTATAAACAAAGTATGGAGGTAAAAATGGAACTAAAGGATTATATCCGTGATGTGGCTGATTTCCCAATCCCGGGCACCGTCTTTAAAGATATTTCTCCCCTGCTTGCCAATCCAAAAGCCCTCAAAAAAACTGCCTCCCTTATCGCGGCCGAATGGCACGACTCGATCGACTCGCTCGCCGCCCTCGATGCCCGCGGATTCATCTTTGGGGGAATTCTGGCCTGCGATATGAATGTACCTCTAGCGATGCTGCGCAAACGCGGCAAACTCCCCGGCGCCACCCGGCAAGTTTCCTACGACCTTGAATATGGCAGCGCTATCCTCGAAGCGGTATCTGACGCTTTTCCAAACGGTTCACGCGTGCTTATAATCGACGACCTGCTTGCTACCGGCGGCACCGCAAAAGCCGCCTGCGAACTGATCGAAACATGCGGCGCCAAGGTTGCTGGGTGCGCGTTCGTAGTGGAACTGACCGCTCTTGATGGCCGCAAAGCCCTCAATGGTCGCGCTCTCCAATCGCTGATCAAATACTAGGAGGTTTCTGAAATGGATGAAAGAATAATAATTTGTGCCGATGTGATCGCCGAATATAACGGCAAGATAGTCCTTGTCCGGCGGCTAGATACGCCGGCAGGCCTCGCCTTTCCCGGCGGAAAACAAAACCCAAATGAACTTCTTTCCCAGACCGCTCGCCGCGAAATGATTGAAGAAACGGGATTGAATTTATTAATCGAAGGAGTGCTCTCGACATTCGCGAAGACTCATCGCGACCCGCGCGGCCGCCGAATATCTACGGTATTCACGGGATACGCCGCCGGCACGCCAAAAAACGAACCGGAAAAAACTGAAATCATATTGGTAGCAATCGAAAAAATTTCCGGCCTCAAAAACCACTTAATCTTTGATCACGGCAAAATACTGGATAGATATCTGGAAACAAAAAAGATTGGAACTGGAGGAAGTAAAAATGGCTAACAAAATAAAACCAATAAAACCCGGCGAAGTTTCCAAAAAGAAGAAACAGGATATCCCCGACGCGGTCTTCGAGGCGTTCAACGAACTCATAACCGAGAATTACAACAACGGAGTAGCCAAGATATACACTAAAGATATCGTCGCCCGTATAACCGCTAAAGGGTTCAACCGCAACGAGATATTTAAAAAAGGCTGGCTCGACATCGAAGATATCTACGACAATGCCGGTTGGACCGTAGAATACGACCACCCCGGCTGGGATGAGAATTACGAGGAACATTTTACCTTCACCGACCGCAAAACCCGCCGCTAGTCATTGTCCGTTCCAAATCCCAAGCTTTGCGAACGGATTTTTTTGTAGGAAAATAAAGAATAGGCCACACAATCCATACATATTAACGCTAGCGATTTGCTTTACTTCCATATATAACCTATACTTGCGCCACCATTCATATGAAAATACAATCGGCTCAATTCACCAAAGGAATCACCAACTGCGACACCATTGTCGACGATGGAATTCCCCAGATCGCGTTTATCGGACGGTCAAACTCGGGCAAATCCAGTGTTATCAACTCCTTGGTCGATAACAATAATTTGGCAAGGATAAGCTCTTTCCCAGGCCGCACCCAACAGATAAATTTCTTTCTGGTAAACAAATCCGTGTATTTTGTCGATTTGCCGGGATACGGGTACGCTAAGGTTCCATATCGGGTTAAAGAAGGCATCCGGACAATGATAAATAAATATTTTTTTGTTTCCGGCTGCCAACAAAAAACCGTGGTTTTAATCATCGACGCCAAAGTCGGCCCGACCAAGGACGACCTGGAATTTGTCGCCGCGCTGGATGAATACAAAAAAAACGTCATTATCCTCGCAAACAAAATCGATAAGCTGAACAAAGAAAAACACGAGCCCCAATTAAAAATGATCAAAGAAGTTATGGGAGGCCATAAGGTCATTCCTTATTCGGCAAAGAAATTAATCGGAGTCAAAGAATTGCTGGCCGAAATATTGTAGCGCAAACAAAAAAACGGGAAATCTCCTTTTTTTTGATCGTTTGCAAAAAAATTTCTATTTTTTCTCTTCCGATTTTGCCTCTGCGACAAGTTCCGCTACCGGCTCCTTCTTCTCTTCGCCTTTGTCACTGATCATGTTGGCTTGCACGCAATCCGCCCGGAAAAAAGATACCGCCCCGCCCGCCAAAATTACGAAACCGATTGATTTTTACCACAGGTACGTTAGGTTAAAAATATACTATAACCAATAAGTCTATGGCATTCTGGGAAAAAATAACCGACATCGGCAACATTGAGGACCGCCGCGGCGCCATCATGGGAATTGGCATTACCGGCATCGCACTGGCAATAGGCGCCGGCATTCTATCGGGCAATTCCGCCGAAGAAATATTTAACCGCGCCTTGAATATGATACCGGCGAGCTCAATAGAGCAAATAGTTCAATCTGTAACTTCCGGAGAATTTCCCGTAAACGAATATGCAGGAAAAGACGAATACGAATTATTTGCATCCCGCGTGCTTGGTTCGGGCAACGCGGCTTGGGAAAGAACTTTCAAGGATCAAGGTAAAATATACTCCGGTCCCACCTTGGTTCTTTTCCGCACCGCGACCGCAACCGGTTGCGGACTTGCCGATTCTCGCATCGGCCCTTTCTACTGCCCAGTCGATCAAAAGATATATCTTGACGAAACTTTTTTTGACGATCTAACCGCGTATTACGGGGCAAAAGGCGGCGACGTCGCGCAAGCATACGTTATCGCGCACGAACTCGGCCATCACGTTCAATATCTAATGGGTTCTTTGGATAACCAAAGCAATTCCAATGAAGACTCCATAAAAATCGAATTGCAAGCCGACTGCTATGCCGGCATTTGGGCCAACAGCCTGGCCGACAAAAATGTCTTTGAAAAAAACGAGATCACGGAAGCAATGGACGCGGCCGCGGCCGTCGGCGACGACCGGATCCAGCAAAAAATCGAAGGCAGAATAACTCCGGAAAACTGGACTCATGGGTCTTCCGCCCAGCGTGTCGAATGGTTCACCCGCGGCTGGGAGCAAGGAACAATGGAAGCCTGCGCCATTTAATTTTTTTAAATTTCGGCGGTATAATACAACAAAAAACATACCCCAAAAAACATGAATGACAAAACTCAAGGAACAATGTCGATAATCGCCGCGTTTTTCGTGATTTTCACAAATATGCTCAACCCGATGGTATCGTTTACCATTGCGGTGGCGGCATTAGCCGGATTGGGAATTTATAATTTTGTTAAAAAATAATTCCGGGCAACCACTGCCGCAACATCAAAAAAAGACGCCGCCCAAAGCGGCGTTTTATGGGTTAATGCATCATTTTTTCTTTTCCAAATAATTTTGACAGGCAAAAATGATATATTCTTTATCATTTTTGTTTACCGCGCACCAAACCAAAAATAAAAAAATAAGCCCTAAATTCGGGCTTACAATAACATATGCTTTGTTTTCTTTGTCCTCAGCACCTCTGACTCGACTGCGAAAGTATCTCTCCCTACCCTCAATCCGAAAAAGGGTCCATTGCCTTTCTGTGAAATCCGTGACGCGAATATCATTTCCGCCACTTTGGGAGTGACAAAATAAAGGTTGATTATCGCGTCTGGCTCGGGTCTCCAGTAACTAAGGTTATTGGTATCAAGCGCGGTTCCCTGATTAATCAAGGCCCCGACCCGACTTCCAAAGCTTCTTTCTCGGCAACCTCATCGATTCCCCCTCGGAAATTATTACCCAATAGAATCCCTTTACTTTGTGATCCCCTGGTCGCTCCGCCATAAACATCAGGAGACTTGGGAATCAAATAAGACTCGTAGTGAATTTCCCTCTTCGATACCACCGACTTTATCTCAATTGAACGGAATAGGGCGATCGCGAATCCCGGAGTCCTACTCTCGGCAAGAATTTGCGCGGCAATCCCCACATCCGAACTAGCGGAAAAATACCACTGCCGGATTTCAAATTTCCTCAACTTTTCATTCCACACCGCCCATCCGTCGCGCCAAGTTTGAAACCGCGCCACATCATAATCCATCCGCCCAACGCCGCGCCAATGATACCAAGGACGATATCAAGCAACAAGCCGTTGCCGCCGCCCGTAATCATTGATGCTGTCAAACCCACTAATGCTCCAAAAACAATCCAAACAAGTATTGACATAATCTCTATTGGTTAATTTTATTGTCTTCTTTGTTTAACTTGGCAGCCGCTTCCGGTGTGGAAACCGTTTTGCCAATCAATAAAAGCTTAACTATTGCAAAAGCGATGAACCAATAAACCAGCATCGCCAGAATCGTGGTCCATTCAAAAACACTGCCTAATACTTGCGTAATTCCAAAAACGCTTAAAAATGGACCGACCAAAAATCCGGTCGCAGAATAAACAAAACTGGTGAAACCGGCCGCGGGGTTAGCGCCAAGCAGCTTTAAAATAAAACGCAAGATCAACACCGCCTCCACATAGTACAAAAGATACCAAATGATTTGCGTAACGCGATATATCGGCTTCGTGGTGGACGAACTGTATGATGAATTCATGGAATTATTGATTATAGATTAACGATATCATCCCCGCATTGATTTAAGATTAAATTTCACCGCCCGGTCCCAAACCAAAAAGGGCAAATCGATAGTTTAGCCAATGTAAAAATATATTTTTGTAACGCCATATTAATGGCTAGTATAGTATGATTGATTAAAGAAGAAGCAATTAAAGTTATAATTTTATTTCGTTGTCGTTCGGCAATCGGCGGAACGACGCGATTAAAAATCGTAAAAAAATATGGAGGATAAAGACACCGAAAAAAAAGAGGAGGATAAAAAAAATCCTCAACAACCAGCCAAACCAGTGGAAGAAAAAAAATAATTCCGGCGCGGCCGCCAGCCATCAAGCTTCGACGGGATGATATTTCCGCATTAATTAAAGAATCCCGTCAAAACGGGATTCTTTAATTGGCCGCCAATAAACTGCCCCGGGGCAGAGCCCCGTGGTATTCCTTCCGCTCCACTTACGCTACGCGTTAAAAAAAGTAAGTTTTTAGCCTTCGCTACGCTTACTGACAGCTGTTCATCCCCGCGGCAAATCCGGCGGGGATATTCTGGCAAATAAATAAAACCTATCAGATCGATTTAAACCGCCTTATTCGCGCCACCCGTAAGAAGGCCTATGAAAATTCGAATAAAATAAAGCTTTATCTTCAAAATTACGATCTTGGCCATAATCATGGTTCTGTTCATATCGTTTAAAAAGCGGTTTTTGAGACTGCTGGCAAAGATTAATACATTGCCAACCGGATTATGCCTTTTTTAGTTATTCGTAAACAACGAATCAATCCATATATAAAAACTATTCATTGCTATACTATTGATATTAGCCCGCAAGTGATAAATTCATGATTAACATTTTAACGGCGCTCGATTTTTAACAAAACAAGACTCCGGCTTGCAAAAAACGACTTTAAAAAAAGATTTCATTATTGTTTGCTAAAATCATCAAACTGGATTAAATATTAATCATGGAAATATCGACTTTAGGGATTTTATATTCGGTGATCTCAATGGTCACTCTTGGACTGGCAATCGGCATGGCCAAAACCCCGGTACTTGCCGTCGGAGTACGGCGATTCGTCTTCTGGCGCCAGGCTGCGACCAGTACGCTTCTTTTGTTTGCTCTTTTGTTTTCCGGACAAAAAATTTCTCTCGCCTCGATATGGTTTTGGCTTGCCATCGTAATCTCAATGGCCACCTATTTTGCAATCATCGCTGCCTATCAGGCCATGAAAACCGGCAAAATCGGGGTAATCTCTCCCATTACAAATTCCTCCTCGATCGTAACTATCGCCTTTTCGGTATTTTTTCTAGGAGAAACCCTCAACTGGCCGCAAGCCGCCGCCGCCGGCTTGATCGTTTTGGGAATTATTGTGCTTTCCCTCAATTTTTCCGATATTAAAAACTCCGATATTTTCCGCTCCGCCAGCGGCATCCCGCTGGCGCTGATCGCCTGTTTTATCTGGGGCATCGCCTACGCGATGTATAAAATCCCCGTCGCCGCCATCGGCGCGATGCTGACCGCATTTGCCATAGAATTCGGCATTTTCTTCCCGGCCTCCCAGCCAACCTGATTGGAAAAATTTCCTTTGCCCTTCCAGGCAAAAAAACTGGCGCCCGAATTGCCCTTATCGGCCTGCTTGCCGCCGTGTCAACGCTTTTTTATAATCTTGGCATCTCGGCTTCGGGCGGGAACGTCGCCCTCGTGGCCGCAATCACTTTTTCCAACCCGATCATAACCAGCCTTTATGGCTATATTGCATACAAAGAAAAACTGACACCCAAGCAACGGCTCGGATTGGCACTTACATCCCTGGGAATTATTGGCATTTCCATCGCTTAAACCTATGAATAACAAAAATATAATAGTCGGCGTTACCGGCGGCATCGCCGCCTATAAAACCTGTGAACTGGTGCGCCTTCTGGCAAAACAAAACTGCGCGGTAAAAATAATTATGACCGAAAACGCCGCCAAGCTGGTTTCTCCTCTTGTCTTCGAAGCGTTAAGCGGCTCTCCGGTCCATATTGCCACCTTCGGCAACGGCATCGATCATATCGCGCTGGCCAAATGGACCGATGCGTTAATAATCTCTCCTGTAACCGCCAATACCATCGCCAAAATTGCCAACGGTATCGCCGACAACCTTCTAACCACCGCGGTAACCGCGCTTCCCGAGGCTTCCCCCATTTTTCTGGCACCGGCAATGAACGTCAATATGTGGAAAAACGTTTTTAACCAAAAAAACATAAAAAAGCTTAGCTTGCGCAAAAATTTATTTGTCATCGGCCCCGAAACCGGCCCGCTCGCCGACGGTACGGTTGCCGCCGGAAGGATGGCCGAACCGCCGGCAATCCTCAACGCGGTTCAAAATTTTTTTGAACCGCCTCGAGTATGAATCCCGTTTGCCCTTGCCCGCCAAAGTGTTATATTGTGGCTATACTATGCAAAATTACTCTAAAAAATTCTGGCTTGGCTCCCTGATCGCCGCAATTCTGGGCGGCGCGATCTGCTACCTTACCGTGGCCGGCTATTTTTTGCTTGAAAACAAAACCTTGCTCGAAAACGAACTCGAATTGGTTTCGGCGCGCTCCACGGCCGCCGCAAAATTTTTTTCCGCCAAAATCACCACCCTCAAGGATCAAAAAGAAACCCTCATCGGCCAAGTTAACGACCTCAATAATACCATCAATCAGATCGAAGAAGACCTGACTGCCACCGAATCCGAACGCGACAATTTTGAAAAAAAATACAAACGCGAAAAAAACCGCATGGACGAGCTCGATTCGCAAATCAGCGATATCCAGGATACCGCCGAGACGCTCCAAAAGCTTGAAGCAACCGACGACGAACTCCTGATGAAATATTCCAAAATATATTTTTTAAACGAAAATTACGCCCCCGAATCGTTGGAACAGATCGACTCGCAGTACGCTTACAATCCCAACGAAAACTATCTTTTTTATGCCGATATCCTGCCATTCCTGGAAGATATGCTCAAAGACGCTCAAGACGACGATATTAATCTCAAGATAGTCTCGGCCTATCGATCGTTTACCAAACAATCAAACCTAAAAACATCCTATACGATGATTTACGGCACCGGCGCCAACCAGTTCTCCGCCGACCAAGGCTATTCCGAACACCAGCTGGGAACCACCGTCGATCTCACCACCGCCGAATCCGGCGCCGGATTCGCGAACTTCGACCAGTCAAACGCCTATAAATGGCTGGTCAAGAACGCATACAAATACGGTTTTATTCTCTCCTATCCTCAAAACAACGCTTACTATATGTACGAACCATGGCACTGGCGCTTCGTTGGCCGCGACCTTGCCGAATATCTTCACGAAAAAAAAATAAGCTTCTACAATCTGGATCAGCGCGTAATCGACGGATACCAAATATCATTTTTCGATTAATCCCGGATAATTTAAAAAAGCATCCGGATTCTGCGGATGCTTTTAATCTATTACCAAACAACGGTCCTCAAAACGCCGATGAGCCCGATACGCTTGCCGCGCGTTTTTCGACTCGCAATAATCCGTACCATCATTGGTGAGGTAAACCGGCAGATTGTCCGTCTGCGTCAATTCCGTCACCACCAATAAATCGGACCAAAGCGTTTCCATGGAAAAAAATTCCATTGTCCCGCCCGCCGCGTAAACTGCCTCGATCGCGCCCGATACCATCTGCCGATACTGCGCCACCGCCGCGGCCGGACTTACAATATATCTGAAACAATCAACCACCGACTCCCGCCGGAATTTCCCCCTTATCAAACTCGCTCGCCGGCAATTTCCCGATTTAATCCCGGAATCCATCCGGTAATAGCAAACTATCAGCCGCTTCAAGCAATCAAGCGGCTCTTCCTCAACTGTAAACAGTTCATAGCACCCGTTCCTGGCCTTCAATAGCGCCAGCATCTGGCACAAGCCAGTTGGCTTGGCAACCGCGCCCATCGTCTTCTCCGCAAATATTTTCGCTTTAACTTTGCTTATCGAAACTCCTCCTCTGTTTTTTTAAAGATCCGCCTGGTCATTCCAAAACCAAGGTTTTTATAAGCGCAATCTCTTCCTCGCGGGAAAGCATCGCGGTATTGATCGAGAGATGATAATACAAAGAATTGCGGTAATCGTAACTATACAGCCTCTGGCCGGTCGAAACCTCATCGGCTTCGCGACGCATTAGCAGTTTGCGGATATCGGCCAGCGCCATATCTTTGTATTTTTCAGTCTCCAAAGCCCGCTGGGTACGGATATCGATATCCGCCGACAAAAAAACCAGCAACACCGGCAAATTAAGCAAATTCACCGCGTAGCGCACATCGCCGACTACCCGCCCCCTGATCGCGATATTGCGCAGATCCCGGTCTATCTTCAAATTCTCCTGCACCGAAGTTGTCCGCCAATAATCCTCGAAAGACACCTCTTGGTTAGGATAGATGCGCGCCCATTTCGCGCGCCAAAGCCCGCCCGCCGAATATACCGGCCATCCGTAAAGCTGGCCGACCCTTCTTGCCAAAGTCGATTTACCCGCCCCGGGCAGACCCGAAAATACGATGCTCTGGTATTTCATAGCCGGTCTTTGGTCGAATTTTATTGTTATATTCTCCTCGGATTCAGAATAAACAACTTTGATTTACGCCAGATTAATGTCCCGACCCCGCAGAGTATACTTCATTTCCATTCTGGATAACACCCTTAATAACCGCCACCTCCTCATCCAGCGATAGACGACCGCTATTAATCACCAGATCATAATAATATGAACCCCGGTAATCATATCCAAAAAGTTCCTTGCCAACTTGCACCTCATCGGCTTCGCGCCGCGTCAATATCTGCTTAATTTCTTCAATCGATTTTTGGCCGTACTTATCCAAGCCAAACGCCCGCGTCGCCCGCGCTTCCAAATCAGCGCTTAAAAACACCAAAAATATCGGCAAATCGCGCAAGTAAGCCGTATACCGGCTGTCGCCAATAATATGTTTTTTTGAAAATATTTCGCGCGCCTCGATATTTATCTGCACCCGGTCCTTGTGCGAAGTTTTACTCCAGTATTTCTCGAAAGACACCTCCCCGCTTGGATAAAGCGCGGCCCATCGCTGGCGCCATATCTCGCCGATTGAATGTACCGGCCAACCATACATCTCGCTGATCTTTTTCACCAATGTAGATTTGCCCGCTCCGGGCAATCCCGAAAATACGATGCTTTGGTACCTCATAAAATTCGAAGCGATTATCACAGCAATGAAAGAAATCCTCGATAATACCAAAAGAAAAACCTGATTACCAGGTTCTCCTTTTTTATTTAAAATTAGTAATCTTTCAACTTCTTCAAGCTGGCATGGTTGCGTATCTTTTCCAGGGCCTTGGCCTCGATCTGGCGGATGCGCTCGCGGGTAACGCCAAATTCCTGCCCTACTTCTTCAAGAGTATGCGTCACGCCATCCTCCAAGCCAAACCTCAACGCCAGAATTTTTTGCTCGCGCGGCGTCAAATCCACCAGCACTTCGTGTAAACGGTTTTTTAAAAGGCTGCGCGCCGCGTCCAGCGACGGAGACGTAACTTTGTTATCGGCAATAAATTCCGCCAAAATACTGTCCTCGCCGTCTTCGCCCACCGGCGTTTCCAAAGAAACCGAATCCTGCGAAATTTTTTGGATATAACGAACCTTGCTGACCTCCAAACCTAATTCCGAAGCAATCTCTTCGGGCAACGGCTCGCGGCCCAAAAACTGCAAAAGTTTTCTTTTTGCTTGCGTGTACTTGGAAATCGTTTCGATCATATGTACCGGAATACGCACCGTACGAGCCTGATCGGCCAGCGCGCGCGTAATCGCCTGGCGAATCCACCAAGTGGCGTAGGTAGAAAATTTATAGCCCTTGCGCCAGTCAAATTTTTCCACCGCGCGGAACAAGCCCAGATTGCCTTCCTGTATCAAATCCAAAAGCGTCAAATGCGAACTGCGGCCGATATATTTGCGCGCAATCGACACTACCAACTTGAGATTCGATTGGGTAAGCCGTTTTTTAGCCTCCATATCGCCGGCTTCGATCTTGCGCGCCAAGTCCTTTTCGTCATGCGCGGTCAAGGCCGGAATCTGGCCAATTTCTTTTAAATACATTTGCACCGGATCGATCTTGGCTTCCAGGCGCCGCTTAACCGCTTTCTCTCCCACTTCCAAAAATTCCCGCGCCTCTTTCACTTCTATTCCGCGGCTATCCAGTATTTGGTAAAGCTCATCCAAACCGTCAACGTCCTTTTCCACTTCCGGGAAAAAAGACATTATTTCCGAATAAGTGACAAAATTGCGTTCCCTTCCTTTTTCCAAAAAAATTTCCAGCTTGCGGGGATCAAAAACTTTTACCGACATCGGCGGTTTATTCTTGAATGTACTTTTCTTGGCTGCCGCTTTTTTAACGGTTTTTAATCCGGACGTTGCCGCGCCGCGGCTTTGTGCGGAGGCCGGCTTTGCCGCAACGCGGCCTTTCGCGAAAATATGCTTTACCGCGCCATGATCATGTGTGGCAGCCGGCTTTGATTTCTTTATCTGCGGCTTTGCTTTTGCGGGCCGTTTAGCCGGCTCTTTTTTGGCGTTTTTTTTCATATGCGTGCGCAAAAAATGGCTGAATGATTATTATGGAAATACTCCGGGAAAACCGCGTCGGGATGTTTAATTAAAATTAGTTGATTTTCTTAGCTTAAGCTCTCCGATTTCTCGCCACACCTTATTGATTTCCTCTTTCAGCGCCAAAATCTTATTCTGATCGCCGGTTTTTTCGGCCTGCCCCATTTCCTTAATCAGCCGCGCGTGTTCATCCTTGAGCTGCAAATCCCGTATGCCGTTATCCCCGAACAAATGGCACTCTATCTCTCCCCGAGCGTCTTTTTTTTCGATCGTCTCCGATTCGGCGATAAGCGCCAGATTGTTGAAATAATTCTTGATTTCGCCCTCGAAACCCGGATCGCCGGCGCGGCCTTCTTTTATTGCTCCAATTATTTGCCTCCCATTTTCCGAGAAGAATGTCAATACCGCCTCATCGATCAACCCGGACTCATCCGGAAATTTGGCCAATAATACCAACACGCGTTCTTCCAAACGCTCCCTTCGCCCCTTCAATCGTACTGCCCCGGCGGTTTTTACAACTTCCGGGGTATATTCGTTAAGTCTAACCTTTTTTAACTCAATTCTCAAGTCCTCTTCGCGCGCGCATAAGTCGCGGGCTAATTTCTGCAGCCAGTACGATTGTTCTATAGTATTGGCAACGCGTTTTATATGCGGCAAAAGCAACTCCGCGATCCGGCGTTTCCCTTTTGGATCCGCCGCATCCTGGCCCGCGAACGCCCTCTCGAAATAAAAATCCATTATCGTTTTGGGATTGGCTACGGCCTTAAGCCAGGCATCCGGATTTTGCGCGATGACATCCGCCGGATCCTTATCCTCGTAAGGGGGCCGCGCCACGCTCACATTGAAACCCAGTCCCAATGCCATCTCAATCCCGCGGCTGTTGGCAGTATCGCCCGCCAAATCCATATCATAGCCCAAAATAATATTGTCCGTAAAACGCTTCAGCATCTGCAGCTGCTGGGGCGTCAATGCCGTACCGGAACTCGCCGCCACGTTTTCCACTCCGGCCTGCGCCGACATAATCACATCAGTATATCCCTCCACCAGCACGCACGCATTAAGCCTGCGCATCGCCACTTTGGCCCGGTCCAAACCGTACAATATCCGGCTCTTGTCATAAAGCAAGGTATTTGTCGTATTCAAATATTTAGCTTCCTTCATTCCCTCAACTGCGGTTTGAGGCGGCCTGTTCTTGCTTTCAAATATCCGCCCGCCAAATCCCACCGCCTGCGAATTGAAATCGAATATCGGAAACATTATCCTCCCGCGAAACCGGTCATAAACCCGCCCTCCCGAACCAGACCCCGCCAGGCCCGCGCCAATAATCTCGGCATCCGTATAACCCTCCGAAGCCAAAAAATCATGCAAAGCCTGCCAGGAATCCGGCGAATAGCCGATCCTCCAAGCCGCAATGCTTTGCTCGTTCAACCCGCGTTCCAAAAGATAATTTTTTGCTTCTTTGCCGGCGGCGCTTCCCTCCAGTTGTTTTTCAAAAAATTTAACGCTTAACTCGCAAACTTCGTAATAACGCTGGCGTTCGGTTTTCATTTCCGCGGCCTGGCGCGTCTGTTTCTTTAGCTCAACTCCGGCCTTCGCCGCCAGTATGCGCATCGCGTCGCCAAATTCAACCCCCTCGATCTCCTGAATAAAAGTAAACATATCGCCGCCCTTGCCGCAACCAAAGCACTTCCACGTCTGGCGCGCCGGCGAAACGAAAAACGACCCGCTCTTCTCGGAATGGAACGGGCAAACGGCATTGAAATTGGCGCCGGTCTTGCGCAATTTGATGTATTGCGACACCAAATCCACGATATCCAGCCGGCTTTTTATCTCATCTATCGGCGAATCCACAAATGCTTGTTATAGTATAATCATCTTACTTGATTTTAACGATAAATCAATGAAAATCGCCATCATATCCGATACCCACGACAATCTGGCCACCCTAAAAAAATTTTTGGCTTATATAAAAAATAATCCCGCGGGCGCAATCATTCATTGCGGCGATATTGCCGAAGGCGATACCCTGGCGCATCTGGCCCGGAATTTTTCCGGCCCGGTGTTCGCGGCTTTTGGCAATATGGACTATCGCGACAGCGTCCGCGCCGCGGCCAAGACTCTCCCCAACGTTACCCTGTTCGAAGATTTCGGCGCCGCCGAATTGGATGGTTTAATATTAGGCTTTTGCCACCATATCGAAACCGCCAAACACCACTGCCTAAAAAAGAATTTCGACTTCGTTTTCTACGGCCATAGCCACAAACCATGGAAAGAAGATATTGGCGGCAGTTGCCTTGCCAATCCCGGCAATCTGGCCGGGTTAATCTACAAATCAACCTTCGCAATCCTGGATTCCCGAAACAAAAAATTGGAATTAAAGATAACCGACCAGCTCTAAACGCCAAAAGACCCTCCGAAAAGAGGGTCTTTTTTTGTTTTTATAAACTACCCGGGACAGAGCTCCGAGGTATTTATTCCGCTCCGCTAACGCTACGAGTTAGGAAAAGTAAGTTTTTAGCCTCCGCTCCGCTCCGCTACGCTATGGACAGCCATTCATCCCCGCGGCAATACCGGCGGAGTAGTCCGGCAGATAAATAAATTTAGCTGGCCGCGCCGTTCGATTTCTTCTGCGAAAAAACGTAAATATAAAGGATTTCCAAAATACCCACCGTATTAACCAGCATCAACGCGGTAAACCAATACAGTTGGTTATTGCGCGCCGCTTTCCAAAGGGCGGTTCCCTTCCATCCCAACGACCAGGCTACAATCAAAATAAATAGCCAGATACTAATGTTCGGCGCCGGATTGCCACTCGTAAAAAACCAGCTCACAAATTGGGGAAACGTATTTATATCCATCTTTTTTATCGGGCTTGCCCTAGCAAGACGCTTCCTCCCGCGCGCCAAAAATGACAAGCTCGTTGTTTTATAAAATTATCCAACTGCCGGAATAACTTGGAATAACTTATTTCTTATCCTCTTTTTTCTTTACCGCGAAACGCCTTATCGTTTTCACCTCCCGGTTGGGAATTATGTATATCGAACCATCGTTTCCCTGCAAAATTATGCGCCGAAAAGTAATCGCCAAAACCTTGCCCTTGTTGTCCCCGATCTTTATCTTATCGCCAATATTCACCTCCCCCTCTATGATAATGAATAACCCGGCCAAAAAATCGGTAACAACATCCTTGGCCGCCATGCTTAACGCCAACCCCGCCAAACCCAATCCGGCAAGGATCGGCGCCACATTAACGCCAAATTCCGGCAAAATCATCAGCACCGCCGCCACAAAGATCACGAAAGAAAATGCGTCTTTCAACGCCTTCACTACGGTCTCAATACGTCGCTGCTGCGCTTGGGTGATTATATTCTTATACTTTGGCCGGGGTATATTGTCAATAATCGACGGCACCATTCTTCTTTTGGCCAAAAAAAAGCGAACCAGCAAGTTAACTAACACCGCCCCTAAAATTATCGCTAAAACCC
The DNA here is from genome assembly GCA_964470995.1 of uncultured Candidatus Saccharibacteria bacterium. Lineage (GTDB taxonomy): Bacteria > Patescibacteriota > Minisyncoccia > Minisyncoccales > UBA5738 > UBA5738. The sequence goes on from CAYYEP010000002.1 coordinate 17,774, forward strand.
GCGGCCCATGCTGGGAAAACCAAGGAGCGATTTTAATGATGATATCGGTAATATACTGTATCATGACGCCATTATCTTAACTGTATTATAGCACAACGCTCAATGCGATTTGAACCCCGCATTTAAAAAACAGGGGCGGTAACCCGGCAGCCGGTTCCGTCCCATTCGCCAAAATAATGCGCGATACGTTATAGAAATCCCTTGCAAATCGCGGCCTAACTGGATGTCAACGCAGGAATTAAACGCCGGCCCGCCGCCGCGCCGGACAATCTGCCCCGGCGGCATGTGACCCTCGTTTTGCAAATCATCGAAGTTGTCCTCTCGCTTTAATCCGAACTGTAGAATCGCACCCGGCGGGTTTCAATTCAACGCAAGAACGTACCTTGGCCTCTTCACATTACCCTCCGGCAAACGTACCGCGGCATACCCGGAATCCCGGCGGCATCGAATCCGCCTGGTAATCCGGTACCGTTTAATTAACACGCGCCTCTCGGAGCGTCAATAATTTTGCCGCAATTCCCGCCTCCGGACGGCAAAATCAGGCAGAATCTGCGCCACCAGCTTCCAGAATTTTGGCGAATGGTTAAGTTCAGCCAAATGGCACAGCTCGTGCACGATAATATAATCCGCCAAATGCGCCGGCAGCAGTGCAATCCGGTAGTTAAAATTAAGATTTCCCTTGCGCGAACAACTTCCCCAGCGCGTACGTTGGTCCCGTATCGCCACCCGATCGAATTTCAAATTATAAACGGAATTAAAAAAATCCAGGCGCCGCCGGACCAGAACTCGCGCGGTTTCCGCCAGCCGCGCGTAATCCAATCTATCGCCCTCCGCCAGCAAAGTTCGCCGCCGATCTATCCTTTCCAGAACTTTCTTCAGCCATCCGGATTTTTTTATCAAAAAATTCTCCGCCTCCCGCTCGCTGACAAAACTCGGCTTTGCCACCGTCACCGCACCGCCGGATTTAACGGTAATACGCAAATTTCGCCGCCGCCCGCCGCTTTTTAAAACGTAAACAATCTTTTGGCCGCACAGCTCAATCTCCTTATTTTTTATCTTTTCGGCCATCGAATTTATATTTTTTTCAGGAGTATCGCCGCGGCGGGGTACGCCGCTCCAAAAAACGGGCGGTTTCCGCTATCTATTGTCGCCGCTTCCGTGCAATACTCCGCGGTCTTTGCGCGATCTGATTTTTTCGATGTTTTCACGCGCAATCGCGTCCAAATCCAAACCAATCTCCGTCGCCAGATTGGCAATATACCAAAGCACATCGCCCAGTTCTTTGGAAATTTCTTTGATCTCCTCCTCGGTAATCTCCATCCTGCCATCCCGCACCACCCGTTTTATCTTTTCGGCCACCTCTCCGGCCTCGCCGCACAACCCCAATGCCGGATACGCGAAATTCTTTCCCGCGCCGCTGTAAATCGCGGTTCGCCGGGCCGATTTTTGGTATTCGGTAAAATCCATATTTTTAAAAAAATTATTTAACAAAATTAACCGTCACAAACGCCTCGATAAGCGCCGCCAGCACAAACAAAGGCAGGGCTACCGCAATAAAGGATTCCCAAGCCCGCCAAAACTCGCCTTTGAAACTCAACCCCTTGCCCCGACCGATAACCTTTTTAGTTGCCACCCAGCAAACGCGCAACCCCAGTCCGGCCGTAAAAAAGAATGCGGGCAATTCCACTATGCCGTGCGGCATCAATGAAATAAAGATATCGGATACGCCCGAACCGGCATCCTGCATCACTGCCACCACTATTCCGGCCAATGCCGCGTTTGAAACCACCCCCCAGAACGGCGAAAAAATAAACGGTATCGCTCCGGTTATCAGAATCAAAAATCCCGCCAGCGCGTTATTATTGAGAATCGCCCAGAAAAGCTCCAGATTCGTCATTTCTCCCAAAAAACCTTTTTCTTCGAACACCCGGCCGATCTCATCAAAAACTTTCTTTGCCGCCGCAATATCCTGTACCGACGCCGCATAATAAAGCACCGCCACCGCCAAAAACGCCGCCATACAAAACGCCGCCGGCCGCATTATCTTGGTTTTAAAATATTCCCCCTCCCTGATATATGCCTTTTTGATCGCTTCCATCATTGATAATGATTATTAACTACCAACACAATTAAATCAAGCGCAATTTATCAAATATGTATTTTCCCATAAGTATTTCGCCTCCCGGGGTACAAACCATCTGACGGCAGTCGATAATTATTACGAACTTATCCGCACCCGCGGCCTAAAGCCCGCGTTCAACACCGCCCGCCGCCAATCGGCGATTTTCATCAAAAAATTCAGCGAATCAACCTGCGAAATTTTTCCAATTTTTACGCCCGCGGGCGGCACCAGCCACAACCCAATCCGCTCCACGTCAAAAGCCTGGCCGTCCAGATATATCTGGCCCCGCCCGGCCTGCAGATATTTAACCGCGTTAATCGCCTGATCCACCGCGTAGTTTACTGATTCGGGCGCGCCATGTTTCACGAAATATAATGTCCCGTCGCGGAACAAGTCCAGTTTATTGACCTTGAATTTCTGGTCAATCCCGGGAATCGCCTTGCGGCAATCCATATAGCCATCGCCTGCCCGCACCGCCACAAACGCCTCGGCATCGGCCTCCGGCTTGCTGCTGTCCTTCTCAATCGCAATCATATCCGCCTCGCGCCGCAAAAAATTAAGAAAGGAATGATTGTAACGATACCACTTGCCATCGATCAAACAAGTCCGGTTTTCCTCATCAAAAAAATCAATCACCGCCTTGAAATTTTTAGACCGTTCGCGCCCTTCCGGATCATAAACCCGCACTTTAATCTCGTTTAACTGCTCCACGGGATTCACATTTTGCAGATTCAAAAAATTCTGAAAGGCTTTTTTATCCAATTCCCCCCGATCGGATAAATTGCCGTAAGCCCCCTGCAGATAAAACGCGTACTGGCAGCCGTCGCTGGCAGTCAGCGTAATCCGCTCGTGACCTGGGCCGGTAAGTATTCGCACCAGTTGGGCGTCCAAATCCTTATTGCGCAACACATCCCGTATCAGCGCCACCTTGGGCAAATCCATCCGCGACGGCTGTCCCAAAACATCCTCGATCCTTTTGACAAACGGCACCAGCTGGTCGGGAGCTATATCCAATGAAAACTGCACTGCCGTTCCAAAATTGGCCTCCGCGCCCCAAAGCGCCGGATCAATCGTGCCGGCGCGGATCATATCCAGCGATTCGCCGCTGTCAAACTCAATCCGGTTTCCCGCCTGATACGTCGATGCCACCCGGTTGCAGCGCGATTTGTAGAATTTTGAATTTTTGACTTTCACCCGATCACTGGCGATGCGCTCGGCCATATTGATGCCAAAATCCGGGTCGCAATAGTTCTTTATCGCCATATAGGTTTTACCCAGCGCCACGGCATAGCAAAACGAGTCGCTATAAACAAAAAAAGCCGCGCAATAAGTGATGTTCTTGGGCATCTCGATCCCGTCCAAAAAATCCCGGTAGGTTTTTGTCCACCAGATATCGCTTCCGTCAGGCTCGCTGGAAAACATAAATTCCAGCGTACAATCGCCGCTTTCTATCTTCTTGGCCATAATCAGCCCGCTCGCGCGCAATTTCTCGATCAGTTCAAATCGTTTTTCCGGAATTATCCGATACAGATTATATTTAGCCATAACTTTTTTTCATTTTGAAGTCGTTCCTCGATAAACTTGCATTATATCCTATTTTTTACTCCGGTTAGCGGCCGCAAAATCGACCCTTGCCAAAATTAAGCAATATCCCGATTTTCACATTATAAAAACAAAAGAACCTCCTTGCCCCGCTGTTATTTTAAAGAATTTTTTTATTTCTGGCAAAACAAAAAGCGGATACGATGATCCGCGCAAAAGCCGCAAATTCACGGCCATTTCTTCGGCTTAAAAAGAACAACCGACCAGTCCCAGCCTGGTGTATTCTTCACGCAGGCCCAAAACCGCCTCAATTGGTAAATAACAGACCCGAGCCGCTTCGCCCGCAGTCAAATCCGGCCTCCAACGCATCGCAACTGCAATCCTGGCCAGATTTGCCCTATTTCTGTCCAAAAAATCCAACACTTCTTCAATCCCGTCATTCATCGACTTGGCCTCCTCTTGATTCGCTTCATTAACTCAATATTAATTGATTATCGCCCGCCGCGGATTATTTTACAACCATAAAACTTATCCACAACCGCCCGCATAACCCAAAGCAAAAAAATTCCATAGGCAACACCTACGGAAATTTTAGCAACGTCTTCCCTAAAGTTGAAAAATCAAACACCGGCAAATTGAAGTATTGTATTTTTGGGATCCAACTTCCGCATACTCGCGCGCGGCTAAACCCCTGCAAATAGCATCCGGAATTTAAATTCTACTATTGTTAACGGGGCCGCACCCCCGCTTCGCTAAAGCTACGCCGGGGAACGGCCCCAAAATACAAAAAACGCACTTTCTTAAGTAAGCGATTGCCAATGGTTCGCTAACAAAAAATAAATCCGCCTGTTACCTCCGATACTCGGATCATTCTCACTCAAGAACATTTTTCAGCTTAAAGCTGTCCAAAACCCCGTAAAAATCTTCTGTATAGCCGCCCCATTTGGCCGCAGTGGTATTGAAACTGACGGTATAATACTTGCCATCGCCCATAATCACCGCCATCAATACTTTGAAATCGACACCCTGCATCACCAAATCCGCCTCAACCGTCCTGGCCGGCATCCCGTTAATCATTCTTTCCATAACTTGCCCAAAAACAATCGAAGGCGCAACCGATTCGGTTTGCGTCTTGATCAAATCCATTATCTGATCAATCGTTTGCCCGCTGGTATTATCGAAAGAAACCGCGAAATAACTTTTAAAATTAATCTTGTCGGCCGCGCTCCCGGATTCATGCGCCTCGTCTTGCTTTTGATACGAAACCAAAGTCGAAGGAATTGCCGTTTGTATCCATCCCTGCGGCGGAACGAACGTAAAATCATCGCCCACATAAGGATTCTCTCCCCCGCTCATATCCTTAACCGTGTTTTCTTCCGGCACCCCGCCCCGCCCTTCATCGCCAAGCATTTTGCGATCGCCGTCAAAAACTAGCCCGGTATCGCTTTTGGAATTCTGATACCGGCCCAATAAATAAGCCCCCATCCCGACAACCGCGAACACAAAAAACGCAATCACCGCGATCACAATCTTTTTATTTTTCATAATGATTTATTTATCTGCCAAAATACCCCGCCAACTTTACTGGGATAGTTTATTTACAAACGCCGTAACTTCAACCCCTTGTCTCATTATACCCCCAATTCCTAAAATATTATCTAGTTTCCCGCGATTATCGAATTGTCATGGCCTCACCTCACCAAACTCGCAACTTAAACCAAGCCCCATATTCCGTTCGCGAACACTTTCCTAAGAACATAAACATTCTTATGATATTATTCGTAATACCACCCATATTGAATCCCGTGATTCGCTTCTAACGTTCCTTTAATTTTGATTATCAGCATCGGCAATCTCTGCAAATTTAGCTGTCATTGTAGGATTCCCGCGCGTTAATTTTTTAATTGTCAAATCTTCCGCCTTATTATTGGCAAGACGCAGATTGTTCTCGGATGACAAAAGAGATTCTTTTGTTTTCTGGAGATGGTCTATGGTTTTATCTATTTCCTCAATAGCGGTTCTAAATTTATTGCTGGCTAACTCATAATTTCTCGCGAATCCTTCCTTAAATTTATTTATATTCTCCTCAAAATTGGTAATATCAATATTTTGATTCTTAACCAAGGCAAGCTCCGCTTTATATTTGAGGGCGTTCATGGCGGCATTGCGAAGCAATGTTATAATCGGAATAAAAAATTGCGGACGAACTACATACATTTTGGGATATTTATACGAAACATCAATAATGCCATTATTGTATAAATCATTTTCAGCCTCCAAAAGCGTAACCAAAACGGCATACTCGCATTTTTTCTCTGTGCGATCTTTATCAAGCTCTCGCAAAAAATCATCATTTTTGTGCTTTGTGGCAGTTTCATCGCCCTCGTTTTTCATTTCAAACATAATTGAAACGATTTCGTTGCCCAATCCATCGTTTTCGCGGAAAACATAATCGCCCTTGCTGCCGTTTTTTGCGTCATTGTCCTTTTCAAAGTATGCGTTCTGAAATCCCATGGCACGGCACTTGTTGAACTCAGCTTCGCAATGCTGTTCAAGCGTTTCCCCGATCATTTTCGTGGAAAGCTTCACTTTCATGTCTTTGCGAAGAGCGATCTCCTCATCTTTCATTTTGATAATGTCATCCTTGGCTTTGATCTGAGCAGAATATTTTTCGCTTAAAGATTTTTCAAGCAGCTGTTTTTCCGTTTCTTTGTTTTTCAGTTCGCCGATAAGTTTATCGCGCTCTTTCTCGACAGTGTCAATCGCTTCGGTAACGGCCAGCTTTTTCTCGGTTGCGGCAATATTGATTTTTGATTTCATCTCGGCTATTTCGGAATCCTTCTTGGCCGAAAGAATGACAAGCTCGCGCTCTTTATCGGCTTTTAGTTCGGCGATTTCTCGGTCTTTTTTGGCAATATCCGCCTGTATTGAATTTTTTGCATTGGCTTCCGCCAGTTTAACGGCGCTCTCTTTTTCTTTCTCCGCGATTTCCAACCGCGCGCGCAATTCTTTTTCAAACTGATGGTCGCGAACCTGTTTAATTATATCCGCGAATCCCGCCTCATCAACCTTAAAAGCTTTTTTACAATTCGGGCATATTATTTCATTCATATAGTTTTTATCTTAATAACGAAATAAGTTTTTTAATAGATTTTTTTAAATCTACTTCATTTACTGAATCATTATTTGTGTTTTCGGGATGGTGAATAATATTTCTAATTTTTGTCGGCAAAGTTCTTGTTTGGGTTTCGGTTGACATATCTTTTTTGAGACGAATGTATTGTTGATCCTGTATAATTCCTTTAGCAATAAGATATTTTTCGAATTCTTCTTCGTAATAATTTTTTTCATCTTCAAGAATTGCTCTTGCCTGGACAAAACCATAAAGTTCATTATGAAACTCAACCGACAAGACACCAAAAGCGTGATAGTTTATCTCACCCCATGTCGGGCTCGAAGCGCCAAATAAATCGAACTCTTCCCCTATCTTAGCCTCATTTAATCCATTTTCTTTTGAAAAAACATTCATTGAGTGTGTTTCCTTTTTATATTTTTTCAACAAATAAGGCGAATGCGTGATGATAAAAATCTGCGACTTTTGAGAAATTTTCTCAAGGGCGTCAAGAAGTTTGTTTTGTGCTTGTGGATGTAAAAATGTTTCCGGCTCGTCAATAAAAAATAATATCGGTTTTGAAACGCCATTTCCATCGTTTGCCGATATGTCGGCATAAACTTGAATTAGCGCCAATGCCAAAGCCCTTTGCATTCCTGTACCCTTCTCTGAACTTTTTGTCTCAATACCGCCTTCCGACAAAGCAATATTCCCACTTTTAAAAAAACTATCAAGTTCTGGCAACGAAAAACTAAATCTTACCTCGGTATCCCCATATTGTTCAGACAAAATCTGTTGTATTTTTTCTTCAATTGGTTCTAGAGTCTTAGCTAAGCTGTTTTCACCTTCTCCAAAAGTTTCTTTATGAGATTGTCTAAATTTTTCCCAAGTATCCGAAGTTATGAAATTTTTTGTTATCGCGTTGATAATTTTCCCACTAATTTTTGTTTTTGAAAAATCAGAAATCTCGCCAGAGTTTGTATCGGCCCAAACAAATTGGGCGTCAAAAAGCGCAGTAATTGTATTGTCAATACCTGTCGGATTTTCAAATTGCTTTGTTGACGGATTAAAAACGCGGACATGAGCAACGGTTAAATTTTTATCCTTATTATTTTGCTTAATTTTTGTTTCTTCACTGGAGCGCATAATTCGTAAACTTTTTTGTCCATTTGTATCTATTAAGCATGATTGGTATTTTTTAAGTGCCTCTGTTCCAACGAGCGTTTCAATATCATCACCGTTAAATTCAATTTCGACTGAAACAAAATCATTACCTTCTAACTCAGTTTTCGTTATGACTTCATTTCTGTCTTTTTTCGTTCGTATAAAATCTATTGCCTCAAAAACAGACGACTTGCCACAGTTATTATCGCCAACAAAAAAATTTATTCCCTTATCAAACTTAATTTCATGATCACCCATAAATCCCTTAAAGTTATGAAGTTTTATTTTTGAAATATACATTGTTTCTTTGTGCTTAATAATCAATCTTTTATAAACCTTTACCCAGCAAACCATGAGGAAAAATTTCTTTGTCGATTTGTATTCCTCGGTTCACAATCAACAGGTCCAACAAACAATAAAATGTCACAACCAATCTTCCTTCTTTAATCAATCATTGTTCCGAAAAAACAAGCTGCGCGCGCATATCCAAAACGCACATTAACCTAACAATCATTAATAAAAGATTAATTTTTATAAACCTTTAACAAGTATATACTAAGTATATACTTAGTATATACTTAACCAAAACAAAGGAATTCCAGCTATCCCAATTTCAACAGATGCCGTAAACCCCGTTTTCCGTAAGGAAAACGGGGTTGATATACATATCCGTATCCAATATATTAAACGCTCATCTCTTGCTCTAAATTTTAACGGTAGCGGGCCATCAATTCGGCCCGCTCCAGAATATGGCCCTCCATCGCCGCTTTCAACTGCGGCCCGGTCGTCGCCTCGGGAAGATTCAGCTTCACGTCTAGGGCGTAAAGATCAAAATAATACCGGTGCGTCCCGCTGGGCGGGCAAGGTCCGATGTAAAAATTATGTTTATCGGTAGTTGCTCCCTGTGTCGCGCCCGCAGGCACCGAATCGGCATCAATGGTTTTGGTTTTGGGATCGATGTTCCACACCACCCAGTGGTAATACGTCCCCGCCGGCGCGTCCGGATCGCGCAATATCAGCGCCAGTGATCTTGCTTCTTCGGGCACATCCGCAAACACCAGCGGCGGACTCATCCCCTCGCCGTCGCAAGTGTAATCATTCGGAAAAATACCATTGTGGTTAAAAAGCGGACTGCCTATTTGCATCCCGCTTTCCTGAATATCTCTTTCCTCATCCATATTTTAATTATTGTTATTTATCTGCCAAGAATACCCCGCCGGCTTTGCCGCGGGGATGAACGGCTGCCCGTAGCATAGCGGAGGCTAATAACTTACTTTTCCCAACTCGTAGCGTAAGCGGATATGATTGTTCGATATATAAAAATTTTCTCATACGCCAATTAACCGGCGGTTAAAAACAATTACAAAAGAAGCCTTGCCAAGCGCAACTCATCGTAGCTGGCAAAATCCTGGCCCACCAATTCCATCGCCGGTTTCAGCGGATAACAACCCTCGGCGTTGCGGCACTTGCGCAACGCGGCCTTCAACTGAATCATCTTGCCCATGCCAAAATTTTTTACCAGGCAGGAAAAATCTTTCGCCAACCCAGTTTCTTTCATTTTTTCGCAATGATCAATGATGGTCGAAGCCTTCATATTGCGCGCAAAAACCAACTCTTCCAGCGACATCCCCTTCTCCAGCAACTCGCGCGTTACCTGAACCGTATTCGGCTTTTTCTCTTTCTTGGCTTTTGGTTTTTTTGCCGCCTTTGCCGCCGTGCGGCCTTGCGCAAAAACGGGCCCTGCGGCCAGCCGGCGCGGAAGGAATATTTGCTTTGAATGTTCTTCCGATTCTCCCTTTATTTTTTTGTCGAACTCCAGCACATCCGCACTAACCCGCAACGCCACATCATTGAACCCCGCCAGCGACAACCCTGCCGACGACCGCACCCGCGACAAGGCCACGTAACCCATTCCCGCCTCGAACGACTGGCGCAAATCAACCAGCGCAGCGTCCAAGCTCATTCCCTGGCTCTTATGCACCGTGATCGCCCAAGCCAAACGCAACGGATACTGGTTGATCTCGGCCTTAATATCCCCATCCTCGGCAATATGCCAGCTGGCCGGCCCGGCGTCGATCAAATCCCCTGCCGACGTGCGCACCATAATACGCTCTTCTCCCAGATGCTCGATCACTCCCAGTGTCCCGTTAACATAGCCCTCCTCGAAATTGTTCTTAACAAACATTACCCGCGCCCCGGTCTTAAGACGCAACGTCGCCGGCGCCAAACAGCTTTTCTGCAATCGCTCGGAAAGCGCTGGCGGCCCGATAAGCTGCATTTTATAATGAAATTCCTTCCCGGGCAGTTTAGCCAGTTCCAAATCGTTTTCAATATCGACGTCAACATTATGGGTATAAAGCTTGGTCGGCTCAACCGGCAATATTATGCCGGCATTAACCCGGCTTTGCAAATACTGTTGCACGCGATTTCCGGCGGCATTATCCCGGATGGCATTTAACGCCGCCAAAAAATCGGCGTCGCTCGTCCGGTGCTGTTCCTCCAGATAACATATTTTCAGGTCCAGTTCCCGCCACGCCCGCGACTCATAGGCAAATTTTGCTTCTCCATAATTTTCGCTCTCTTCGCCGGAAAACATGCTGGTTTGCGTTTTTAACCTTCTTTTGCCTTGTCCCGGATCTTCCGGGGCCCGCCGCCGCTTAATCGGCGGCAACTGGAAAAAATCGCCGCACAGCACCACCTGCACGCCGCCAAACGGCGCGTCGGTCCGTTTGAATGCGCGGAATAACCTGTCGGCCAAATCCAGCTGGTAATGCGCCAGCATCGATATTTCGTCAATCACCAGCACCTGGGTATTCAAAAACCTCTGCCGCAAATAACCCCGTTTGGTAATTTCTTTAATTTCGGCCTCCGACAAATCATCATGAACCCCCATCCCTGTCCACGAGTGAATCGTAATCCCGTTCAAATGCGTGGCCGCAATCCCCGTCGATGCCGTTACCGCCGCATTGATTCCTCCCTGCGCCAGCCAATCGATATAGCGGTTCAACAAAAAAGTTTTACCGCTTCCCGCCGCCCCGGTAATAAACACGTTTTTGCCTGATTTCAGTATTCTTAGTGCCTGTTCCTGGGTCATTGATCTTATTTATCCTATAATACGGTTATATCCTTATTATTATACTATCAAACCGCCAGTAGCCAAACAAAGGGTTTTCTGCTATGCTATCTTTGAATTTAAACAAAACCAACACTTAACAAATATGAATAATTTTACTGCCAAACTGGAGAGCGCAACCGTAAAAATAAAAACCGGCATCTCAAATATCGCCAAAAATAAAAAAATGTCAGCGGCAATCATATCCGGCATCGGCCTGGTTATCGTTGCCGGCATTGCCTGGCAATACATCGCGTCCAATAACGGCGGCGGCAATAAAGACAATGAACCCGAAAGCAAGTTAAGCCCTCTCAACTGCCAGTATATCGTTGAAGGCCAGGTGGTAACGCTCAAAGACGGTAAAGAAGATTCTACCTCCCCTTATGGCAATCAAAAAATGACCACCGAGATCGTCGGTGAAGCGGCCAAAGGCGACTTCAATTCCGACGGGCAAAAGGACTATGCTGTCATTATCACGCAAAAAACCGACGGCGACGTGGGAATTTATTACTACGCCGCGATCGCCCTGGCCGACGAAAACGCCGGCATCATCGCAGGCACAGTCGCCGTACCCCTGGGAGATCGCATCGCGATCCAAGATTCGGCCATCGTTAATCAAGCTTTCCGTGTCAATTATCTTGATTGGAAAACTGATGGCGACGCGGTCGAGCCTTCTCCTACCCAGCCCGTAACCAAAACCTTTATTCTTGACGGCATCATGCTCAAGGAAATCACCGGAAAACGCGCCACCGCCCAAGTCGAAGCCGAATGCACCGACAACAGCGGCGAATGGAATGCCGACGCCTCCGAATGTAAGGGCTTGGCTAAAGAATGGTGCGAGCAGAACACCGGCACATTCAACAACGGTACCTGCAAATTCTAAAATTGTACTTAAAATCCCGCGGAGCGCCGCGGGATTTTATTTTTCCCAGAAACACCAAAAGATATTTAAATTTGTTATTTTTAACGCGCGCCTTGCTTAGCTGTTTATCTCGTTGCGCCCCAACCACGCGGAAAACAATGTCGCCCAAATCACAAACGGAAAAAACACCAGCGACAACGCCCCGTAAATCACATAACGTCTCTCGAAATTTATCGAAATGCCGATCAGCGATAATATAACAATCACCGCCAAAGGCGTATACCACACCGGATCAAAAAATATCGCCCACAATATCCCCGCCCCCAAAAAACCAACGCAAAAATCAAGCTTTTTTAAAAGCTTCTTGTCGCGGTAAAAATCGTAATCGAACCTTTTTGCGGGCATTCCGTACATATTAAGGTATTCTATTCACACCCCACCATAGATACGCACTGGTAATGGGAATTCTTCAAATCGGTTAATTCCTAAATTACGCACCAAAAATACGGGTCTTGTAATCTAATTTGAATATACTAAAAAAAATATTTTGTCAATAGCAACAGGTTCCGGAAAAATAGTCTTATAACGGTTAGCGTCCATTAGTAATATTCTTATCCGATTTTAAAGACCAATAAAAAACTAAAACTGCCGGCCCCAAAAAACCAACTAAAAATTCGATAATTTTTGCAAATTTCATATTATTTTTGGCATTTAGGGCAGTAAAATGTGCTCCGGCCGGATTGTTTTTTGCGCGCCACCTCGCCGGAACAGCCAAAACATTTCTGGCCGTCGCGCTGATAAACAAGAAAATGCTTCTGATAACACCCCGTGCCGCCATCCAGCTGGCGGTACCACTCATCCTTGCCCGAAGATCCCTTGCATTCGATGGCCTTCTTTAAAATTTTTTGTATCGCCTCGTAAAGCGCACCGGCTTCTTTTTGGTTTAAAGAATTTGCCGCCCGGAACGGATCGATCCGCGCCGCAAAAAGCGATTCGTTGGCGTAGATATTCCCAATACCCGCGATCTTGGCTTGATCCATCAGCAATATCTTTATCGGTCTGCGCGTTTTTTCCAGCACCGCCGAAAAATTATCCAAAGTAAAGCTATCCGTAAACGGCTCTATAGCGCCGTTACTTTCTTCCTTGTAATTCTTTACCAGTCGCATCCACGCGAATTTTCGCGAATCGTTGAACAGCAGCCGCGTTCCGTCGCTAAAATATAAAATTACCCGCGTAAACCGCCGGCCGAAATTTTCACCGGCCTTTTCCAAAAAAAGCTGGCCGTTAAGCTTAAAATGAATCAATAACGCGCTGCCGTCATCCAGCAGTATCCGAAGCACCTTGGCTGTCCTCCCCGCGCCAATGATTTTTTTTCCGGCCGGCGCCTCGGCATTGCCTTCAAACATTTTTGACTCAAGCACCTCAACGCAATCGATAGTTTTACCCGTCACCGCCGCCTCCAGCTGTCTTTTAATTGTCTCCACTTCCGGTAGTTCCGGCATATTTAATAAATTAAAATTGACTCCGCAAAACCATAAATAAAAAATTAATTTGTCTTTGCGGTTGTTTTTATCGGCTGATTTTAAGAATTCCCGTCCCTCAGCCCTGATCTTCTCTTATTGTCTCCACCTCCGGCAGTTCCGGCATATTTAATTGATTAAAATAAATCCGCTGAACGCAAGGAAAAACGCAACCCATTTTATGCTTTTCTTTTTTTAAAAGCTTTTTCTTGTCAATCTATTGTATCATTTTCTTATTGTCTCCACCTCCGGCAGTTCCGGCATATTAATTGTTCTTGGTTAACGTCGCACTAAATCCAGAACGTATTTTTCGACCGGCGCCAGATCATCGGTCAGCACCGGCGCCCGAACCGCCCCCGCCATATCGATGCGAGTTTTAAGATAACCGTCTAAAAACGGATCCAAATTAGTCCATTGCGGCTCCTGCGTCGATTTTAACGCAACCAGCACGTAATTGGAAACTTCATCGGCATCAGTTTCGGCGTTGGTCTTAAAAACATAAACCTGTCTAAACACTTGCTTATAGGTAGCATACATTGAACGCAACATCTTGCTTTTGGCGCCCTCGCTCGAAGACCCGACATTCACCAATACCGCCCCGTCGCTATCCAGCGCCATATCGATTTTTCGCGCCGCTTCAACCGTCGCCAAATGAAACGGCGGCGAAATCGAATCGAAAGCGTCAATATAAACGCAATCGTACTTTGTTTTGTTTTGATTCAAAAAAACCCTGCCATCCGCGTTTATTATCGTCAACCGCGCGTCATCCTTCAAGTTAAAATATTTTTTTGAAATTTCGGTTAACCCGGGATCGATCTCAACCACATCGATAGTCGCCTCCGGATACGATTTTAAAAAACCTTTTGGAAAAGAATACGCGCCGCCGCCAATCATTAGCGTTTTTTTAATACCCGGATTAAAATGATCTCCCAATAAAAAATATTTGCAATAAGGAGTAACCAACTCGTCGCTAGGATGCCCGCCGTATATATTCATCAGCGATTGGCCGCTAAACCGGTCGATACCCAGAACCCGCGTTGTTAGCAAACTGTTCACCTTGATATCTTTCACCTCATAACGGGTATAGGCGGTATCGAATGTCATTACCGGCGGAGCCGCTGTACGCGACCCCAAAAAAAACAACCATAGAACGGCCGCCGCCAGCGTTGCCGCCTGCCACAACCGGAATTCCTTAAAATCAACCGCCATTGACGCCCCCGCCAGCGTTGCCGCCATCAAGACATTTATCTGTTCCGCCGGAAGAATACCGATCATCCAAAATCCGGAAATAAAAGTTCCAAAAATACTGCCGATGGTCGAAATTGCGTAAAGATTTCCTACCTCCCGGCCGCTTTTCTGAATTTCATCGATCTTTAGGCGCGCCGCGTAAGGTGAAATGATCCCAAGTATCATATTGGGCACCGCAAAAAGCGCCAGCGCCGAAAATAACGCCCCCCAGCGGACATCGGTCGCGTTCGCGATCCAATCACCCGCGTCAAGAATCGCGCCTTTGCTCCCGGCCATCGCCAAAACCGCCAAAGCCGCGCATAGTATCGTAAACGCCAGTATCCCCCGGCGGGGATTCAGCGTCGAAATCCTCCCTCCCAGCCAGTAGCCCAAACTTAAACTCCCCAGTATCACCCCAATGATACTGGACCAAACATAAAGCGAGGTGCCAAAATAAGGCGCCATGAAGCGCGTCCCCGCAAGTTCTAAAATCATCACTACCGCTCCGCAGATAAAAACCGCTATCTCCAGATTATATTTTTCGGTTGGTAATTTCATTTAAAAAATGCCGGCGGGAAACCGGCAACCACCGCACAAAAGCAATTTCTTTAAAACTAATCAAAGAAAAAAATTTCCTCCACTTTCTTATCGAAAACCCGGGCGATATCGCAGGCAAGCTTCAGCGATGGCACGTACTTGCCCTGCTCCAGGAAAACAATCGTTTCGCGCCGCGATCCCACTATCAATGCCAGGTCCTCCTGTGTCAATTTTCTCTCGGCCCGGCACTGTTTCATACTGGTACGAAAATTGTGTTTGGCCATTTTATTTTGGTAAGAGTTCGGTGCCAAATTCGTTCCAAAGCGAATTTGGCGCCAAACCCGTTAAATAACAAAAACATTTCTATTATGTTATTTTAGCCTAACACCAAAAACAACTCCAGTACTTCTATCCACAGGTAAAAACACACCCTAATCCCACGAAACCGTCCCGTCGCCCGTTATCGGCATCGGTTTCGACATCACTTCCGGCTCTTCGCGAACCGCCAACTCCCAAAACGCCTTCACCCGCGCGGCATTCTCGCGAAAAAAATTCCTCGTTCCAATCGCCGAATAAGTCCGCAAATCCGAAGGTATGCCGCTGGCTTCCAATCCCAACCCCCGCGCCAGATAAAGCGCCCGCGGCAAATGAAAACTTTGCGTCGCGATGATCAGCGATTTAACCTTAAAAACATAACGCGCGTGATAAACGCTGTCGTAAGTGTCAAATCCAACGTAATCAAGGAAAACATCCTCTGCCGGAATTCCGTTTTCCAAAAAAAATTTTTTGGCGGCATCCACCTCATCGTAATTATCAGTACTGTAACCGCTCACCAGAATTTTATCCGCCTTGCCGGTATTGTAAACATCCAAAGCCACCGATGCCCGATCGCGAAAAACATCTCCCATCTGGCCGCTGCTAAAAACCGACGCACCCAGCACCAAAACTGCTTGCGATTCCGGCAAATCGCCGGTATTCGTGTATATACCCCGCTTACCCGACCAGGCAACATAAACATCAGCCGCCACCAGCAAAAAAATCGCCCCAATAACAATCAACACCGTTACGGCCGCCGCCTTTTTTAATTTAGACGCCGCCGGTTTATCGCCGCCGGCAATCGCGATATTTTCATTTTTTTCGGTATTTTCCATGGTCTCAGAACTATCCTCTTACAATTCTAGGATTGGAATAGTCGTTATTATCAATCACGACATCGGCGCCATTCTGCGGCTTTGCCTCTTTGAAGTAAATTTTCTGGCCGGGAATGTAGCGCTTCGCATACACATCTTCCACTCCCTGCCCGCCGCCCAGATACTCGGCATCGCGCGTAATCGCGCGCGGTACCGTATTCGAAAAATCCGCAGCAATAAATATTTTTAAATCCCAAAATTCTTTTAATTCCGGTCTTAAAAGAAAAACCCCCTCCATTATCAATACCGATTCCTCGGCCGCAACCCCGGAAACGCCGGGAACCGCGCTGTCAATCCGGTAATCAAAAACCGCGGTTTTATAATGCCGGTCGCCGCCCGGACCCAAAGGCGCCAGCAAATTATCGACTAACGCCCGGTTATCAAACGAATCGTAATAATACCCTTGCGCCGACATCCTTCCCTGCCGGTAACGAATCGCCCGCGAATTATGAAAACCGTCAATGGATGCCCGAATAACATTAATACCGCGCGCCTCCAAAAACCGGGCTAAATCATTAGCCAGCGTGGTCTTTCCCGCCGCGTCAACGCCATCAATCGCAATGCGCGCCGGATGTCCGGGTTTCACCGCCCCGATTTTCTCCGCCAGATACTCAAATATTTTTTCTTTGCCGGTAACCATATTGCCAAAATACTAACATAAAATAAAACGTTAATAAACTGCCAGAGCAAAACCATAAAGTATTCCTATCGCGGCGCTAATTATTCGCGAGTCGATAAAAGGCGGGCTTAACGCCCGCCTTTCAGGTACCATAAAAAATTTCTATATCGTTTTTCCGAGCAACCACACCGCCGCGGCGGACAATAGCAGGAAAACCGCCGAAAACAGTGCGACAAACAATAGATTATTCTTTGACCTGGGAACCAAACTCCAAGACGAATATCCTTTTGCCTTTAATTCATCAAACATTGCCTTGTCCGCCGGATCCACTTGGGCGGCGCGCCACCCGAAGAATGCCAGCACCAACGGCAAATATGCGAACGCCAAACCCAACACTGCCGATAACTGGTAAGGAATATAATAACTATAATATCCGAAATTAAAAAGATAAGAGATACCCGACAAGCCCGCTGTCATCGATAAAAACATCAGGATCGCCGCAAAAAACAGTATCTTGGCATTCCGGCGCTTTTTCCCGTAACCCTTGGCTCTGATCTTTTCAATAAGCGCACTGTCTTCTTTTTTTGCCGCCTCCCCGTTATCAGCGTGCATCGCCGCAACCGCCAGCCCCGCCAGCGTCAAGCAGTTCGCCAAACCCAACAACACCAGCTTGCCCGGCTTTTTACGCAACCCCTTAAATAAGATCGATCCGGCAATCAGCGCCGCCCCCAGCGAACATAAAATCAGCAGAATCCCCGTTACGACCCACTTTCCTTCCGCAATCGCCCACGCCCACACCGCCTTAAGAGGCGCCTTGTCGCGAATCCAAAGATCTTCCGTTAAATATTTTGATGGCGCGTTTATCTCAATTTTGGTGTAGTTCAAGTCAGCACCCTCAAAAAAGTCGCTTTCTTTCCCCTCGGCGCTTAAATCAGAATACTCATAATAATCACTACTGTAATAACTGGTCTTTGTGAAATTATTAATCCCGTCATACACCCGCGGATCAACCAACCCGGCCACCTTGATCGTTATCGGTACGGTCTTACTCTCATACACGCTGGTCGGCAGTAACGGAAAATAAATATTGTCAGTCGGGAAATAAACCGATATTCCTTTGACATTGTTCCTCTGCGGGTAATAATCCGGGTAATAACCGCCCGGAACCGAAGGCATTGTCGAAGGCAAAGCCTGAGCGGCCGATGTCTCTTGCGACCAGTCATCAATAAGCCCGGCTTCCCCTGAAGATATGGCAGTTCCTTCCAGCGACGAGTCGGTTTCTATCTCCGCAACCAGTTTATCAAGGGCCGCCGCACCCTCATCCGACCCCAAATAAGGTATCACCTGGTCGGCATTCACCGTAATATCGCCGGTTAACGCGTCCTCGGCTACATCCAGTTGGGGATAATCAGTCTTCATTTCATACAATTTGCTCTGCACGCCGGGAATCCCAATATACGCGTCCAGATTCTCTTCGATATAGGCTCTGCTGGGCCTGGTCCGCGAATTTATATTCTCCTTGGCGCCGTTATCGATCCAGGTTACCACGAACGAATAGTCTTTACCGATGTACGCATCCAATGCCGGGATCATATTCTTTTCGATCTTGAGTCCTTTTTTCTCGAAATAATCGTAAATGCCGTCCCCTGTTTTAGCGGTAATTAACTCCGACGACAAACCTTCCTTGTCCAAGTGTTCGTACACGGTCACATTGGCCTCTAACGGCCGCATATCGGAAGCCAAATTGCTTACCATACCCATTTCATCCATCCCGCCGGGCATATATCCCCGATCATGGCCGTTCAACATAAAAAATAGCGGGTATATCTGCGAACCGAACAAAACGTCTTTGGCTTGAACCAAACTGGCCTCCGCCGCGGAATTAATCTCCTTGCCCGTCATCAAAGGAAGATCGTCAATCACATCAATAACCACCTTGGAAGGATCCGCCGGCACCGGGAAAAGCCAAACCGCGTCATCATTCAAATTGTCGATTTTTACTCCCACAATCATCTTTTCCAACCCGTTTTGATAGTTGATAAACGCTTGTTGATCAGCCTCATCGGAATAATCCCATCCGCCCGAATATGGATCCGGATGAATAATCATCCCATCCGCCAGCACGCCTCCGATACCGGCAAATAAAAAAGCTGGCACCAGCAACCCCCAAAGCAACTTTTTTTTCATTTTTTTATGGTTGTTAATTATTTCAGTATGCTCCTTCCCGTTTAATAGAGCACCCAAAGCATTATTGGAAAGCGACTCAATCAAGATCGCCGGCGCATTTGCTCCAAAGTAGTTTATCGGCCCCCTTAATCCTATTAAGATATTATAACTCCCAAATACCCCCTCCGAATAGGTCGGTTTTCCACATCCATATCGGATACTTGTTTTTTTGCAAAAAAAATGGATTTATAGTATATAGTAAATATTAACTGGATATTACGAGGAATCCTCCCTTGGAAATGAGGGAAATTATTTTTTTTACCGCAAAAACGGTAATTCGCCTCTAAATATCCTTGGTTGCGTTCGCAAACCGCAAAAATATGCTTACCAAGCTGTTTCAACAGTTTTTCCAAAAGAACTGCGCCAAAAGCCAGGGTATTCTGCTTGTCATCACCGGCCCTAGCGGTGTGGGAAAAGACACAACCAAAGAACTCTTTGCCAAACGCAACTCCGATTTTCACAAGATCGTTACCGATACCAATCGCGCCCCGCGCGCGGGCGAAGTTGACGGAATTAACCACAACTTCTACACTGACGAAAATTTCAAAAAACGAATATCTGCCGGTAAATACCTGGAATATATCGAAGTCCGTCCCGGCGAATATAAAGGAACCAGCAAAGAAGCTATTTCGGCCATCCTTACCGGAAAAAATGTTATCTGGCAGGTTGACGAATACGCCATGGCGCATATCAAAAGCATTATTCGCGAAAATATGCCCGACCAGGCAGAATCCATCATCGATAAAACAGTTACCGTTTATATCGCCCCGGAAGACTGGGACCAACTGCGCGAGCAATATTTCTGCCGCGATAACGAAGCCAACGAAGAGAAATTCCTTATAAAACTCGCCCGCGACCGTGAAATGTGGTGGCAATACCACGACCGCTATGATCATGTGGTTATCAATAAGAGAGGAAAAATTAACGACACCGTTGCCGCCATTGAAAAATTGGTCGCCAAAAAAGCCCAATCGCTTGCCGGAACTACTCTGGCCGCGGCCGCGGCAACAATCCATTAAAACCGATTTAACGCAGTAAACTGCGATTTTTTGTTGCCAAAAAAAATGGCTACGATAAAGATTGCCAAATTCATTTCCGAAGCCGGTATCGCCTCCCGCCGCAAGGCCCAAATCCTGATAGAACAGGGCTTAATTTTTGTCAACGGCAAAGTTCTAAACGATCCGGCCCGCCGCATCAACCCTCTCGTCGATAAAGTGGCATACCTGGGTAAACCGGTTACCGCCGCCGACCTGGTTTATTATCTGCTCAACAAACCGGTAGGATATACTTCCACCACCGAAGATCCTCATGCCCGGGAGCTGGTAACCGCCCTGGTTCCAAAAGATCCCAAGGTCTGGCCGGTCGGCCGGCTGGACAAATTCACCTCGGGGATGATCGTTCTTACCAATGACGGCGAACTCACCCAGCGCCTTACCCATCCAAAATTCGAAATCCAAAAAGAATACGAGATTATTACCAACGTACCTCTAAATTCGGCCGAAATTTCGCAAATTCAACGCGGCATGCGCCTCGAAGACGGATTTGTCAAACCCGACCGTTTCGAAGCTTTGGGCGCCAAAATTTATCGCATAACTCTGCATTCGGGGAAAAAACGAGTTGTTCGCCGTATCATCGAAAATACCGGAAAAGCGGTTGCCCAGCTAAAAAGGATAAGGATTGGTTCCCTTACCCTAGGCACCTTGCATCCGGCAAAATGGCGACGCCTGGACTCAAAAGACATTGCCCGGCTTACCGTCCCGGTCAAACACTGACGTTTTTTAAAAAAATTGCGATTTCTTCCGAAACCTGGCCGCAATTGTTCAAAACCAGAATATGGTTGGCGTTATCCAGTATTTTCAAACGCGAATTAGCCATTCTTTTGGCCATCAAC
Source organism: uncultured Candidatus Saccharibacteria bacterium (assembly GCA_964470995.1). Lineage (GTDB taxonomy): Bacteria > Patescibacteriota > Minisyncoccia > Minisyncoccales > UBA5738 > UBA5738. The sequence goes on from CAYYEP010000002.1 coordinate 38,898, forward strand.
ACTGAATCTTTCACCGGAAATATCGAATCCTTCTTGCCGTGAATTATCAGCGCCGGAATCTTGATTCGCGCCAATACGCTGTCCGGATCAAAAACCAAAGAACGGACCAGGCAATGGCGGTAAACATGAATCGATGTATTTCTCACATCCATATATATCCGCCGCAAATCCCAATCTGCATTGTAAGTAAATCTTGAGTAATCAACCTCAATTCCGTATCTTTCCGCAAATAACGGCGACGAAAAAAAATCTCCCGCCGCCAAAAACCACCGCGTCAAACACCCCCGTATGGTTTTGTTGATCCGATAATCCGGCGCCAACAGCACCAAACCGCCGACCATTTCGGGATACTTGACCGCAAAATCCAACGCCAACAGCGCCCCGAACGAATGCCCGACCAATATCATACGCTTGATACCGAACATAAGCGCCATTTCATAAATATCGTCGGCAATGAAATCCAGCGAATAGAAATCCCCTTCCTTTTTTTTGAACGACCTGCCATGGCCACGTAAATCAAAAAACAGCAGATTGCAAATCTTGCCGAAATAAGCCTCATAAGGACTCCAGGCCCCGCAACAACCCGATATCCCGTGAATAAAAACCAAACAAGGTCTTCCGGGAGAGAAACCATTGTGGCGAAAATAAACTCCATTTTCCAAATATCCCTCTTTCATTCGAGAAAGTTATTCTTTCAACAAATATATCATCAGATAAAAAACTCTTGATTGCAAACGCGCAATTGAAATATTACCCAAATCCGCTACAATTTAACGTAGAAATTCCCCCTATTGAGATATTGCAAATGTAAAATTTTTAACATGGACGTATTTCACACGATCATCAACAATCAACCCCTGGCCGCCGGATTTCTAGCCTGGTTTATCGCTCAATTCACAAAATTTTTATTGGCCTTAAAGCATGGCGTCAATCGCCAGGCATTCCGGCGCTTCTGGGCCAGCGGCGGCTTCCCCAGCTCGCACGCGTCATCGGTAACCGCCTTGGCCGCTTCCTGCGGATTAAAATTCGGTTTCGAATCTACCTACTTCGCCATCGCCGCAGTTTTCGCCTTGGTAGTCATTTACGACGCCTTCACCGTGCGCCAGGAAGCCGGCAAACATGCCGAAGTGTTAAACCGCCTGATGGAAGATATTTATCTGCGCAAAAAAATCGAATTTGGCCGCCTAAGAGAACTTTTGGGGCATACCCGTTTTGAAGCGTTTTTTGGATTCCTTCTGGGAATCGCCATCGCAATCGCTATAACCCGTTAAAAAACCTGACGATGCCGGATACAAAAAACCTTCATAGAAAGGTTTTTTTGTTTTTTTGTTATTGCGCCACTGCCGGTTGCCGCGTTTGATCGGCCCGTCCGTCCGCGTCCGGTTGAATTTTCTGAAATATGCCTTCTCTGGAAATCGATCCATCGGGCATCTCCTCATTGCCAATAGTAATCATCTGCGCGACAATGCTTCCATCCGCTCCCTTCGTACCCATTGCCGCCACCCGCATCCCTTGCAAAATCTCATCCGCGGATACCTTCTTAACCTTAGTTATTTTTACATCATCGGCCAGCGACACTACAGTCTGAGTCCCATCGGGAAGTTTAATGGTCAATCCCGAACCATCAACCGATTCAATATCTCCATTAACAAATCCTCGGTTGTTATCCGGCTGCTTTACCGCCGCATCGGACTCTATCTTTCGCCCAGTAGGCACTTGCCCCGCCAGCCGACCGTCCGAAAGTGCGTTTTTCTGTTCCGCGATACCGTCCTCCCGCACCAGTACTGTCGCCGCCGTAATCGTTCCATTCGCATCCTTGCCGCCGCTCACCACCACCGCCTGGCCCGCCGCAAGATCGGCCGCCGTTAATTCGACGTTTTTCGTTATCGACGTCGTCTCCGAATAAAACACGATTGCCGAACCGCCATTAGCCATATTGATAGTCAAGCTTTTCTCGGCAATACTAGCCACTTCCCCCGATGCTGAAGTGAAATTTTCGTTCCTTATCCGGTTGCCTCTGGTTTGCGACGCGCCATCGCCGCCGTTATCCGCGGCCGGCTGGCCGCCCATAATCTCCGTCATATTTTTGGCGCTGCGCTTCGGCCCGGAATCAAAAACCCTCCATATCCAAAGTCCAATCGCTAAAAACACAACCGCCGCCAAAAAACTGGTAATCAATTTTTTATTCATATTTTTATCCAAGCTTCAAAAACCGTATTTAATTGTGATTTAACGCTTGGCAATTGGCGCTTATTTGAATTACTCGTAACGCAACGCGGTAATCGGGTTAAGCTTGGCCGCACGCCATGCCGGATAATATCCGAAGATTATCCCGATGGCCGCCGATACCCCAAACGCCAGCACAATCGAAACCCAGGATATAACCGTAGTAACGCCGCCAAACTGCTGGATTGCCAAACTTGCCAACCAGCCAATCGCGACGCCAATAACCCCTCCCAAAAAAGTCAGCGTAACCGCTTCGGCCAGGAATTGCACGGTAATGTCGCCCTTCTTGGCTCCGATCGCCTTGCGCAAACCAATCTCCCGCGTACGCTCGGTCACGGTCGTCAGCATCATATTCATAATTCCAATACCGCCAACCAATAGCGATATTCCGGCAATCGATGCCAGCAATATCGTCAAAGTACCGGTAATCGTCGACATGCTTTCCACGATATCCGCCTGGTTCATTATCTGAAAATCAATATCGTCTTCGCTCCCAATATCATGCCGCTCCATCAATAGCGTTTCAACATCAGTCTCCAACTGACTCAAAACTTCCTGAGTCTCGCCCTGAATACTAATGGTGCTCAACTTGTTGCTGCCGCCAATATATTGCAGTGCTGTGGAAAGCGGGATATAAATCACGTCATCGGAATTGGACATCCCGCTGCTCCCCTTGGAAATAGTCGTCCCGATCACTTTAAAATCCATTCCTTTTATTCTGATCGTCCGGCCCGTCGGATCAACGCCCTCGCCAAAAAGATCCTCCGCAGTTGTCGGACCCAAAACCGCCACTTTCGATTTGGAATCGTTCTGCGAATCAGTTATAAAAGTACCGCTGGCGATTTCCACGTTGCGCACTTCAGTGTAAACCGAAGTCACGCCATATATCGATGTGTTGGTATTGGTACCCTTGGCCGTTACTTGCACTTGAGTCGAATACTGCGGCGCCACCGCGGCCACGCCCTCAAGATCCTCTATCGATTCCGCGTCATCCAGCGTCAAAGTACTCGAACTTCCCCGGCTGCTCCGCACCTGCTGGCCAACACCCCGTTGAAATCCCGGCGACACCATTAAAAGATTGGATCCCAAAGATTCAATACTCGAAGTAATTGAAGACGACGACCCCTGGCCGATTGAAACCATCGTAATCACCGAACCGATGCCGATAACAATACCCAAAATGGTCAGCCCCGAACGGGCCTTATTGGCCAACAGCGACGAAAATGTTTGTTCTAACAGATCGGAAATTTTCATATTGATTACTTGGAACCCTCGTTATGATGCTTCATTGTTAGCGCCGACATAAATTTATGGCCATTGGCCTCATCGCTGACAATCTCGCCATCTCGAATAGTGATAATACGGTTCGCGTATTCGGCGATATCGCGCTCGTGCGTGATTAAAACTATCGTATGCCCCTGTTCCTCATTAAGCTTACGGAAAGTTTGCATCACAATCTCGCCGGTCTTGGTATCCAGATTTCCCGTCGGTTCATCCGCCAATAACATCGCCGGCTTATTCACCAATGCCCGCGCAATCGCCACGCGCTGCATCTGGCCGCCGGAAAGTTGGTTGGTAAAATGATGATGATATTGCTCGGTCAGACCCGCCTGGATCAAAGCTTCTTTGGCCCGCTTGGCGCGTTCCCCCCGCTCAACTCCCGCGTAAACCAGCGGCAACTCCACATTACGCAATACCGTGGTACGCGGAAGAAGATTAAACGACTGAAACACAAACCCGATCTTGCTCTTCCGAATATCAGCCAATTCGTCATCCATATACTTGGCCACATTTTTCCCGTCAAGCAAGTAATTGCCGCTGGTTGGCACATCCAACATCCCCAAAATGTTCATTAACGTTGATTTTCCCGAACCCGAAGGCCCGATGATCGCCACAAACTCCCCGTCTTTTATCGCCAGCGAAACACCCTTCAGTATTTTGGACACAACCTCTCCGCTGGCATAATTCTTAACGATGTTTTTGCATTCAATCATAGAAGTTCTATAAATAACCTTTCGCCGCGGCCGCCGCTATCTCGGGCCGCCGCCCATCATCATGAACCCTCCGCCTTCGGAAGTTGAACTACCCGAACTTTTTGCGGCCGCCGCACTCGACTTAACCGATGTCACCACCACTTGATCGCCTTCGTTTAAACCGCTTGCGATCTCAATCGAAGTATCATCATCCAGGCCTACCGTTACCGTCTGCTTGATTGCCTGCGCCGCCGTGCCATCTGCCGCCCCCTCCGCAACCGCCGCCGGCACCAGCACGTAATACAAACCATCTTCCGCGCGTTTCACCGCCGCTGAAGGCACCGTCAGTACATCCTGCGCAATATCGGTAATAACCGTCACCGAAGCGCTCATTCCCGGCTTAACCTGACTGTTGGCTGAATCCAAAGCAATAGTCACGTCATAATAAACCACCCCCGAATCAACGGTCCCAATCGTCGCCACCTCAGCCACCGTTCCGGTCATGGTCAGTTCATCAATCGCGTCAAATGTCAGCGTCGCCTGCTGGCCCACTTTTACCTTGGCAATATCCACTTCATTAAGGGATACTGTTACGATTTGATTTTTTGTAATCACAGTCGCCATCGGTGTACCCGATGTAACATCATCTCCTGCCTCGGCATCGACCGTCGCCACCACGCCATCAAAAGGCGCAATTATAGTATATTTTTCAAGAGTTTTCTTGGCATCGGCCAAAGCTCGCTCTTTCTGCTGCACCGCGTATCTGGCCGACTGGATATCATCTTCATCGGTTCCTTCCTGCAATTCTTCCAATTCCTGCTGGTATTCTTCCAAAGAAAGAGTATCGGTATCAATTGCGTCCTTGGCATCATCAATAGCCTGGCTCACCGACAAAAGATTGGATAAATTCGAACTGTTAGTCGACATATGAGCCGATAACGAACTCAATTGCGTATCCGCAAAGCCCTGCGGATTCATATTGCGGTCCTTTAAATTATCTTCGTAATTCTGAATAACGTTTGCGACATTTTTCAGAGCGTCGGCAACCGCGCGAGTCGTTTCGTAAGTTTCATCAATCAGCGCCTCAATATCAGCCTCGCTGGAAAAACGGCTGGCCGCCTTGTAATTTTCAAAATTGGCATCATATTTTTTCTTTGCCTCCTGATAAGATGACGCCGCCTTGGTTATTAAACCGGCCGACGACAAATCGTAGCCTTTTACCGAATTATAGTAATATTCCAGATAGCTGGGACTGGTTTGTACCACATAATCGCTTGCCGTCGTCACAATTTCCTGCAATCCGGCAATCATAGTCGGCAAATCGTTAAAGGCACTGGCAACCGAACTCAATCCCTGTTCGTACGATCTTTCCAAATCAGTTTTGTCGCTTTCCAAAGTTTTTTTCGCTTGGGTTACCGCATTTTCGGCTTTTGCCAAATCAAGCGCATCAATCGGCTCCAGTAAATCGTTTAACGACACCTGCACATTATACAGGGCAATCTCGGCATCTTCCACCAAATCCCGGCCGTCGCTATCGTCAATAACAGCAATTACGTCGCCCGCCTTGACCTCCTGTCCCGCGGCAACCGCCACCCGCACCAACTCTCCGGCAACCTCGGCGCTCACATCGGTTTGTTTGGAAGCTTCGATCTGGCCCGTTCCGGAAACCGATTGCATAACAGTCGCTATCGTTGCAATACCGTAAATATAAGAAGTCTGCGCTTCTTCTTTATTGCCAGTTCCAAATATCATATAGTATCCGCCCGCTCCCAAAGCTACCGCGATAATTGCAGTAATTATTTTATGGCGTTTCGCTGCTGGCAATAATTTTTTCATCATATTTTTTAATCTCGGACATTAATTAGTATATTCTGATATTTTTGCTCCCAATGTTTAATACTACAACCGCGTCCTTACCTTATTTCAAACCCCCATCCGGCAACTACGGCAATCGAATTTATATTTTCTTTAAACTTAGATTACCCAATTAAAGGTTTCGCCTCCCGGGATACGCACCCCGGGGGAGGCGACCAGCCGCAAAAACTGCGCCGCAACCAATGCTAGCGTATGCGCGGATTCGGCCTCCGGCCGCCGAAAGGACTGATACCCAAAGCTTCCACCCGCGAACCTTCTCGCTCTCCCATCACCACGATCTTATCACCCACTTCAAAATCCGCCCCCAAGGGTAGCTTGGTTTCGGAGCTGACGACAATCAGCAACTCTTCCTGATTGCGGTTGATAATAATATAATTATAGCCGGATATGCGCGCAATCGTTCCTCTCTGGATATTGTTATGACGGCCCGGGTCAAGATCACCGTATATTCCCATTACGCATGGCGGCGGGCCGCCGAACGGCGGACAATTTGCCATCATTCGGTGAAATGGAGTAAATGCCACCAGCAAACCGCCCGCGCCAACAAGCAACAATATACCCAGTCCCGAATAAATCAGCGGCAAACGGTAAGCAAATGAATAATGGCGCACCAGCAACTCCAGGATTATAATCAAAAACAATACCAACAATATCAACACCCATGGCAGCGAAGTTAAGAATAACATAATCCCCGGCCAGCCAAAAACCGGCACCGCCGATATGCCGGTTTCATGAGCAATGAATACCAAAAGACTGGCCAAATACAATCCGGCCAATGCCGCCAGTGCCACTCCCACCGCCAACAGCGAAGCGCGCAAAATAAAATGCCATTTCGGCCGCATTTTCAACTGCCCGCTTTTTACCGACGCCATCACCCGGTCTTTCAATAATAAATGGTTTTTCCCTTCCACTTTCATTTCTTTTTCGTTTTCTTTTTCCATGGCATTATTTAAACAATACTTCCTCACCGTCTTGGTTTTTTCCGGCGATTAGCTTCTTAAGCATGGCTTTACCCCTCTGCAGCCTGACGCCGACCGTCGATACCGGCAAATGGATAATATCAGCAATCTCGCGGTAATTCATATCTTCAAAATAATACAAAACCAATGGCTCGCGGTATTTCACCGGCATTTTTTCCAAGCACCCGTCGAGAAGGCGTCTCAAATCCTGGCGATCCACATCCGCGTCCGCGGTTTCCGACGCCGCTGGATGCGGCAACAACAAATCAAAATCAATGAACGATATTCTTTCCGATTTTTTCTTTTTTAGCGCGTTAATAAATTCGTTGTGCGCAATCCGGTATATCCATGGCGAAAATCTTCTGGCCGCGTCAAAACTCCGGATATTAACATAAGCCTTAATAAAAACCTCTTGAATGATGTCCTTCACATCGTCAGGATGGGATAAAAATTTCCTTGCGTAACGGCTTAATTTTTTTTCATAGCGTTCCAAAAGAACTGAAAACGCCTCGGCATCACCGCTTTGCACGCGTACCGCCGCCGCCTCATCCGTTTCTCGATCTTTGTAATTCGGCTCCTGATTCATATCCGAAAAATCCTTACCGTTACCCGAAAAATACCTTATTTTTTCCCAAAAATACGCGATGTAATTTAATACAGCGCGCATTGATTATTTATTTCACTAAAAGCGCCTTTATCGCCCTCATTCGGCAATACCGCATTCTTCAAACACCTTGGGCGTCAAACTCCTCACCGCGCTGCCCATATGCGACACTGTATAATATCCGCCGCTTTCCAGCTTGGCGTAATAACAAAAAAATTTCGAATAGGACGCGTTATTAAGTCCGCAATAAACATAATCCTTGCCGCAAACCGCCTTTGTTTGCGCATAATCTCCAAACATCGGATCCTGTTCCGTTTTGCTCAAATATACGCCTATCTGCTCTGGAAAACCATATACCTTGCCGCCGCAATCGCCGCCGCTCAACCCGCAAGTGTAATAAGACCCGTGGTCGTTAAGCCACAATTTTTGCGCCGCCGCCAATTTGCCCAAGTCTTCCTTGCGCTTTGCGTCGTTTTGCAGCATATTTTCAGGTTGCGCCGCCGCCGCATCCTTCAATATTCCGCCGTTATCTGTCTCGGACAGCTCCGGTTTTTCCAAAGGCTGGGCCGGCTGGTCAGTTGGCGGCACGATCAAATCTCCATCCGCCTCCGCGGTTTCTAACGATTCCGCCGTCTCTTCAGGCATCTCTCCGGATATCGCAGTATCGATACTTTCCTTTTTTAAAATGGTCGGAGCTGTATCATCCAACACCCCTGATTCCTCTTGCCGCTCCGGCGCCACAAAAAACGCGTACCCTAAACCGGCCAGCGCCGCCACAATAACACCCACAATCGCAATGATCATCCCCAGCGGCAGCTTTCTGCCCCCTTTTTTTATTATTCTATACTTAGAAACCCCCGGCGAAAATCTCTCCGCCGGCAACTCCTGCACCGGGCGCGGCGGAACATTCCGGCTCTGAACCGCGATAAAAGCCTGTCCGATCGCTTCTTCGGCCCAACCCGCCTCGCGCAACGCGTTCTTTATCGCCGCGTTGGGAACCCCCCTTTTTAATTCCTGCTCGATATATATAAATAAACGCTGATCGATCATGTTTTAAAAAATAGGTTTTTTGGAAAAGAAAACCGGATTAAGATATAAAAAATCCAACACCAAATGATATAAATAATTATATCATCTTATTGGGCAAATCTTAATACCCGCGTATTTAAGAGGGGCAAAATCCCCGCGGTTACGGAACGCACCATAGCGTTAACCCAAAACCACGCGGTAAAACATTACCCGCCCTGTTTTCTATTTAATCTGAATGATCTCATATTCAATCCGGCTTCCCGGCGTTGACAGGACCACCTTGCTCCCCACCGGCCTTCCATAAACCGCCTCTCCCAGCGGCGACTTATAAGAAATCTTTCCGCAAAAAACGTCCGCCTCGTCCGGACCCACGATCTGATATTCTTCCTGCGAATCACCCGCCGCCAAAACCACGGTTGTGCCGATCCGCACCTTGTCGCAAGCTCCCTTATCTACCACGCGCGCGCTGGCAATAATCACTTTTAATTCGGCAATGCGGCCTTCCATGAACGCCTGCTGTTCTTTTGCCTGGTGATAGGCCGCGTTTTCGCGCAAATCTCCGAAAGATATCGCGTAATTCAATTTTTCCGCAAGTTCTTTGCGTTTCACGTTCTCCAATTCATGCAATTCGTTTTTCAATTTTTCCAATCCTTCGGGCGTCAGATAATTTTCCATAAAAAATTTGTCTTTATAAATTCCAATTTACACCAATTCTCTTTTTATTCAACCTGTTTTTGGGCCCATATTACAATCCACTTCACATTTTCCCTTCCGGATTCATCCGCGGCAAACTCCGATAAAATTATATCAAATCCCGCGTTTATTAAATATTTTTCCATTTCTTTTTTCGAGAAATAAATAAAATATCTTTTATATCCGGCCGTAAGTTTGTCTGCTTCCCACCCTTGGTTCCTGCCTTCTTTTACCGCCACATGAATTTTACCGTTTCGTTTTAATATTTTAAACATTTTTGCCAGCACATCTGGGATATCTTTTCTTTCGATATGAAGCAAAACCGCTTGCGCCCAAATAGCATCAAATTCATTTTCCGGAAAATTAATATCCAGAAGATCAATTTGCAAAAACTTTGCCTTCGGAACGCGTTTCCCCGCCTCTTCAATAAAAACATCAACAATATCAATTCCGGTCACGTCAAAACCCGCCGCCGCGAATTTTTTCGAGTCGCGCCCGCCGGCGCAACCGACATCCAATACCTTTCCGCCCTTCGTTAATAATCCGATGAATTCCGGCAATTTCAGCAGATTTATCGATTCTGAATTTTCGATGTAACGTTTGCCCAGCTTGCAATAGGCTTCATGAGTTTTTTTGTATTTTTCAGATATCATTATTTTTTTGCCGCGTTTATTCCCGCCAGCCGTCCGGTAGACCAGCACTGCAACAAATTATAACCGCCGGTCCGGCCGTGGACATTAATGATCTCCCCGGCGAAAAAAAGATTGGAAATTATTTTTGACCGCATTGTTTTATCATCGATCCCATTAATGTCTACGCCTCCCCCGGTAACCATCCCCGCCTCAACATCCATCAGTCCGGCCACATCCAGCCGCAAACCAAGCATTATTTTTACCAAGCGTTGCCGCTCTTCGCGCGTAATGTAATTGGCGGTCTTTTCGGCCGGGACATCGGCAATCTCGCAAACCGCGCCCGCTACGCTCAGGGGAATCATTTCGGCCAGGCTGTTGGCTGCCTGCCGGTTTGGATTCTTCATAAACATTGCGTGTAAATCCTTTTCCAATTTGTCCTGATTGCTTTCCGGCAAAAGGTTAACCAAAAATTCCACCGGCCCCTTTTCTAGCAGTTCCCCCACGCGAAGACTCATTCCCAGCACCGCCGGCCCGCTCAACCCGAAATGGGTAAAAATTATTTCCCCGCTCTGGGTGAATATCTTTTTACCGCTTTGTAACACTGTAATCCGAGACCGCTTAAGACTCACTCCTGAAAGTTTTTTAGCCCACAGCTGGTTCGTCCGCAGCGGCACCAGCGCGGGCTTAAGCTTTTCAATGCGATGCCCCAGATCGTGCGCGAACTCATATCCGTCGCCGGTCGAACCAGTTGCGGGATACGATTTTCCTCCCGTGGCTAATATATAATTGTTTGCTCTCACGGCTTGTCCATTACTCAAAATTATTTCCAATATCTTGCTCTCATCCTTCTTAATTGATGATACCGCCGCCCCGTAAATTATCTCTACTTTATTTTTTTTAATTTCCCCCGCCAGTACATCCAATAATTCAGTGGCCAAACCGCTTTTCGGGAAAACCCGTCCGCTGTCCTCGATTACAGTCTCAATACCCAATACATTAAAAAAATCCACCGCGTCTTCCGAACCAAACTCCGAAAACGCGTGAAACAAAAAAGGTCCGGTCTCCCCGTAATTAGCCACCAATGCCCGCAAATCCGGCTCGGCATTGGTCAAATTACAGCGGCCGCCTCCGGTCAATAAAAGTTTTTTACCCAGGGTATCGTTTTTTTCCAAAAGCGCGGTTATTACTCCAAGCCGCGCCGCCTGAATCGCGGCCATCATCCCTGCCGGCCCGCCACCAATCACCGCTACGTCATAATTTTTGTTCTTGGTTGCCATTTTTTTTCGTGAAATCGTTTCTCAAACTTAATACTCCGATAATAATCCCTGTTATGATAATTGCAATACCCGAATAGTAAAAAACATCGGATATTGCCTGCGCTTTGCCCAATAAATTGTTAAGCGACAGCAAATATGTCCAGTCATGCGTCCCGTCGCCCAGCAAAGGTAATTCTAGTTTCACCGCGTCGCCCGCGTAACGCGCCGCCCCGATACTGCTTTCCCCCAACCACAACATCACTATCCCCGCCGCATAGCGGTTCTTCTTTTCCCAAAAATATATCACCAGCACCACCGGTACCAACAATTGCATTATCGTTCCCCCGGCCGCGCAAACCACCTCTCCGAAAAGCGAAAATATAACATGTCCCGCTTCATGGAATACCAAATCGACATTATCGAAAAAATTCCCGCGCCCGCGGTTCGCCGCGCCGCGGCAAAAATAAAACGCCGCGCCCGCTAAAAAAACCGCCCTTAAAAAAGCTGTTTTGAAAAATCGCGGGTTTTTTCCTGCCGGATTCATTTTTTTTACTTCCACCCGTTCTCATCGGAATCGTAAACTCTAGGACAACCCTGGGGGCAATCGTAGCCGTTCTCATCGCTGGCACATATCTGGTCACCGCACCGCGCCGCCTCTCCGGCGCGGAACGCTACCGTGATCCGGCTGTCGCCATTCCCCAAATAAGTGCAAAAAGAATCTTTATACGGCCCGATAATTGAATCATCTCCCAATATATTAACCATCGAATCGGCAATACCATTGGCCCCCAATGTATAACCCGCAATATTGGACGCCCAAACTCCGCCGGGATAACCGGCGACACCCTTAAGTTTTACGGCAACCAGATTACCGCCCACCGCTAAACCGCTCCGGTTTCGGTTGCTATGGCACGCAATCACCAAATTTTCACCGTCGGTGCTTATACTATAAGTTTCTCCCCCGTCCGTCATAAACTTTGCCGGCGATTCAGTAATGCTGTGAATATAAAATTCATATTTGGATACCGAACCCGTCTGTTCATAAATAACCACCGATGAAGCCGAAGCAACCTTGATCTTACCCGTCGCGCAATCATCCGGACATTGCGTTTCGTTCTCGCCGCTGGTGCAAACTCCGTCGCCGCAAACCAAACTTGTCGCGCCTTGGATTAACGGTTGTTCGCTTCCCGCGCCGGTTACGGCAACACATCTATTGCTGTCAAAACACGGATCAGCTCTATGCGTAACAACCAACATCGCCGTAACGACCCCGGAAAACGCCGCTATCACCAGAAGCACCACCAAACTGCGATTATCGTTTTGAATATTCATTTTAGCTAAATTAGCCTATTCGCTTTTATAAATATTTTAACATAGCACTCCCAAAACCGCCCCCGCTGGCCATAAACCATCGCCTTCTGGTAAAATTAGATTAATATGATAAACAGCTTAATATAATAAATAATATATGGAAAACAATGTTCCCGCCGTATCCATCCCTCCCGCCGCTGCCGCATCCCCCAATAAGATCAGCCGCGTCAAAGGCGGCTATCTTATCGCCGCCGGAAGTTTTAAAATACTGAACCAAAATCGGTCAATAATGCTTTTCCCGCTTTTTGCCCTGATTATCGACCTGATGCTTGTCGCCGGCGGTATCGCCAGCTATATGTATCTTTCGGGAGCTCTCGACAGCAGCAGTTTGGCAGATAACGGCAATCCCGAAATGAATACCATTTATTACGCCGCCTACTTTGTGCTTTATCTTGTTTCCATTTTTATCGCCTCCCTTTTCCAAGCCGGCATGGTTTATCTCGTAAACGCGCACTTGAACGGACAAAAAATGACCTTCAGCGAAGGCTTTAGCGCCGCCGCCAAACTCAGCGGCAAAATATTTTTCTGGTCGCTGATTGCCGCCACGGTTGGCGTTATCTTAAATATGATCGCCAACCGCTTTAAACTGATCGGCCGCTTGGCCGCCCAAATTATGGGCGCGGCCTGGGAAATCATCTCCTTTTTTATCGTTCCGGTACTGGTACTGGAAAAAGAAACTGTCGGCGGTTCGATCAAGCGTTCCGGTTCGGTCTTTAAAAACAAATGGGGAGAAACCCTGATCGCCAATTTTTCTCTCGGATTATTCTTTGCATTCATTATTGTTGCGGTATTATGCGCAATGCTAATATTTTTCTTCCTGGCTCAACCATCAACTATTGGTATATTGATTCTATTTGGTATTTTTTTATTGTTCGTGGTCGCCGTCATAATTGTTTCCTCGGCAATAGAAACCATTTATCGGACTATCCTTTACGATTACGCGGTAAACAACCGGATATCCGAAAGCTTCACTCCTGAACTTTTAACCGACGCCGTAAAAACCAAAAAATAAATTATTAACAAAAAAACCGCCTCGGCCGCGCGCCAAAGCGGTTTTTTGTTCGCGCTATCGTATCTCGTATGTAATATTCACGCTCGACTCGATCTTGTTCTGCCCGGTTTGAATCGCCGGAGTCGCCGATTCCTGTACCGCGTCCATTTCCATCCCCTTGGCGTAATTAGTTGTATAAGTAGGATAATATCCGCCCTCGCTGTAACCGGTGATATCTCCCAATTTTACCTCCAGCTGTTGGGCCAAAACCGCCGCCTTGGCCTTCGCCTCTTCAATTGCCTGTTTACGCGCCTGTTCCTGCAAAACTTCAGGCTTATCGATTGTAAACTGCAAATCGCCTACCTGGTTAGCCCCTGACGCAGCCGCCTCCTGAATAATCTGGCCAACTTTAGACATATTGTCCTGGCGGACTTTCACCGTCAGCGTTTGGGTAATATCGTAACCCGAAAGCTGTCTCTTCCCCGAAGGATAATAAACTCTCATCTCCGTAGTTTCCGGATTGGTTTCAATATAATCGTAATGGGGATTAATGTTAAAACCGCTGGTCCGCAGATCATCGTCAGCCACCCCAAGGCTTTTCACCGCGTCAATTATCGCGTTCATCTTCCTGGTGTTATCCTCCATCGCTTCCGCCACGGTTTTTGATTCGCTAAGTACTGAAAAATCCATCGTGGCCAAATCCGGACTGGCGTAAACTTCGCCTTTTCCGGAAACCGTTATCGAACTCATCCCGGCCGCGTCCCGGCCGATGTATTTATTTTCCTTAACTGCGTTCACCGCCAATATCGCAACATAAACTGCCAGCACCATAAAAAGCACTCCGGCGGCGCCTGCCGCATATCCTGTTTTTTCTCCAAATATTTTTTCCATAATTATTTATAGATTTAAAACCTGCCCTCGACCTTTATTTTGGTAACATGATCATAGCAAAAAATACCAGAACCTGAAGTCTAACCGTATTTTTTTTAAAAAACTTCCGGCGGCTCTCCTAAGTTGATAATATCTTATATGCGCTATTATTTACAGTATCACAAACCCGGTAAAGTGCATTTTCCTTCAATTTAAAAGCGGCTTGCAATTAAAAGCCGCTTTTGAAACAATTCTATTGATTTTTTAAACCATTGATCCGCAAATCGATCCGCCCTAATCCTGCGAACATACGCATTGGCAATAACCTTCGCGGCATTTGCTTTCCAAGGACGCTTCCGCGGGAGCAACGCATTCGGTAGAACATAACCAGTCTCCACCCGCTACCGCGCATTGCTGTTTTTCCACGGCTTCCGGCTGCCGGCCGCTGATCTTCGAACCGCAAATACCGGCGTAATCAGACTTCTCGTAACCCGCAGTTATCGAATCCGTCTTATTGTTGCTGCCAAGACGCGCAAAATTCGGAGCCGAAATTTCTAATACCGAATCGCTAATAAACAATATCACCCATGACGTCAATGCGCCGATTAAAGCCGATACCAAAACCACTCCCAGCCAATTCGTGTCTCCTTTTTTAAAAAACAAATTCTTCATTTTTTTGTATTATTTAAATAACCGTTGTCGACGATTTTATTTTAACAGAAAAACGTTTTAAAAGTAACCGCCGAAAAAAACGACAGATGCCTTTTACAAAAAAACGGCTCACGCCGCTTTTTTTTGTTGCGCCATGTGATATCGGTAGTCTTCATAATTACCGTAATAATGATTCAATCGACCGCCCCTCACCTCCCAAATATGATTGCAAACCTCGTTCAAAATATAGCGGTCGTGGCTCACCAAGATTATCGTTCCCTTATATTCATTGAATACGTTTGTAATAACCTCCTTACTGGGCAGATCCAAATGATTGGTCGGCTCATCCAGCAAAAGCATATTCAGCTTTTGCAAAATAAGTTCGGCCAGCGCCACGCGGGCCCGCTCGCCGCCCGACAAACATTTGATCTGTTTCTTTTCCACGTCCGCCGGCGCGAACAGCAGCGCTCCCAGCACCGCGCGGATACGCTCTTCGGTTTCAACAGTTTTTAACGCCACCTCATCCAAAATCAATTTTTCCGGGTCAAGATCTTCATGCGCCTGCGCGTAATATCCTGCCATAACCCGGTTATCAACAGTAATCTTTCCTTTTAGCGGCGGCATTTTGTTCAAAATACTTTTAAGCAGGGTTGATTTACCCATTCCGTTATTACCGATAATACCGATCTTGTCGCCCCATTCCACCTCGATTTTGCCCTCCTGGGCAAACAGCGGTTTCTCTTCCGGGCCGATACTGATATTATCCAGCTTCATCACACAGCGGCAAAGCTTGGTCCCCGCATCCAATTTAATACGAATATTTTTCCCCGGTTCTTCGGGCAATTCAATCAAATCCATCTTTTCCAGCATCTTAATACGGCTCTGCACCGCGCTGGCCTTAGTCGCTTTGTAGCGGAAACGATCAATAAACTCCTGCTGCTGCTTCAAATAATTTTGCTGAATTTTATAATCTTTCTCCAGCCGCTCGCGCCGCGCTTCCTTTTCAATAACATAGTCCGAATAACGGCAATTGTATTTTTCCAGCCCGGCATGAGTCAATTCGTATGTTTTATCGCATACCTTGTCCAAAAAATACCGGTCATGCGACACACACACAATTGCCTTATTCCAGTGAATCAAAAAATTCTCCAGCCACTCGCAGGTTTCAATATCCAAATGGTTGGTCGGCTCATCTAAAATTATAACGTTCGGATTGGCCAGCGCCACCTTCGCCAGTGCCAGCTTGGTGCGTTCGCCGCCACTCAATGTTCCCACAGTACGAACCCATGATTCTTCGGCAAAACCAAAATCTCCCAGCAGTCTCTCTATCAACCCTTCATAACGGTATCCATCGCTGGCCTTATAAACCTCCAACAGCTGCAGATAATCCGTCGTTTCGGCTTCCGTCAGCACGCCTTCCCGATCTTTTTTCTCCAATAAGTTCTTTTGTTCCATCAATGCTTTCATTTTTGGGTTCGCCGAATGTATCTCTTCAAAAACCGTATTGTTCAGCGAATCCCAATGCGTTTCCTGGGGCAAATAACCGATGCGCGCCAGCCGATGCAGTTCGCGCGATCCTTCATCAGCTTCTTCCTCGCCAATAATTATTTTCAACAATGTGGTTTTGCCCATGCCATTGGCCCCCACAATCGCAATCCGATCGCCGGCCATTACTTTTAATCGCGCGCCCGCAAACAATTCCTCCTTACCGTAGGCCTTCGCCGCATCCTTTAGAATAACCAAAGGGTCCCCGGTGGCTGCCGCTCCGCCCCTGGCTAAATTCTTAGGTATTCTTATATTAGATTTTATATTTTTATCTGCCATTTATTTAAACCCTTTCTTGCGTTTTTCAAACAAAAAACAGGGTTTGCTTATGATATGGCGCTTAGCGCCAAAAAAACCTGACCGAATATCAAGCAAATTACCTGTTGCTACGTTGTTAGTTTTATCTCTTTTTTATCGTAAAAAATTTTCATACTTTTAAACAAAAAAATTATACAATATTTACAAAAAAAATCAACACCGCGCGCTGCCAGTATCATAACCGCCCACCGGGAATATTGCATCCTGTATCTATTCCTCCTTTAGAATCGATTGCCCGGTATCGGATTGACACCGCATTGGGCAATGGTAAAATTATAACCATACAGTGCGTTATTCTTGAGATCTCACTCGGGAAGCGCCAAATGGCAGGAGATTTTTTTTATGCCTCCTGCTCCTTTCCCCGCCCCTAACCGGGGCTGGAACAGCTCAAAAAACGCCTACGGCGTTTTTTGAGTTAAAAGCGGTTTTGGGCTATGATAATCCAATCGGGCCCGCCAAAGGGCCCTATGTTATGAGATCAGCGCTATGCCAAAACACCTCAAGATCAGGAACAAAAACCACCCTCTCAACAAATTCCTGCGAAAATTTTCCAAATTTTTTTTAGCGGTTCTGGCCGGCGCTTTTATCATTGCCATTCCCAAATTGCTCGACCGCGAAATCGAAACCCTGCCGTATCCCCAATCATATTCGGCCTCCCCGGTTTCGTGCGACAATGACGCCGCCGCCGGCACCCGGATAAAATTCAAATTCCAACCTTCCGCCACCGCGCAATACGCCGCGCCGGCGTATTCAATCGAAGAAATCAGCCAAAAAGGAAAAACCATGGTCACATTCGAACAAACGGCGTCTCTGGCCGGTGAATTTTCCTATAATGATGTCATTAACGATCCCCTGGTCGAACTGCTCGACTATTACATCAAAGACAATAAACTGGTCATCGAAATAACCCGCCGCGGCAATTACCTGCCGGCAAAAGTTATCGCCCAAGGGCTAATAGCCACAATCATCCTGCCCCCCGGCAACAATGATTTTCCGGCCATTGCCAACGAAAAACCCGCCCGCGATTCGGCGGCCTTTCCGGCCCTGCATCCCGTAAGTTTTGACGCGGTTCTAAACGGCAACCCGCGAAACATATATTTATTTTTCAACAACGAACCCGCGCAATTCGCGATAGAAAAAACCGCGACCAGTACCTGGGCCGTCGCTTTCGAAAAGGAACTTCAAAACGAAACCGAATACACAGTAAAAGCAATCGTTACCGATGATTCCGGCCGCACCGCCATCGCCTCCTGGAATTTCACCGGCCGAATACCTAGCGCGGCCATCCTGGGCAAAAACCGTTTCAAATACCTTGGCTGGTGGGGCCAAATCAACGCCAGCGGCGTCACGGTCCGCAAAGGCGCCGGAACCTCGTTCGATAAGATCGGCAGTCTGTCGTCGGCCGAACGGGTCAAAGTTTTGGAAGAGGTTTTTGGCGAATGGGTCAGCGGCAAAAATCTATGGTATAAAATCGACGGCGGCAAATATGCCGGCGATTATGTTTTTTCGGACTACGTCACCCCAATGAGCCAACCCGAAGCACCCGCGAATTTTACCATTCCCGAAGAAATCAGCACCGGCGAAAATTGGATCGACGTCGATCTCACCAAAAAAGTGCTCACTCTTTTTACCTACGACAAACCGCTTTTCGCCACCTACATCGCTTCCGGACGGCCCGAAAATCCAACCCGAACCGGCCTCTACCGCGTCTGGTACAAGCTTGAAAAAGCCGAAATGCAAGGCGGCCCGCCGCTGCACGCTTACCGTTATCATTTAAAGGATATTCCCTGGACAATGTATTACAATAACGACTACGCCATCCATGGCACTTACTGGCACGATAAGTTCGGCACCCAGCAGTCCGCGGGTTGCACCAATATGACGCAAGGCGACGCCAAATATATTTTCGACAACACCCTGCCCGCCATCCCCGAAAACAAAAAAAGTGTTTTTTCCCGCGACGAATACTCTAAAGGCACCGGCACCGTTGTTCGCAACCACGAATGAAAAACATTAAAAGAATAATAGACCGCCAAAAAAAGAAATTGGTTCTTGCCGCCTTACTTGCGGCGGCATTGCTCGCCTATGCCCATCTGGAAACCTACTGGGTGGAAATAAAGACGGTCACCGTCAAAAACGAAAATCTCCCCTTGGAATTCTCCGGCAAAAAGATTATCTTTATCTCCGACGCGCACTGCGGCGAATATTTGAATCCCAAACGCCTTGGCTTGATCGTTGAACAGATAAATCGTCTGGCCCCCGACATCATCTTGCTCGGTGGCGATTACGTCAGCCGCGACGCCAAAAACATCACCGCCTGTTTTGCGGAATACTCCAAACTGGCCGCGCCTATGGGAATATTCGGGGTTCTTGGCAATCACGATATCGAAGCCGGCAAAAACAACGTAATAAAAAAAATGCTGGCGGCCGGAATCATTCCCTTAGCCAACGAAAACCGCCTCATCGAAATCGGCGGTCGCGCGATCACTATCGCCGGCGCCGACGAGGCTCGATACGGCGTACCCGACGGCGCCGCCGCTATGGCCGGCGCCGCCGACTTTACAATTTATCTAAGCCATGACCCCGCTTATTTCGAGGAATACGCCGATAATCGCGCCAAATTACTTTTGGCCGGCCACACCCATGGCGGCCAAGTAACCTTATTCGGCCTGCCAATGGCAAGCTTGGCGCACTGGCATAACTATAAATACGGCCAAGGAATATACGAAGAAACCGGCCGCACTATTATTATTTCCAATGGCATCGGCGCCACCATCCTGCCCTTAAGATTTTTCGCCCGCCCCCAGATAAATTTTATCGAACTTAAAAAATAATCCCCTCGATTAATATAATTCTGCCGGATTATTGCCCAAATCTAAAAAACATCCTCCCAAAAATTTATTAGGCACCATCCCAAATTACCGTCTTAACAATCGGTTTATCGAATATTCGCTCATTAATACTGATATCAAACTGCGTATCATTCCCGCCCCGCACCGAACCAAACTTTATTTTTTTATCCCGCACAAACCAATCCTCGCAAAGAAGGATGTTGGGCCGCTCATTGTTTTTTATTTTGCCATATTTATCCATAATCCAATCTATCAAAAACGGCTAAATTTAACGTGAAAGACGGGCGCAATCGCCGCCGCCCCAAAAAATAAACTACCCCGGGGACAGAGCCCCGAAGTATTCTGGCAGATAAATAAAAAAGGACGGCTTAACGAACCGCCGCGTGCACCGTAAACACTGCCGCCGGCATCGCGCACGGCGGCACGCTGTTGCGGCAAACCGGCTCGCCCGTCGCGATCACATCGGTATCGCCAAACCGCAACGCCCGGAATAACCCCGGCGCCCCTGTCGCCGCAACCGCGTTTTCCCGAACGACAATCGTATTATCTACTGCCGCGGCATTCCAATTATAATCTTGGCCAAGCTTGAGTAAAAACGTTTCTCCCGCTTCCAGCGCAATATTCGTCTGGTCGTTTGCCAAAGTCACGATCTTGCCGGAATAATTATATGTTGGCACTGATGATTCCGGAACCGCCGCCGCTTCCGCAACATTGAAAACGAATGTTACCGCCATCCTGGCAATCGGCTCTTCGATAGCCGTCTTACGATCCAAATTGGCACATTCGGTTTCATACTGTGTGCCGCAATACGCTCCGCAACCGCCAAACCCGCATGCCGTATGCGATCTTATGACAAAATTAATTACTGCCGCCCCGCCGGAAGCGCGCTCAAAAACGTAGCAATAGCTTGAATACAGCTGTCCCGCACCTGCGTCGGATCCGGCATATATCGTATAAGCTGTACCCGCGTCAGTTTTACCCGCAACCCCCGCCGGGATATTGCCGGTGTCGTCATGGATATCCCCGCAACCGGCCGCTACCGGATCCTGCCCCGCGCCCACCAGCACCGCCAGCGGCGGCCACTGCGCCGGGCTCCACACATTGGCCCCAAAATTAACCTGATATTTAAAAGAAAACTCTTTCCCGGCGGCGGTATAAATCCGCCATTCCTCCCTTGTATTATCCTGTACCATTTCCATTTGCCCCTGTTCAATCG
This sequence comes from uncultured Candidatus Saccharibacteria bacterium, assembly GCA_964470995.1. Classification (GTDB taxonomy): domain Bacteria; phylum Patescibacteriota; class Minisyncoccia; order Minisyncoccales; family UBA5738; genus UBA5738. The sequence goes on from CAYYEP010000002.1 coordinate 59,959, forward strand.
CTTGACCCTGTTCCTGATCTTGATTTTTGGTTGCTTTATCACCGTCCGATCCCGCCGGATTTTTTATCAGCACATATCCCGCCACCCCCAAAATCACTATCAAAACCGCTGCCGCTCCTCCCAGGATCACGCTGGTTTTGTTCATATAATTGATTACTGGTTTTCACCAATATTAACCCAAAACACATTAATCATCAATAATAATTGGTTTTAAAATGTAACTTGCCAGTAATCATTCAATTATCCCCTCAACCTTCTTTTAATCTTTTATTGAATAAATCTTAATACCCCGCGCGTTTGGCGGAGGATGAAAATTTTCCCCCGCAGTATGCGGGGGACGCTTGGAGCAAAGCGGAAAGCGGTTCAACCAAGATCCCGTAGCGTTTGTCCCGGGGAGATTCATTTTTTATGCATATCTGTCTGGGTTTTGTCGCCCGATTAACTTCAAACTAAATTAGTTATAGCCAAAACGCCTCTTTAACAAAACTATCGTTGTTCTAATAAAAAGAGGCTTTATAAATTAGCCTCAAACTGCCCCGCGCCATTCACACGAATATAATGCCGTCTTTTTCGGCTTGCCGCCTAACCGCATCGCGGTCTCGCCGCACATGCCACAAGATATTCTCGGTCCCGCGTCCGCTTTTCTTGAACATTTTAAAAATCGAACGCGCGTCCTCATAACCCAGATGCTTCGAAGAAGACGGCCCCATGCCGTTATTCGCCTCCAAAATAACTGTTGTTGGCGAAGGCATCGAACCAACGATGCCCTTGAAATTGGTATTCTTGCCGGTATCGCCAAAATAAATAATCCGACTACTGTTAAGACGACACCATAATCCGCAACTGCCGCGGGCATGATCCACTTTAAAAACGCGGAAACGGTCATCTTGCACTCCCGTCTGAATCACCAGTGGCACATTTTTCCGCTTTTTGCCAGACGGCACAATAATACCCCGCGTCGCCTCCACCACTTTGCTTACCGTGTATTCCGACCCCCACAAGCGCAATTTGTGGCTCTTTCCCCGGGCAAGGGCCGCCCCCCCAATCATCATCTCGAAAAGTTTTGCCACCCCTCTACAGTGGTCGGTATGGATATGCGAAATGAACATATCCGTTATCGACAGAGGGTCTATGCGGCGCTCCACAATCTTCTCCGGAACACTTGGTCCGCATTCCACCAACAAACCCATTTTTTTGTGGCTTAGTAACACTCCAACGCTAGCTTCTTTTAACCGCGATGGAGGAGCCCCCGTATCCAGAATTTCCAATTTGCTCAATCAAATCCTCCCTTATGGTTTATGGAAACGTGCTTTAATTTAATTTTAATAAATTACTAAATCATAAACCAACCCGGCTGCAAAAACAAGGCCCCGGCCAATGAAAAAATTAAAGGATTTATTCGGCGAAAACCCGATACCAAACTGGCCCGACCTCAATTCCGCACCTCCATCACGCAATTATCGCAGTCAAAATCAAGTTTGAATTTTTTGCCCGGCTGCACCAAAAACAGCGGTTCCTTAAAATCAACTTCTTTGGCGCCCGGTTCTTTTGGGCAATATCCCAGCATATGTTTTAAGCAATGTTTGCAGATCATCACTTTTTTGCCGCGCGTATTGGCTATTTGCTCGAACGCCGGCTCAATAACCCTGGCTCCATGGCGCTTGTAAAACTCTTTGGCCAAATCATTGGAAACATTGAAACTGTAATCCAAATCCAATACCGGGTGAATATTGGTTGTTTTTTTACGCTCGGCCAATATCCGCGGATAATTATTTATCCTCTCTTTATTAAGAGTTTCGATCACTTCGCGCCGCCAGTCATTTAGTACCGATAACGGCACAAAATACGGTTGTTCAAACTCAAACAAGAAATCGCGAACAATAAATATCGTCTCTCCTAATTTTGAAAATTGCTGCTTCCAGGCATTTTGCGCCGCCTCGGGTTTTAACGCCGGTTTTTTTTCAAACGTGAATTCTTTTGTCGCTGAATTGCCGTCTTCGTCGCTGGCGGTGATCAAGAATCCGTTTTCGACATCGGCAAAAATAATATCAACCTCCACCCGGCGATCCAAACCATTGGCTACCTTTTTTTCGAATTCCGGATCCAAATTTCGATAAACTTCAACCCCGGGTTTTACCGGCATCCACCTTGCCGGATATATCCTTTCTCCCGCCACTGAATTTATATTCACCCCGGCAAGCTTTCCTTCCGGCCCGATCCAACAGATACCGTCGCCGTTGGCCAGGTCATGCCCCCGGTCAAGAACAAAATTATCGCCGCCAATCTTTTTTATCTTGCCAATAAATTTTCCCATCGATTTTTGCGTATCGATCGACCCGATATTTTTCTGCCGTCCGCGGAAAAAATGGTCGGTATATCCCCGGTTGAAGGTCCGCTCCAGGTCAGGCTCGAATCCCAATTCAATCTTCCCCGATGATTGTTTCTTGTATTTGCCGTTGCTGGCCGCAATTACTTCATCCAGCCGTTTACGGTACGCCGCCACCGCATTCCCAACATATACTTCGTCTTTCAAGCGCCCTTCTATTTTAAACGATGTTACTCCCGCCGCGGCCAATTCCGGCAACGCGTTATAAAGATTAAGGTCTTTCAGCGACAGTAAATATTTGTCTTTTGCCAAAACCCTACCGGCGCTGTCCACCAACGAATACGGCAACCGGCACGCCTGGACGCACTTGCCCCGGTTCGCCGAACGGCCGCATAACGCCTGGCTCATATAACACCGCCCCGAAAACGACACGCATAACGCGCCGTGCACGAAAGTTTCCAAATCGACGGTTGTCTTTTTGCGGATAACCCTCATCTGTTCCAACGAAAGCTCACGCGCCAGAATCACCCGCGAAAATCCCGCATCTTCCAAGAATTTAACCTGCGCCGCATCATAATTATGCGTCTGCGTACTGGCAAAAATTGGTATCGGCGGCAAATCCATTTCCATTATTCCCATATCCTGAATAATAATCGCGTCAACCCCGGTTTTATAAGCGGTCCAGATCATCTCTTTTACCTCGCGCGCTTCTTCATTGAAAAAAATGGTATTTATCGGCAGATAAACTTTAACATAATACCGATGAGCAAAATCGACTAATGATTTTATATCTTCCCAAGAATTACCCGCAGCCGCGCGCGCGCCAAAATCTGGCCCGCCGATATAAACTGCGTCCGCGCCCGCGCGAACGGCGATTTTGCCCGTTTCCAGGTCCTTGGCCGGCGCCAGCAATTCCAATTCAATTTGTTTGTCTGTTTCCATTTTAATTAAAAAGCGGAGTCGATGATTCAAACCTCCGCCGCTTCAATAATTTCCACGTCTTGTCGTGCAACCGGGGTCGTAAAATTAAAAAGTTCCCCGATACTGATAAAAAATGTTTCCGGAAATTGATTCCCGTTCTCAATCAGCGAACCGATTTTCCCCTCAAAGGGGCCGCGCAATACTTTAACGCGTATCATAGCCACAGCATACCCAAAATTGCCAAAATTTCAAGCACCCTACACAAACACCATCTATTTTATTCCGTTTATGATCTCCGCCAATGGCTGCAAATTTCCGCCCCTGATCACAATATCGAACTTTTCAAATATAACCTCATAAAAATGTTCTCCCCGGGAATCATCCTTGCGCGCCTCATCGATAAAAACCCGCAAAACATTTTCAATGCCATCCGCCATCGCCGCGTCCTCGATATTGTCGCCCGCCAATATCGCATAAGGCCGCTCCCGGCGCAAACCGGCAAGCTCGCTATGCCCCATCTCGCGTTTATTGAAATTATGAATTAGCGACTCCCTTTTCCAGCCGCACACACAACCATTATCGTCAAAACGCAAAGTTGTCGACAAAATTTTTGTCGGCGATATTTGAAACTTCCGGCACCATAATTCGATTACATCTTTTATTCCGGCCGAAATTATCACCGTAGGAATTTTTTTGCGGCCGCAAATATCAAACAACTCTTTTACCCCGGAACGGGCCGGCACTATCTGCTCAACCTCAACCTCCAATTCCGACCACTTGAGATTACGTCCCTTGTAAGCATCCAGCACCGCCGACCACCATTCAATCGCATCGGCAACCGTCATTTCTCCCCTCAACTCCATCGGCCGGTATTTTTTATACAACGCATCGACCACCGCTTTTTTATCCGCCGGAAGGCGGCGATTCAACAATTTCCAAGAGGCGACATCCTTGCCATTCTCATTGCGCCCGGGCGTAAGCGTGCGGTCAAAATCAAAAACCGCGTGCAATTTATCTTTGCCTTCCCGGCAAATAAGCTCCAGCTTATTTCTAACCGCCGCTTTATCCCCAAAAACCAAGTTATCCGAAATCTCTTCCATTATCGCCTTTTATATTTAAATAATCAGTTTCCCGCCTGCGCCCAAAAATCCGGCCTTAGTATATACTTAGTATATACTAAATATATACACGGTATATACTCAAAAACAAATGCCGCGCTTCAATGCGGCATATATGGCCGAAATATTTTATTTCTCTTGCCTTCCCGCCGCCTCCGCGGCAAATTCATCTATTATCTTTTCTTTCTTCCGGTCATTTTCCGCCGCCTCCGCGGCCGCATCAGCCTCTTTTAATGTTTCTTCCAGCCCGGCCTCGACAGCTTCCAAATCTTGCTTCATTGAAGCAAGCGCTCCTTCCATCAAATCTAGATCGGGATTCTCTTTTTCAAGCTTGTTCATTTCCCTGATATCCATCATCTCACCTCCTTTTCCTGTAATTGTTTTTGATTCTTCTTCCATAGTTTATCAAATTATTTTTGTCAAGCCTGGCTTTCGCGTTTGCTATCCAAGAAATTTCGATACTCTTGCTCCAATCTGTCCCTTAAATTGGCTCTAATTTTCGGATTTTTTTGATAATATTTTTCAACTACCGCTTGAAAATCTTCCCAAGATACATTTTGAGAAATGTCGGCCTTATTGACAAACTCGCCCGGATTCAGCAATATGATCTTCCCCAGATCGGTTTCGCTTTTTAATTCCTTCGCTAATTTTTCTTGAAGAAAACTGTTCCATAGTTTAATCGCGTCCTGAATCCAAAATTTCGGCGTCTCCTCGCTTTCTTGCCGCTTCCCATCCAATTCCCGCAAGGCCGCGGCCAACTCTTGTTCGTTCGTTGCGAAACCGTTACGCGCTGTTTCTATATTTTCCAACAACGCCGTTGCACCGGAAAATCTTGATTCATAGTAACTTTTTATTTTTTGTTTAAATTCTGCAACAGTTAATTGTTCGCTTTCTTCCAACGATAACCCTTCTTCAACGGCTGCATCTATCGTAAAACCCTTATCAACCTTTTGCTCGAAATGTTCTTTCCATAGCTCCAGCAAATCGCCGGCATCATACTTTGTCTCGGGATTTTCCCGATTCGTTTCTTCTTCCGGTATTCGCCCGTTTTGGGCTCCCACATTATTCTCCTCCTGGACGTTCGGACTGCTCGCCGCTTCTTCCGCTCGCGGCGTAACAAAAAGCGGTTTTTTATCTAATATCGCTTTGTATTCGTTGCTGCGATCGGCTTCCTTGATTTTCGCGTTAAGTCTCGTGATCCTCTGCTCCATCTTTGCCCGCTTTATTTTTATTTCTTCCCATTCTTCCAGAACCTTGCGCCGTCGCTTGATCCTCTCGTTAAATTTTTTTATCTCTTCTTTGAGCTCTTTGTCATTCAATCCCGCCTCTTCGGCTTCTTTTATGCCGTCTACTTTTTCTTTTTCAAGAAGTTCAACTTCGTTCTTTAATCCTTTGAAATAGATTACCAATGGCGCAGTTTTTTCATCAAAATCACGCAATTCATTCTTATACTTCAATTCTTTGGCTTTCAAAGGCGCAATCCTTTCATTATTCTTGCGCCTCATCCAGTCAACATACCGATTACGGTTAGTTTCGCTAACTTTCGCCGCCGCCTCGTGTTCGCCGATCTTCGGCATCAGTTGTTCTTTTTTTCTTTGCAACTCGTCGATTTTTTCGTTCCGCGTCCGCGTAAGGATACCCGCCAGTGAATTTCCCGCGGCCAAATTTGGATCCGCATTATTCGCCGCCGCTGCGGCCGCCGCCGCTTCGTTTTTCTGATTAAACAATTTTATTTGGTCGTCGATATCTTTAACCTTCGCATTTAATTTTCTTGTCTCTTCATTTGATTTATCCAAAAAATACTGGTCGAATTTCATTCCAAACCGCGCCGCCGCCCTATCCAGCCCCGGAACATTCAAAAGTCCGTTAAACGCCCCGCGGCCCCGGTCGGTTATCCGTTCCAGCTTGCCTCGATCATCAGGAGATAGTCCGTATTCGTGCAGATTATATTCCGCCCGCAAATCCAGGCTCCCATCGGTTTCCGCGCCCCCTTCGCTCGCAACATTTTCGGTCGATGCGCCGCGACCCGAATGCTCTTCGGAAATTTTATGGCTTTCTTGTTCGGCTAAAACATCCTCCGCCGCCTTTTTTCTTTTTTCTTCCTCGTCCATTATTTCTCCCGATCGCCCCAAATGAAAATCTTCAACCCCGAGCGGTTCTTCTGGCAAAGCATCTGCCCGCCCCGCATTATCGCTGGAAAAAAAATGTTTCTCGACGTCCATAAGATTATTCGTTAATTGATTAGATTTTAGTTCGTTTAAGCGGTAAGGTCAAACAAAAAAACCGATGTTTTCCGCAGTTTTCAGCCATAACTATCTGGCAGCCAACAGCTTCTTTTTGGCTTCTTCCGCGCTGGCGCAGAAAAAAATTTCCGAGCCCCGGTTGCTTTCATAAATAAAAGCCTTTAAAGATTCGCTGGCATCGGAAAAATCGCCAATGATCGCCAGCTTCACTTGATATTGCGCGAATTTCTGCAAGATCTCGCCCGCCAGGCGCGAGCTCAAATCAAAAAAATCCGCCGCGATATTTTTCCGATCAATAATGATCCGCCGCACCCCTTCCAGCGCCGGGTCCACCATCAAATCCAGTGCGTCCTGCGCATTGGTAATAATAATCCCATCAATCACAACTTCGGCAACCTTCACCATCTCTTTCTCGTAAATAATAATTCCCATATTTTTACAAAGTAATTTCCTGCTCCGGGCGCCACCACGGCGAGCAAACCAAAAACATCTTCATTCTTCCTGAATAAGTAAATGATTCACCCGCGGGAATAACCGCCAAGTCGCCCTTTTGGCATTTTTCAACCTTACCGCCAATTTCAAATTCTCCCGTCCCTTCCAAGATATAATAAGCAAAAACACATTCCTTTTGAATAATTTTTGTTTGATGGCCGGTTTCGGTTTCAATTATCGTAAATTCAACTTTACCAGACAAATCTTGCGATTGAAAAATTTTTCCTTTGATGCCGACTTTCTCAAACGAATAATTCTCCGGCAAATGAAATATATGCGTCACAATTTTATTATTATTCAGTAAAGAAAACTAGACTTTCCCAAAAAATTTTAATCGCAAACAACACGAACAATAACGCCAACACTTTGAACGCGGGCGCGATAAAATTTTTTCTTATCAACAGCGCCCGGAACCGCGAAAATACAAATACACACCCCGTAGTTGACAGAAACCATCCCGCCTCGAACATTAACAAAAAAAATACTTGGCCAAATGCCACGGATTGACGCATCGCGAATGCCATCGGCACGCAAACCGTGAGCCAATATAACCAAAATAAGCCGTTGGCCGCCATCAGCAGAAAAACCTTTTTAAATGAGAATAATTGGCCTTCGCCATCAACATTTTTTATTCTCCAGATGCGCGCGGCAAACCAAACCAAGATTATCGCCCCGATAAAAGAAATCGCATAGAAAACCCCTTGCGGCACAGCGAACAATGATAAAACCGCAAGAATAAACAACGCGATCAACGATTCCGAAGCCATGGCCCACCAAACAACTCGCAGACTTTTAACAAATCCAACCCGCAAAGATTCGGCCATAGCGCTGGTCAAAATCGGGCCGGGAACCGCCCCGCCAATAAATCCAACTATAAACGCACTGGCAATCTGACTCAAAAAATTCATATAAATTTATTTAAAACAACTATCATCGGCTTTCCCATAAAAAATAATATTCTGGTATCCTTTGGAATGTCGGAATACATTACCCGCTATTTACGGACGCATGCTCCCTACTGTTGGTTTCGTTATAAAACCAGAAAATGGTCAGAGGGCGACCAGCCGGGATTCGAAATCACTTCAACCCAGGTTTCATTGCCAACCGCGTAATGAATCTTTCCCGGATCAATCTTGTATTTCTCGCCCGCCCGCAGGCGATATGCAGTTTCATCGGCATAAATTACCAACTCGCCTTTGATAATCCGATAATGTTCGGTGGTTTTTTTGTGGTAATGCGGCTCGGATTTGTCGATCACCGCCACCGCCTTTCCCGAATCATCCGGCGTTTTTGCCGGTTCAATTTCGCAAACGATCTCGGTCACAGAATCTTTGCCGCTTTGAATAATGCGCTTGCCTGGATATTTGGCTTCCAAAGCGGCAATTACTTTTTGAGTATCCATTTTTTACCGATTTTACGCAGTGATCTCGCCGCAAAAATTCGTTTGCATCATTTTTTTGATCTCCTCCAAATCTTTTGTTTGCGCCAATATCCACATCAGTTTGGTTACCGCCGCCTCGGAGGTCATATCAAATGCCGAAATTGCGCCCGCTTCCAGCGCGGCTCCGCCGGCTTCGTATAAAAACATTTTTGCTGAACCTTCCACGCACTGGGTTGCAATTACCACCGGGATGCCCGCTTTAACCGCCTTATTAATTGCTGGAACTAACGAAAGATCGCCGCTGGGTACATTGCCCGCGCCGTAAGAATTCAAAACAATACCCCTAACGCCGCTATCAATCGCCCCTTCAATATATTTTGAGTTTAGACCCGGAAAAATCTGGTAGAACATCACTTCGCTCTCAAAATCAGGAAGATATTTCAATTCTCCTTCTTTTGGATGGCAAACTCTTTCGGCATTTATTTCCGGCTCCAGCGCAATGCACCCCAGCGGCAAAGCCACCGGCGACCAAAAAGCGTTTAGTTTGGATTCGCTCCGTTTTTGCGCCCGGTTGCCGCGTAAAATTTTGGTTCCGAAAACAATACAAACTTCCGGTATGTCTAACAATGCCGTTTTGGCCGCGTTTATCAAGTTGTTCTGGGCATCGCTGGCCAGATCAAAAATAGGTTTTTGCGCCCCAGTCAAAACCACCGGCTTTGATAAATTTTGCAAAGCAAAAGATAGGGCCGAGGCAGTATAGGCCATAGTGTCGGTGCCATGCGCCACCACAAACCCGTCATACTTGTTGTAATTTTCGCAAATAACCAGCGCCAATTTCTTCCATATGCCAGGATGCATATTGGTACTGTCGATATTGGCCACAAACTTGAAATCAAAATCCGCCAGATTATTAATGCCTGGAACCAATACTAATAGATCCTGAAAATCCGCGGCCGGACCCAATAGTCCATTTTCTTTTTTCACCATCCCAATGGTTCCGCCGCAAGAAATAAAGCAAATTTTCTTTTTCATAATCATATTGTCTCTCAACCTTAATTTCGGTTTTTGATTTTGGCAAGGACTTCGGCGATAAAATCTTTTTTTGAAATTGTGCGGGCGGCTTTGGCGCCGCGGTCGCGAACAGATAGCGTTTCAGACTGCTTCTCTTTATCTCCAATCACCAAAACATAAGGAATCTTTTCGCCGGCGGCTTTGCGGATCTTGTTGCCCAGGGTCTCGTCGGCAGAATCAACTTCCGCGCGAATACCCGCTTGCCGAAACTCATCGGCCAGCTTTTGGCAAAAATCAACGTGCGCTTCGCCCACCGAAAGGATTTTAGCCTGCACCGGCGACAGCCAAACCGGGAACGCCCCAGCGTAATGCTCAATCAACAACCCGATAAATCTTTCGAATGATCCAAACAGCGCGCGATGCAGCATATACGGCCGCTCTGGCTCGCCCTTTTGATTCACAAATGACATTCCAAATCTTTCCGGCAAATTGAAATCAAACTGCAAGGTAGAACACTGCCATTCCCGGCCCAAAACATCCTTTATCTTGAAATCAAGCTTGGGCCCGTAAAACGCCGCCTCACCCAGCTCCTCTTTAAAGTTTAATCCACTTCCTTTGGCAACGTTGCGCAAAATATTTTCGGTAAATTCCCATCCTTCGTCATCACCGGCGTATTTTTCCTTTTTCTGCGGATCGCGCAACGATAAATAGACATTCACCGATTCCATCGGAAAGCCAAACGCCCCGTACACATAAGCGATAAAATCAATCACGCGCTTAAGCTCGTCCTCCACCTGCTCCTTGCGGCAAATAATATGCGCGTCATCCTGCGTAAAACCGCGCACGCGCGTCAATCCGGAAAGCTCGCCTTTTTTTTCATAACGGTAAACCGTGCCGCACTCGGCCCAGCGCATCGGAAATTCCCGGTACGAATGCAAATCGTTTTTGTATATCCGCACGTGGAACGGGCAATTCATCGGCTTAAGCAGATACTGCTCCGATTCTTCAAGTTTTTTACCGGTTTTCAAGTCCTCTAATGACTGGCCCACTTCCATTGCCGGATACATACTCGATGAATAAAACCCCCAATGGCCGGATTTTTCCCACAACCTCCGATTGCCGATATGGGGAGTGCGTACCAATTCATAGCCCGCCTTCAAGTGAGCGTCATACCAAAAATCCTCGATCACGCGCCAAAGCATCGCCCCATTGGGATGCCATAACGCCAATCCCAATCCCGCGTCTTCATCAATATGAAACAGGTCAAGCTCTTTTCCAAGTTTGCGATGATCGCGCTTTTCCGCCTCCTCCAAATTTTTCAGATACGCTTCAAGTTCGGACTTGGAACTAAATGCCGCTCCATAAAGGCGAGTCAGCATTTTATTTTTTTCATTGCCTTTCCAATAAGCTCCGGCAATCTTTTGCAGTTTAAATCCGTCTATCGCCAAATCCTTGCCCGATTCAATATGCGGCCCGCGGCAAAGATCAATAAAATCGCCGCTCCGGTAAACTAAAAACTTTTGTTCACCCTCGTTTTCCAAATCGGAAATAATCTCTAGTTTATATGGCTGGTCCGCAAAAATTTCCCGCGCCGCATCCAGCGAAACCTCGCGCCGCTCGAACGTCACCCCGCCGCCGATGATTCTTTTCATCTTAATCTCGATCTCTTTTAAATTTTCAGGCGCCAGATTTTTTCCGGCCAGATCAAAATCATAATAAAAACCATCTTCGATCGCCGGACCAATACCAAACTTCGCCTCCGGATATAGGCTTTTTACCGCCGCCGCCATTATATGCGCCAGCGAATGTCGCGCCGCCTCAATTTTATTATTTTCCATATTTTTGTTTATTTATCTGCCGGAATACTCCGCCGGCTTTGCCACGGGGATGAATGGCTGCCCGTAGCGTCGCGGCGGCTATAAATAAACTTTTCCTAACACGCGCGCAAGCGAAGCGGAAGGAATGCCTCGAGGCTCATCGTTTCGAATGCGAACCGCCCAGCGGTCAGCCCCGGAGTAGTTTATTTTAAATACATTTTGCCGCAGCCTAACCTTATCGGATATCCACAAGATTAATCCTCCCAAAAAACGCAAAACCTCGCCCAAACACTAAATCATCAAATTTAGTATTAGGGCGAGGTTTTTTGCTCTCGCGGTTCCACCTAAGTTACTCCCGCCTTGGCAAGAATATCTCTTTTTGCCGTTTCAGCTTGGACCATTCAAGGTTCCCGTCTTTTATCCGGGATTGCGATTGGTAGCCGCAACGATTGCTTCCATGGCAATATTCTGTTATAGACTCATCTTAATTCCGCAAAACCAAGATGTCAATAGTAGTATGCAACAAAACCCGCTCATCTCGAATATAAAAAGCCCCGGAATCTTCAAAGATCGGGGCCATACAACACTAAAATTTTTTCCATAATCTTGGCGGGATCATTCTCTGCCGGATCAACCGGATAACACGTAAAACCCGCCCTCGCCAGCACATTCCTAATTATGGCGCAATCTATAAATTCGGAACCGATAATCAACGCCGTCCGCATACCCACCATGTACACCCGGTAACAGCCCGGAATTTCAAAGATCGCCCGCGCCAATTCGTTCGCTATCGGGTTTTCGGCAAAATCCCTCTGCCTGGTATCCCGGTAAATCGTAACATATAAGTAATCGTTAACGGCTTTACTAATATCTCCCGTAATTATTTTCCTGGTTTTTCTTTCCGCCAAAAGCTCACCTCCAATTCGACATATTTCAATGATAATATCGCCAATGCGGCATCTTGATTCCCCGAACAAACCCGATATCCGCAAACTAATGAATCTCCCCGGCCTTACGCCACGGGGTATTTTCGTTGAACCGCCTTCCGCTTTGCTCCAGGCATCCCCCGCATACTGCGGGGGAAAATCTTCATCCCCACGCTTCCTCCCGATTACGGGAGGCGCCCCGCCGCAGTCGCGGCGGAAAACGCGCGGGGTATTAAGATTTGTTCAATAATGATTGCGATTCTAGCGCCCTAATTCATGGCACATTTCCAAAAAAGTCGCGTTGCTCCAAGCCTGGTTTGGGCATCCCGCCGGCGCATAGCCGCTTGCCGAACTGATCTCCGAAGCGCACCCAACCGCGCTATGCCACAAAATATCATTTGCGCTTGCCTCAAAAATTCTTTCGATATAATTCGCGTACCCGGATTTATCCAAACGAACCATTGATACCGCCGCCAGGTTGTTTACCCAAAACCACGAATCACCGTTATGATATGCCGCCGGATCGATTCCGGCATCATCTCCTTTAAAATCAGGGTCTTTTTTATCCAAAGTACTCAATCCGCCCCAATCAAGCCATAAAGCCTTTAACGCCGCATCGAAAACCCCTCGCCACTCGTTTTTCTTCAACAGCTGCGGATAAATATAAGCCGCCAAAAAAATATTCGGCCGGTGACAAAATTCCGCCTTACCTTCCAAATCAATCCTGTCGGCCAGATTGCCATTATGGAAAAATTTTTTTCTCACGGCCGCCGCGGTCTTTTCTTCCAAATCGGAATAATACGATCGCTTCTTCATATCGAACGCGATTGCTCCCGCCAATCCATACATATTCAACCGTAAGGCCTGAATCTCAACCGCCGCGCCGCCGCGATCCAGGCTATCCATCCATGTCATCTTTGGCTTATGAACCGCCAAAAAATTTTTTGTATCTTCGGCCAAAAGCCGCTCAATTGCTCTTTCAAGCCCAAAAAATATCCTCTCAATTTCGTTTATATTCGCCTTCTCGTTTTTTATAAATTCCGCCGCGCGCAAAAAAAGCCATCCAACCGCATCTGCCGAATCCTTGTACTCATAGCCTTCGGCCGCCAAATCATCTATTTGCCGCCAGAGTATCTCTTTGGCCGCCTTTCGGTCGCAAAATGACATCCCCCTCAATGACACCGCTTCATCCCGCCGCCATACCTGAAAAAACCAAGGCAGGCCGGCGCGCAACGCCTCACGCCCGCCCTTTTTTACGCGCATCATTCCCAAAGCATTGGCGGCCGCTTCCCTCGCCGGACACATCCCGCCCGCCTTCTTTACGGCCGATAAATTTTTATTCAAATTTTCTGTATCCGGCGGCAAAGCCTTTTTTTTGGCGCGGCCTGCGGCGCGCCACGCCTCCCGGGCCGTTCTAATTGCTTCTTTTCTATTAACCCCGGCCCCGATCGCAATCCTCGATACCGCTAGTTCCACAGGCTTAAAAACCCACCTTTCGGCCGGCTCGTCTTGCCGCAATCGGTCGTTTTTGTAACTATGTTTTATCCATTCTTCGTTTGTTTCAACCATTCCAAAATCGCCCCAAAGTGCGACAAAAAAATCCGGCAAAAAACCTCCCGCCTGTTTAAAACTTACCATTACCGCGCCGTCCTCCATCCATACCCGGTAATTCCGACCGAACTCCGGCGAATCATACGCGTCTTTAATATCAAAAAAAATTTCTATCGGCGAAAACTTTTCCAGTTCGTAAAACAGGCTGTTGGACCCCAACAATCGAAAAGTCTCTCCAAATTCCGTCCCGGCCCTTTTAACGTTATCGCTTCCCGCCGCTATACTCTCTATGGCCCCGCGGCCGCACGGCCGGATATCTTCAATAATTTTTACGAAACGCCCGCCGTCCAAAGATAAAAACCAGCCCTGATAACGGCTGGCGATTTTACCGCCCGTCCATAAAAAACTGCCGTCCTTTGCCAGCATCAGGCTGGCATCTTCCGTATCAACGGTTTTTATTAACTGCCGGTTGTTATCGAAATTATGGATGATTTCCACGTAATAAACAAAAAATATTAAAACTAACCCGCTCGGACAGAACAAAATCAATCAAAAAGAATCATTTAAGAAACTAGTTTCTATTAGTTTCCGAATTTATCGCTTTATTATGCGCGCTGACATAGTTCTCAACCAGCCTTTCCCAATCAAAATTCTCCACCAGTTCCCGCGCGTTAATCTTGTTTTCGACGCGCTCGTGCCCGGACAACGCCGCATAATCGTAAAGCATCGCCCCTAACTGCGCCACAATGTCTGGTTCTTGCTTGCCAAAATTATTAACAATAAAAATTCCCGGGCAACGGCTGTCGCGCGGCAAACGCGACAAATACCGGCCCAAACCGCTTAAATCGCTGGTAATTGATGCCACCCCCTCCGCCGCCGCCTCGATTGGCGTGTAACCCCAGGGCTCGTAATATGACGGAAACACCCCCAAGTGGCACCCCTGGATTGCTTCCTGCATACTCAAATTAAGCAAACGATCGTTTTCGCTTAAATAACTGGGATAAAAAACCACCTTCACCCGGTCATCTTTGGAATTAGCCAGCCCCTGTTCGGCCAAAGCGCTCATAATCGCATCGTTGCGATAGCCTAGCTCATGCGTACAAACCGGAGGATTACCGCTTCTCTTTGCCTTGCGCAATTTACGATCCAGTTCCCGGTGCGCTTCTTCACTAAAAATATCAGTACTCTTCAAATCCGAATCGGACACCAGCGAATACATAAAACTTTCCGTTATCGCCGCCGAATTTTCATCCACGAATTGTTTGATATCGTAATAATTGCCGCGGCCTTCGGTTAAATCGCTCTTAATACCGGTAGTCTTCGACGGAATCCACAAAAACGCCACAATCGTTTTGGGACTCCTCTCCTGCTTCAGCCGGCGATTCAAGTCTCCCAGCGCCTTGATAAAAACATCTGCTCCCTTGGCATGAAATTCATACCTTGCCATCATAAAATAAAAAAGCGTGTTCTTTAGGTCGAATGTGTAATAAGGAAAAAAATTATAAAAAATGAACTCCCGGATACGGCCGCGCTGGATGCGATGTTTGATTGCCGCTTCTTCAAAACTCAAATATCCGCCCACGTCCAAACCGTTGGGTAAAAAAATATCGGGCGTACGGCCCAAAAAATACTGGCATTCCACCCCGGTAATTTCGCTCACGGTCGTAAACACCGTCGCTTCATTGGCAGCCGCCTTTTCCAGCAAATGTTTTGCCTGAATATGATAGTTATAGGCCTCCTTTTGCGCATCGATACGCTCAATATCCGCGTAAAGATCGATATTATTAAACGCCAAACTTCTTCCCAGTGTCGTGGCATGAGTGGTAAATATCGAAGAAATGTTGCTCTGGCAAAATTTTTTGGCGAATAAAAGCGCTGAACCCGCCAGCCATTCGTGGCAATGGATCGCCATCTTTTTTTCCGCAAAAACCCGCTGTAATTGTTCAATCAATTTTCCCGCCGCCCATCCCCACACCACCGGCTCGTCAAATTCAAATCCCGACTCCATCGAATCGATCTTGTACGAATTCCAAAGCTCGAATTTATAATGATTTATCCCCGGCCATAAACTGGAAAAATCAATCAAAATAACCTGCGGCTCACCTTCGATCAGCCACCTTCCGAAATGGCATTTGATTCCCTGATTCTCCAGATGCGAGAAAACCTCCTCCAAGCGTCCCTCGGGCATCTTTTCCTCAAACTGATATTTTGAATTCTGGGAAAGATAGGGACCCACCAATATATAGCCTTGGCGGTAGCGCTTCACCGTTTGCGCCGCTTTTGTCGCCAAAACGGTATTGATCCCGCCAATCTTGTTGCAAACCTCCCAGGAAATTTCCAGGAGCATATCTGCCTGTGGTACCAACGTTGTTTTTTTAATTTCAGCCATATCTAAAAATAGCAAATTGTAAAATTAAGTTCTTTTAAAAATACGCGCCGGCGAAAACAATCTTCGATGCCAATCAAAACACAAACAGTCCGACGCGCTTTATTTGGTAAAACTCCGGATTGCTCGCCCGACTATGGCAACCTCAACAGATATCGCAATTCCCGCAAATATTTGCGCCGCTTTGTATTCTCCTTGGCAAACGCCCGGTTCCAATGAATATTTTTTACCAGTATTTGGACACTTCAAGCTTGCTCGCCACTCTCTTTGCCGCTGTCTTCGGACTTTTCACCTTCCGCAAAGACAATCCCAGCTGCCTGTCGCCGAAAACCCCCTCCACCCAGCTGGCAAAATCATTCTTTTCCGCGGTCACATGGTAATTCCAAACTTCAGCATCCATTGTATCCAAGGCGTCTTTAAGCTCTTTTAAATTTTTCAGCGTCCGCCCGTTGGATAGCCAAAAACTTTTTTCCGGCTCGGTATCTTCAATTATCGATGATTTATTTAATTCCATTTTATTCGAAAATGAAGGATAAAGATTTACTCGCCGACCTTTAAAATTATTTTTTGATTTTCCGATTTTATTTTTTCAAGCCTTATCTTGAGGTCATCGAAAATATTCATAAACGCGATAAATGATTCGTAAGGCGTGTCATAAGGATTAAAATATTTATGCACATCCCCGTCCGAAAACCACTTCGTACACATATAGTAAAAATGGTCGCTAGTCTGGAGTTTGCGCCAACGATCGATCAGGCCGTCGTCGGCGGTTTCCTTGATCTCTTTCTCCAGCGAATATATCTTTTCCAGCGCCGCGGCTTGCATTTTGTTTCCCAGCCACGCGCTCAAGTCGCGCTCCATATCAGCCCAGGAAACCAACCGCCAAAAATCAAGCTCTCCCGCGGGCTCGCAATTCTTCGCCAGCCGCGACGGCGTGGTAAAAGTATTATGCGGGGTTTCCAATGCCTGCCACACGAACGCTTCAAAAAACTTGAAAATTCCGGTCTCTTCCCACTGGTGTTCGCCAAACGTCTCATAATCCATGAAAAGATTCAATGTTTGCGCTGCCGAATCAATATTCAAAAGATTAACCCAGCTCACATATTTTTCCGCGGTCAGCGGCCATTCCTTCCAATCGCGGTTGGAAAAACGGAAGCCGACATCATCGCTCAACCGGTAATTTCTCACTAAAAGCCTTAATGGCAAATCTTTGGCGGTATATAAAAAATTCGGCGATCGCCACCCCAATATTTCATCCCAGCCCTCTGCCAGCATTCCGGTAAAACCCATCTGATGAACCTCGCGGGCTATATCATTATTATACACCAGCTCGGTATTGCGGAAAAACCGCGGCTCATATCCGAAAAGCCGGCCAAACATCTTATTCTGCTTTTCAACCTGCGACCGGAATTCATTCTTCGAATAAACCGACGCCAGCGAATGATAATAGGTTTCAGAAACCAATTCGCAACATCCCGTACTCACCAGGTCATTAAAACTTTTCAGCACCTCCGGATAATCCGCCTCCAGCTGCTCCAGCAATATCCCGGTAATACTCATACTCACCTTGAATTTACCCTGCGTATTTCGGATCAGCTTCAAAAGCATCCTATTGGTCGGAAGATAACTCTTACGCACAACCTTATCCAAAATCTGTCGGTTTTTCTCATTGTCAAAATAATCGTTATGCATACCCACGTCAAAAACCGAAAGCTTTTTCAAGCGCCGCGGCTGGTGCGTGTGTAAATATAAGCATATTGCCGGCATCGTATTTAAATTCCAATTACCAAATTCCAAACTCGAATCAAATTGCAATAACCAAAATTATAATATCCCAAAAAATACATTCTCATCATTTTTATTTATCTGCCAGAATACCCCGCCGGCTTTGCCGCGGGGATGAATGGCTGCCCGTATCGTAAGCGGAGCGGAAGAAATATCTTTGGTCTCTGCCCCAGGGCAGTTTATTTATAATTTTGATATTGTTTGTCATTTAATGCTTGGTAATTGGAAATTAACCAATTAAGCTCTCAATACTTTGTGGTAAACCGTAACACATTTTTGCGCCGACCTCTTCCAGCTGAATTTATGCAATTCCGAAGATCCGTTATAATGTAAAGTTTCTCGCAGCTCGGGGTATCTCACCACCGCTATAATCTTGTTCACGATCTGATCCACATCCCAAAAATCAACTTTCAAACAGTGCGAGATCATCTCTCCCACACCCGACTGGCGCGAAACCAAAATGGGAGTGCCATTCGCCAGCGCCTCCAAAGAAGTAATCCCAAACGGTTCGGATACCGACGGCATCACATAAAGATCGGCCATCTGGTATAATCGGTTAAGCTCTTCTCCTCTCACAAATCCCGCGAATATTACCCTGTCGGCAATCCCCAAAGACGCCGCCTCTTCGATCAGCCATCGCTCCATATCTCCCGAACCGGAGAAAACAAACATCACATCTTTATCCATTTTTGAAACTCTCTGCGCCGCCCGCAAAAAATAATCCGGTCCCTTCTGGAAAGTAAGCCTACCCACGAAAAGCACTATTTTTTTCCCGTTCTTTTTTAATCCCGAAACATTCGCGGCAAATCTCGCTTGGTACTGCGTTCGATTCACCGCATTAGGAACTACTTCAATCTTTTTCGGGTTAACGCCGTATTTTTCCGTGATCCGCCGCTTCGTATAATCACTTACCGCCACCACAGCGTCCGACTCCTCCATCCCCCGTTTTTCAATGGCGCAAATGTCCTTATTTAGGCAATTGCCATTAACCCGGTCATACTCCAGCGCGTGCACCTGAAACACCAAAGGCTTGCCGGAAACTTTTTTTGCTTCCAATCCCGCCGGAAGGCTCAACCAATCATGTACATGGATAACATCAAAATTTTCGTTCATCGCGATGCCCCGCGCCTCGGAAGCGTAGCGCATCACTTCCCCCACCAAGTCCCGCCTCCAAACTCCGCGGCCACCGGAAATATATTTATCGGCGCATAGCTCCTGGTCCGAAACATAGCTTTCCGAAGTTAAGTAAGGCGACAATGGCGAATCGACTTCGATCATTTCCACGCCGTTTGACCCTTTCACCTTGCGCATCCAAGCCTTTCCGTAAACAAATCTGCATCCATCACACAAATGATCCATTTTTTTAGGCAAAACGAAAGTAATTTCGGCCCCCAAAGACGACAAACCGCCCACCAATCCTTCGCAGGCAACCCCCAATCCACCCGAGTTATAAGGCGGAAATTCCCAGCCAAACATTAAAATTTTAAGCGGTTCCAGCTTCATTTGTTAGATTTATCGAATAGCGTTCAAACCAAAATTGGGCAACAATACCCCCACAATAATTATACAAAATTTTTAGAAACAATAACACAGCGCAAACAGATTTTTTTAATATTTAATTCATAAAAAACCGGTGCGATAATCGCCCCGGCACCCGCTCCCTTCTAATTATACGCTAAAATTACTACTATACCGATCAACGCCCCTGCCAAGATCGCATACCTTAACGGACTAAAATAATGCTTATTCATCTTAGTCCACCACTTCCAAGTCCAAATACCTGTTTTTGGCATTTAAAACACCCCTATCATCCCAAATAATAATACGATCCAGTAAAAAACATTACCATTCCATTTGACGCTTATATATTGAAACTATCCGCGAATTTGCCGATAAACGGCAAAAATCTTTGCTCCCCCTTATAAGCTCCATATATTCCGATCACCGTCAGCGCAAACATAACCAGTATCAGCCAAGGCTGGATTATTGATCCCACTAAAGGCACTGCCGCCATAAATCCGGCCGCAAACCAAGCCACGAATAAAACCATTCCCTGTTTCACGTGGAATCTCACGAATGGATCGTTTTTATCCTCGGTCAACAGCGGGATAAAAAACACAATATAGGCCACAATCGCCATTCCCGTGTTTTTTCCTTTTGGCAGTTCGACCCTTTTGGGTTCGTTTTTCTTGGCCGCCGCCGCCAGACTCATTTCCTGCTCCAATTTTTGATCCATTTTTTAATCAAAAAATTTACCGGCCAATAATCGAATCAAATCTCCCCATGTCTTTCCCGAAACTCGATCAACTAATTTTTCCGGTTGGCTTATTTAAATAATACAACAAGCCCGTCTTTAATCAAAACACAAAAAATCATATTTTAGTCGGAACGGAAAACAGCATAAATTTTGACGAATACATCCGGCTAAGGGAAATATAATCTGCTCCGTTCTTCTTAAAAAAATACCCCGCTCCCATTTGTTCGGAGAAAATAAATCCCTGTCTTTCCATCTCCTCAATAAAACGATCAGACCCGGCCGCCAAATAAGTCTCGTTGTCAATACGCACCGTATTTTTGTTTAAAATCGCTTCCGGTAAAGCCCGCACAATTGCAAAATGATTCTCATCCTGCCCCAACGCCCGCCCGAAAACCACCACGTAAATCAAAATCGGCGCAAAGAATATGCCAGCAAGCAACATTAACATCCTTTCTGTTTTCATTATTATGATTTTAACAAAAAAAACGGCTTTTTGACTAATACCAAAAAACAGGCCTTCTTGGCCATGTTCACGCTATGCTAAAAATGCGGAGGGGGCGAGATTCGAACTCGCGATACCTTGCGGTATATGCGCTTTCCAAGCGCACGCACTCGACCGGGCTATGCGACCCCTCCACTTAACAAAAACTTTGATTTATTCACTTTATTAATCTAGCTTATTTAAAAACCGATTTCAAGCCAAACGCCTTATTAAAAAATAATTCCCAAAAAGGAATTAATTAGTCGGCATTACAAACGGCCGAGAGTATGCCAACTGTTGTCAATCATCGTGCCTATCGGTTCTTCGGAATATCTTTCAAATTTCTTCGGCGATTTGCCGCCAGCAATAATTAATCGTACCAATCAATATTAATCACGCCGCCATATCCGTCAATGCTTTAATTCTGTCTTCAATTGGCGGATGGGTCGAAAATAATTTGGTAAACCAGCTTTTCAACTGTTGGCCTCGGAAAGGGCTGGCAATATACAAATGCGCGGTGGAATCTTTGGCGGTCGATAATAGATTCGGATCCGCCGATATCTTGCGCAACGCGCTCGCTAATCCCTCCGGATGGCGCGTCAGCAATACCGCCGACGCATCCGCCAAAAATTCCCGCTTGCGCGAAATCGCCAACTGGATCAGTGTCGCAGCCAGCGGTGCCAGAATCGCCGCCAAAATACCAAAAGCCAACAATATCAGCCCCATTTGCCCCCGATCGCGATCGTCATTATTCCGGCCGCCGCCCCAAAAACTTAGCCGCAAAAACAAATCCGAAATTATCGCCACTACCCCCACCAGAATCACCACGATCGTCTGCAACAACATATCTTTATTGCCGATATGCGATAATTCGTGGGCAATCACCCCCTCCAGCTCGACCTTATCCAGCCGCGCCAGCAATCCCCGGGTAACCGCTACCACTGCGTGGTTTTTATCCCGGCCGGTCGCGAATGCATTGGGCTGGGACTCGTTAATTATATAAATTTTGGGCAAAGGCAAACCGGCAGTAATCGCCAAATTTTCCACCAGCCGGTAAAGTTCGGGGTGGTCTTTTTTTTCAATCGGTTGTGCTCCGGCCATGGCCAGCACGATCGAATCCGAAAACCAATATGAAAAAACACTTTGAAAAACCGCAAGCGCCACCGCGATATACAAGAAACTCTGATCCCCCAGCGCCGCGGCCAGAAGCCACCCCAAACCGATGATAAAAACAAAAAATCCCGTCAACAAAAACCAAGTTTTACGCACATTTTCCGCCGCATGGGTATAAATAGTCGCCATAGATGCTGGTTTATAAATCTCGTTTCGTGATTTATGAATTTAAACCATAAATCTTAAATCACGATTCAATACCAAATTGCACCGCGCAAGGCAGTGCAACTTAACTCAAAACATCAAAAAATGAACTACTTTTGCGCGAAACTCACCTTGGGCGCTTGCCGCTCGGCCTCGTCCGCAACTTCAAACAGCGCCATCGGCTTAAATCCAAAAATATTAGCCACAATATTGGACGGAAAGCTTTCGATCTTGATCAGCAAATCGCGCACATTACCGTTATAAAACCTCCTTGCCGCCTGAATTTTATCCTCGGTATCGGTCAATTCACGCTGAAGCTCGACAAAATTCGCCGAAGCTTTCAAGTCCGGATAACTTTCCGCCACCGCAAACAAACTTTTTAGCGTTTGCGACAGCGCGTTTTCTTTGGCAATCTTTTCTTCCGGGGTTTGAGCGCCCATCGCCGCCGCGCGCGCTTCGGTTACTTTCTGAAACACCCCGGATTCATGCGCCGCGTAACCCTTCACCGTTTCCATCAGGTTGGGAATCAGATCATACCGGCGCTTCAACTGTACGTCAATATCCGCCCACGCCTCTTTGGCGCGGTTCTTCAGAGCCACCAGACCATTATAAATATTGACCAGCACAACAGTAAAGATTACCACTATCGCAATGATCGAAATTGTGAATATATCAAACATTTTTTTAAGTAGTTTATGGTTAATTACATTCTAAGCAAAAAACGGAAAAAATCAAGCAATAAAATACCCCGGGCAAAGCCCCGGGGTATTTCTTTCGCTTCGCTTACGCTGCGCGTTAGGAAAAGTAAGTTTTTAGCCGCCGCGACGCTGAGGGCAGCCATTCATCCCCGCGGCAAAGCCGGCGGGGTATTCTGGCAGATAGATAAAATGAGTTTCAGCGCAATTTGTCAAGCCCAATGCCAATTCCCAACGGCCGGTCAGGAATATCATGCCTTGAAGTCTTTGGCAAAAATAATTTTCCCGCAAGCCCCGCCGCGATCACTTCCTTTTTGGTCAGTACTTCTCCTTTTCTCCAACAGTCGACTTTTATCTTATCGCTTGTATAATCCACAAGGCAAACCGGACAAAATTTTGCTCCAAGCCGCTTAAGCGCGTTAAACCGGTGATGGCCGTCAAGAATGACCAAAGTGTTTTTATCTGCAATTATCGGATTCTTGACGCAGCCATCTTTTTTAATTTCGGCTAACAGGCGTTCCAAATGGCACTCGATCACCATCTCGTGTTGTTTCAAAAGATTTATATTGATATTTTTAATTTCGTATTCAGCCATATGAAATTAAAAACCCCTTTAGGAAAGGGGCGGGAATTATTCTTTAAATAAAACTCAGCCGCTTTTCCTCAAAGAGATAATTTGCCGGCAACAAATTTGTTTAAAACTCATTCCAGCCATATTTTTAATCTATTCCAAAACGCACAAGCTGTCAAAACCAAAAACCCCTTCCGGGGCTTTGGCTTCCAATCCTTCTGGATTGAAAAAATTAAACCTCTTATTTTTAGTAGCCCATTCCTTCCATTCCACCCATGCCACCCGGCATTCCCGGAGTAGCGCAAGAGCAATTTTCCTTCTTGGGCTTCTCCACCACCATTACTTCGGTGGTTAAAAGAATCGACGCCGCGCTGGCCGCGTTCTGAATAGTCGCGCGCACCACCTTGGTCGGATCCACGACCCCCGCCGCCATCAGGTCTTCGTATTTCATCTTGGCCGCGTTAAATCCCACGCTGCCGTTGTTCTGGCGGATCTTTTCGATCACCACCGCGCCTTCAATACCCGCGTTAGCCGCAATCTGGCGGATCGGTTCCTCCAGCGCGCGCTTCAAAATGTTAATGCCGATAACCTCTTCTCCCTCGGCCTGCACTTTATCCAAGGCCTTGATCGAATTCAATAATGCGGTTCCGCCGCCGGGAACGATACCTTCTTCCACCGCCGCGCGAGTCGCGCTCAACGCGTCTTCGGTCTTGTGCTGGCGCGCCTTCTGTTCCACTTCCGTCGCGGCGCCTACCTTGATAACCGCCACGCCGCCCGCTAATTTCGCCAGCCTCTCCTGGAGCTTTTCCTTGTCAAAATCCGAATCAGTCTTGGAAATTTCATTCTTGATCTGCTTAATGCGCGCGTCAATTGCCTCTTTATCGCCCTTACCCTCAACAATCACCGTCTTTTCCTTGCCAGCTACCACGCGCCGCGCCGAGCCCAATTCCTTCAAAGTAACATTCTCCAATTTCATTCCCAGTTGTTCGGAAACTACCGTAGCTCCGGTTACGATCGCGATATCCTGCAACATTTCCTTTTTACGATCCCCGAATCCCGGCGCTTTTACCGCCAGCGCGTTAAAAATCCCGCGCAACTTGTTAACCACCAATGTCGGCAGCGCGTCTCCCTCCACATCATCGGCAATTATCACCAATTCCTTTTTTCCGCTCTGCACCACCTTTTCCAAGATCGGCAGTAATTCCGGCAAAGAAGAAATTTTCTTTTCTGTGATCAATATATAAGGATCATCCAGCGCCGCTTCCATTCTCTCCGGATTAGTCACCATATATGGCGATGCGTAACCCCGATCGAATTGCAAGCCTTTGACAATCTCCTTTTTAATATCCAAACTCTTCGATTCTTCGATCGTCACCACGCCGTCCTTGCCAACTTCAGTCATCACTTCGGCAATCAAGTTACCAAGCTCGGCGCTTTCCGCCGAAATCGTAGCCACCTGAGCCATCTCCTCTTTCTTGGAAATCGGCTTGGACATTTGCTTCAAATTGGCTACCACCGCCTCAACTCCTTTATCAATGCCGCGCTTGATCGCCAAAGGGTTGGCACCCGCGGTCACATTTTTCAACCCCTCGCCGATCAGCGCCTGGGCCAAAACGCAAGCCGTGGTCGTACCGTCGCCGGCCATGTCATTGGTTTTCTCGGAAGCTTCCTTTACAATCTGCGCCCCCAGATTTTCGGCTTTGTCCTCCAATTCAATTTCTTTGGCAATGGATACGCCGTCATTAGTAATCACCGGCGAACCGTAAGATTTGTCCAAAACCACATTGCGCCCCTTTGGGCCCAAAGTTACTTTCACCGCGTTAGCCAGCTTATCCGCGCCGCCCTTAAGCTTCTTGCGCGCAGCCTCCGAATAAATAATGTCTTTAGCCATAGTATTTTAAGTTCTAAATTCCAAACTCCAAATTCCAAACAAATTATAATTACCAAAATTATAATGTTAAAAACGGATTCTGTTTGCAGTATTTGGCGATTATAATTTGGATATTATTTGTGATTTGGCGATTGGTGCTTAGGATTTTAAGCAACTATTCTTCGATAGTTGCAAGAATGTCGTCTTCTTTCGCGATCAAGTATTCCTTGCCGTCGACTTTGATTTCATTCGGACCGTATTTGGAAAACAAAACTTTTTGGCCTATTTTTATCGAGACCGGAATAATCTGCCCCTGCTTGTTCTTTTTGCCCGGACCAACCGCAATCACCTTGCCCTGTTCAGGCCGCTCCTTATCGGCGCTGGCTGGAAGTAAAATTCCCGACTTGGTTTTTTCTTCGTTCTTGACGGACTCGATCAATATATTATCCGCGCATGGCGTAATTTTCATACCTTTTTAAAATATTCAATATTCAACCGTCCAATTTTAAAAAAATTTCAATATTCAATAACTAAAAATCCCGTTTGATATCTTTTTAATTATTGATGTTTGGATATTTTTTGAAAATTGGAAATTGCTTATTAAATATTATTTGATTTTATATTGAATTAGCAATCTCAACCTTCGACTGCTAACGCACTATTTATTTATCCTTTTCGAATTTCGTTGTCAATCCCGTATGCTAAAAATCGAATAACCCTTGCCGCGCAAAAAAAATTGCAGAGTTTGGCTGGTTTGATAGAATGAAAAATATAAAGTTGGAATGCTGGCAAAAATAATCGCATATACTATCGGCAGCAGCCTGGCCTTGTGGGTTGCGGCCAGATTCATACCCGGTGTTTCTTATATCGGCAACTGGGAGATACTGGCCCTGGCCGGTTTTGGCATCGCCCTGTTCAACCTCGCCGTCGCGCCCATTCTGCGCGTGCTCACTCTGCCCCTGCGAATCTTGACTTTTAATTTATTTAGCCTAGTAATAGATATGGCAATGGTCTGGTTCGCGGACGCCCTTATCTTGGAAATGAACATCCAGGATATCCCCGCCCTTTTCTGGACCACCCTGATCGTAATGATATTTAATACAATAGTATGGCAAATATTGTCCCCATCGCCCAGATCGTAATCGCAATCATCCTGACCGGCTTGATTTTAATCCAACAGCGCGGCGGCGGCGGCCTGGGTTCGGCATTCGGCCAGGAAAGCGGCGCCTACTCCACCCAGCGCGGCATACAAAAAAAAATTTTTCGCATCACTATCGTTTTTGCGGCGCTGTTCATCGGCTTGGCGGTATACAACCTGTTCCAAAATTAATCACTCCGGTTTTCAAAAAATCTATTTTCAATGTATCAAATTGAATGCAATGCGTTTTTGTTTGAAAATTGAAAATTGAAAATTGAAAATTGCGAAGCGGACTAATGAAGTTTCCCACTTTTGCCCATTGGAAACAATTCTTTAAAATCATCTCTCCCAAAGAAAAAATATCTTTCTTTTTCTTTCTTGCGCTGGCGTTGGTTTCGCTGGTATCTTTGGCGGCCGTCTCCTATATCAATAACACCGAAAATGTCCCTGCCGATAACGGCGTCTACACCGAAGGCGTTATCGGAGAACCAAGGTTCCTGAATCCCGTTTATTCGGACTCCAATGCCGCCGACCGCGACATCGTCGAACTACTTTTTGCCAGCCTGATCAAATATGACCAAAACGGAATAATAGTTCCCGATCTGGCCGACTTCAGGATCGCCGATGACGGAAAAACCTACGAATTCTTCTTGAAAGATGACCTCGTATGGTCCGACGGCAAGCCCATCACCGCCGATGATGCCATATACACCATCAAAATAATCCAGGATCCAGCCTACAAAAGCCCCCTGCGCACTCAATGGATCGGCGTGGAAACCGAAAAAATTTCCGACAGCAGCTTCCGCCTCAAACTTAAAAATCCTTCCGCTAAATTTCTCGAATACTGCGTACTCAAAATCATTCCTCAACACGCTTGGAAAAGCACAACCGCAGAAAGCTTTTCCCTCTCCAATCTAAACCTCCTCCCGATAGTTTCCGGAATGTATACGGTAAAAGAAACTTCTTCCAACCGCGATAACTCAATATCGTCAATCACGCTCGAACGCAACCCGGCCTATTTCGGAACAAAACCCCATCTCAAAACCGTTACTTTCGCTTTCTTCGAAGATTATGATAGCCTTGCCGCCGCTTTCAAGCGCGGCCGCGTCCAAGGTTATGCTTTTGCGTCCGAAATCGCCGGCAATACGGTGTTCTCGGGGACTGTCGATTATTCCTACACCCTTCCGCGTTACTACGCCATTTTCTTTAATCAGGAAAAAAACCATGCTTTGGCTGATATCGCGGTCAGAAAAGCCCTTAACTACGCCATCAATAAGCAGGAAATCATCGAAAAACCTCTTAACAATCTGGGAACCGCCGTCGACTCGCCGATCCTTCCCCAACTCTACGGCATCACCGCTCCCGAAACAATATATAATTACGATCCGCAGCTTGCCGCCCGGCTTCTGGACGAAAGCGGCTATGTCGCCGGTGAAGGCGGCGTCCGCTCCAAAACCATCGACCGCAATCCTGCCTTCCAATTCACCAAGAATTTGGCCGCCGGCAGTTCGCTGACCAACGACATCAAAGAACTGCAAAAATGCTTGATCAAAGAAGTCATGCCCGATCTGGACTCCAATGGAAATTTCGGCCCCAAAACTACCGAAGCGGTAAAACTATTCCAGGAGAAATACCGCGCCGAAATTCTTGATCCGCAAGGACTTAAAGATCCCTCCGGCGACGTCAAGGCCGCCACTCGCGACAAACTCAACCTGGTCTGTTTCCCTTCCGGCAACAAAACCACCACTCTCACCGTCGGGTTAGTCGTGCCCAACCAGGAACCATTTATCGCCACCGCCCAGATGATCAAAGCCCAATGGGCCGCCATCGGCGTCACCGCCAATATCGAAACCAAAGATATTTCCATTCTCGAACGCGAGATCGCCAAGCCCCGCGAATACGAATCGCTTCTTTTCGGCCAAGCGCTCGGAATGATTTGCGACCCCTACCCCTTCTGGTCTTCCAGTCAAAAAGATGACCCGGGACTCAACTTCGCGCTTTATTCCAACGAAAACGCCGATAAACTTCTCGACGACATCCGCCAAACGGCCGACGCGTCCGCCCGCAACGCCAAACTTAACGAACTGCAAAATATAATCCTTGGCGAAATACCCGCGATTTTCCTGTATAATTCCGATTATGTATACGCCGTATCCAAGAACGTAAAAGGGATTGCTCCCGGAATAATCTCCGATCCCGGCCAACGATTTTCCGGCATTGAAAACTGGTACATATCCACAAAAAGAGTTTTTAAGTAGATGCCCCGGGACAAAGCCCAAGATATCCCTTCTGCTCCGCTTACACTGCGCGTGCAGATAAATAAATCTCCCTGGAACAAACGCTGCGGCAATTTTGGTTAAACCGTCCTCGGCTTACGCTTTGGGCATTATAATAAACCGCTCTCAAACCTTATTACCTGGCAAAACGCAATCAATCCGAAAAACCCAAGATATTCAAATGTCCCCAGCGCGCCATTGCCAAAAAACGGCGAACGTGCTAACATAATGTCAACACGCATCCTGCGGGATGCAATCCTCACCGCACCGATTCCCCCAACCGGGAAAATATTGAGGTGTTAAAAATCGCCGCACAATTTCAAATTAGAATATGGCACAAGAAAAATCTGCGAAAAGGATTACCAAAGTAGTGATTCCAGCTGCCGGGTGGGGAACAAGGTTCCTTCCCGCAACCAAAGCAATGCCAAAAGAAATGCTGCCGATCATCGACAAGCCGGTGATCCAGTATGTGGTCGAAGAAGCGGTTGCTTCCGGCATCAAAGACGTGATTCTTATCACCGGTTGGCACAAACGGGCCATCGAAGACCATTTTGACCGTTCCGGAGAACTGGAAAAATTCCTCCAGGAACAAAACAAGGAAAAAGCCCTGGAAAATATCCGGCACATCGCCAATCTGGCAAACTTTATTTATATCCGGCAAAAAACCGCCCAATACGGCAACGCACTGGCAGTAATGGCCGCCCGTCCCGTCATTGGCAACGAGCACTTCGCCGTAATGTGGGGCGACGAATTCATTTCTGCCAATCCCCCGCGTCTAAAGCAGATCATTGATGTCCACAATAAATACGGCGGCATCGTAATCTCGGGCGTGCGCATCGAGTCGCGCGACGATGTATCCCGTTACGGCATTGCCGATATGGAGCCAATCGAGGATGGTATTTTCCGCATCAAAAAAATCGTAGAAAAACCGATGCCCGCAGAAGCGCCTTCCAACTTGGCCACCCACGGCGCCTACGTACTGCCTCCCGAAATCTTTGGCATCATCGAAAAACTAAAACCCAGCAAGGGCGGCGAAATCTGGCTGATTGACGCGATCAACCAGCTGATCGACCAGGGATACCCGGTTTACGGTTGTGAAATCAAAAATGGCAAATACTACGATACCGGCAACAAAACCGAATATTTAAAAACCGTAATTGAGTTCGCGCTCAACCATCCGGATTTTTCAAAAGACATAAAAGAATACATTAAAAGTCTAAAATTACAGTAAATATTCAATAATCAAAAACCAATTTTCAAAAAAATATTCAATATAAAATAACCAAACTGAGTGCAAGAGCATTTATTTGAATATTGTTACATTGATAATTTATTGAAAATTGATAATTGAAAATTCTTCCCGCTTCGGCGGGAAGGATCCCGCGGGCATGGCGGAATTGGCAGACGCGCACGGTTCAGGGCCGTGTGAGTAAAATCATGGAGGTTCAACCCCTCCTGCCCGCACCAACAACTTTCGCTGCGCCTCAATCGCAGTAGTTAGTAATTGCTTTGAATTACGAAACGCTTTTTGTTTTGAGACCTATCCCTCACGCTTGTCCCGAGGTAATCCCGAGAGAAACGCGGGCGGTTGGACTCCTTCAATAGTGTTTGTATTCAATGGTTTCGTAATCCAAGATAATTAATACCTTGTAATTTGGGAAAAGAGTAAAACCGCATTTTGCCAAAAAGCGAAAGACATTCCCTAATTACAAATTACTCGCACTAATTGCTAATTTAATAAACAAAATCAACATAAGTTAATTTAAAGATAAATTGCTTTCGCATTCGCGCCAGCAAATTGTGACGGATGCCAATGCAATATGTTTTCAAATTGAAAAGCAAGAATGGATCAAATCAAAAATACCGCTAACCCGGGCAACCAGAATAACGGACGGAACAACAATTTCGGACGCTCTTCGCACAACCAAAGCATTCCCCGCCCCGCGCGCCAAAACCCTCGCCCGCAAATGCGAACAGCCAAATCCGCCCCGCGCCCGGAGCAATCATTCGGCAACAATACGCGCTCCGCTTTTTCCGACCGCAACCGCGGCGCAAAAAACAAAATGCCGGCATCAGCCTTCGACCGTACAATCGAAAGTATCCTCGGCCGCGAAAACCGGCAAGAACACCAAGTAAACAACCCGGGGAACAATCGTGTCTTCTTCGGCCAAAAAGCTTTGGAACCCGTCGGCAATTATGAAACGCCCGCTCCGCAACCCGGCAGCAATATCAATCGGCCGCAATCCAGCCGGATACCGCGCCATAACCGCCATCTGCGGCCGCAATTACCGCCACAAACAACAGCTCCCCGGCCCGCCGGCGGCGGCAATTTAGCTCCGATACGATACTCATCCGGCAAAAAATTACGCGTCATTCCTCTGGGAGGTTTGGGAGAAGTCGGCCGCAATATGACGCTTCTGGAATACGACGGATTCATTCTTATTATGGATATGGGATTTCGTATGCCTGGCGAAGATATGCCCGGCATCGACTACATCATCCCCAACATCGATTATCTCAAAGGCAAAGCCAAAAACATTATGGGTGTTGTCTTTACTCATGGCCACTACGATCACATTGGTGCCGTTCCCTATATAATCGACAAAATATGGCACCCCGGCCTGCGTATTATCGCCTCGCCGCTGACCAAAGCCATCATTATGAAACGCCAGGATGATTTTCCCGGCTTGCCGAAACTCGATATCGAAGAAGCCACCGACGGCACGACCGCCGATCTTGGACCGTTCAAAGTGGAGTTTTTCCGCTTGAACCACAACATCCCCGACAATTACGGCATTTTCGTACAAACACCCGTTGGCAATATCATTGACACTTCGGACTTCAAATTCGACTCCAGCCCCGTCAACGAAAAACCCACCGATTTCCGCCGCCTGCACGACATCGGCAAACGCCACATTCTGCTGCTGCTTTCGGATTCAACCGGCGCCGAAGAACCAGGCCATTCCCTTTCGGAACAAGAAATTTTTGAAAACCTTGAAAAAATATTCCAGGAATCAAAAGGCCGTATCATTGCCGCCACTTTCGGTTCGCTTTTGAACCGGATCCAGCAGATGATCTACCTCTCGGAAAAATACGGCCGCAAAGTCGCCGTGGACGGCTATTCGCTAAAGAACAACGTCGAGGTCTGCCGCCAGCTGAAATACATCCGCGCCGCCAAGAACACCTTTATCACAATGAACGAAGTGGATAAACAGGACGACGATCGCGTCACCGTAATCTGCACCGGCGCCCAAGGCGAAGCCGACGCCGTATTGATGAAAATTGCCACGCGCGAACATCGCGTCTTGCGCTTTAAAAAAGGCGACTCGGTAATCTTTTCTTCTTCGGTTATCCCGGGTAATGAGCGCACCGTGCAAAACCTTAAAGACGACATATTACGCCAAGGCGTACGCGTTTATCACTACAAAATGATGGATATCCACGCCGGCGGCCACGCTAAACAGGAAGAATTGATGGAAATGATGCGCATTATGCGGCCGCGCTTCTTTATGCCGATCCACGGCCAATATTCGATGCTGGTCGCCAACGCCGACTTGGCTCGTTCCGTGGGAATTCCAGACAGCAACATCGTCGTGGCCGAAAACGGCGCCGTGGTCACCGTCGATCAGCGCCAGATCAATATCGAAAAAGAACACGCCACCTCCAGCTACGTTATGGTTGACGGCCTGGGAGTGGGCGACATCGGCGAAGTGGTTCTCCGCGACCGCCAGGTATTGGCGCACGACGGGATGTTTGTTATCGTAACCGTGATTGACCGCCTTACCGGAAAAGTTAAGGGATCCCCCGATATTATATCGCGCGGCTTCGTCTATTTGCGCGAATCCAAAGATCTCTTAAAGGACACCCGCAAAAAAACCATAGAAATCATCGATAAAGCCACCAGTGGCAACGGCGCGGTGAATTGGAGCTACGTAAAAGACGAAATCCGCAACAAGATCAGCGATTTCCTATTCTCCAAAACCGAACGCCGGCCCATGGTATTGCCGGTCGTAATCGAAATCTAATATAAAATCATGATTTACGATTTAAGATTTATGATTTATGATTGTAAAATGCATTTATTCATAAATCGCGATTCGTTAATTATAAATCAAGTATGAGGATTTTTAGCGGCATAAGGCCTACGGGTGAAATCCATCTGGGAAATTACCTGGGCGCAATAAAACAATGGATCGATCTGCAAAACCGGGCCGAATGTATTTTTTGCGTGGTTGACCTGCACGCGATCACCACGCCTTACAAATCCCAAAAATTGCAAGAACAGATCAAAGAACTTTCGGTCGCTTATCTGGCCGCCGGTCTTGATCCCGACAAATGCATTTTGTTCGTTCAATCAGCAGTTAAAGAACACGCCGAACTGGCCTGGCTTCTAAGCACCGTCACGCCCATGGGCGAACTTAAACGCATGACCCAGTTCAAAGACAAGTCCAAACAACACCCCGAATACGTGAATGCCGGCCTGTTCAATTATCCGTTGCTAATGGCCGCCGACATTCTACTTTACAAAACCGACGCCGTGCCCATTGGCAAAGACCAACAGCAGCACGTTGAATTGACCCGCGCGATCGCGCGCTATTTCAACAACCAGTTCGGACAAACGTTCAAATATCCCAAAGAGCTCCTTTTGGAAACCGGCGCCAAAATCATGTCGCTTGCCGAACCGGAAAAAAAAATGTCCAAAACCGGCAATCAAAAAGGCTGTATCAATATTTTCGAAGAACCCGAATCTATCCGCAAAAAAATTGCCGGTGCCGTCACCGACACGGGCAAGGAAATTGTATTCGACCAAAAGAAAAAACCCGGCATTTCCAACCTGCTGGCCATCCAGTCACTGATCACCAATATGCCGATAATGCGGCTGGAACAGGAAATGAAAGGCAAAAGCTACTCCGAGTTTAAAAAAATGGTCGCGCAAACCCTTATCGACTATCTGGAACCGATGCGCCGTAAACGCAACGAGCTGCTAACCCGCGACGTTTACATCAACGACATTTTAAAACGCGGCGCGGTACGCGCCCAGACCATCGCCATCCAAACGATACGCGAAGTAAAAACCGCCATGGGATTGGCATCATAAAAGCGAAAAAATAAAAAGCCCTTATTGGGCTTTTTTAATATAAAATTTCAAAAAAACTAAACAGCATATAATCAAATCATTTCATCGAATTTAAAATTTCCAAAACTTGCGGCATCAAACATTTGTTTGACGCCACCAGATTGTCATCATCAATCGTCCATTCTTCCCCTTTCATATTCTTTACGGCGCCGCCCGCTTCGCGCATCAATAAAACTCCGGGGGCATAGTCATAAAGTTTACTGCCATAATTAATCGTAATATCAAATTTCCCCGCCGCCACATACGAAAGATCCACGCTGGTTGCGCCATAAAGGCGCACTGTCCGCACCGCATCACCGAAATGCGTAATAATTTCCCCGGCCCGCCGGTTGCTTCCTCCTTTCGCCACGATAAGCAAGGATTTTTTTATCTCTTCAACCTCCGAGCAAAAGATCATTCTGCCGTTCAAAAATGCTCCCCCATCCTTAATGGCGGTAAACTCGTGGTTCAAAATTGGATTATGGACCACCGAAACAACCGGCACACCGTCCTCCAACAACACAATCTGCGTTGAAAAAAACGGAATGCCCACCCGGTAATTTGAAGTGCCGTCGATCGGATCAACCGCCCAGCACAAATTCGAAATTTTGCCCCCCGCCTCTTCTGCAAAAAAATCAACTTCCGGCGTTTTTTTCTTCAAAAATTCTTTATATATCTTTTCGCATTCCACATCCGCCAAAATATAATATTCATGCCCGTTTTTCACGAACATCGGGTCAAACGACGCATATCCTTTTTTCAAAAAATCCCCTGCCAAATGTGCCGCCCTTTTTGCCGCTTCAAGATACTGTTCCAGATTTTCCATTTTATTGAAGGCTAAGATATTCTTCAACGGTCGCTCCGTACTTTGCCGCAAACGCTTTGTTGATTTTACCGCTTGCCCCTGGCCCCAAAAACACCAAGATTTCTGCCAATTTTTTTTGCCGCATTGCTGTATCCGGCTCATCCCTTAACGCTTCAATCCGGGGCTCGATCTTAAAATACTCCATTTTATCCTCCAAAGGCACTTGCCAAAACAACAGAAAAGCTCTGTCGGGAAGTTCCACACCTACTATCCGGCACCACGTTTTTACCGCCTCTCTTTCCAATTCCTTGGCTATATCTGCAACCGCATTCTTGATATGTTCAAGTTCTGCGGTCGGTTTGGCGCCCACCTCAAAATATATCTTCAGTTTTGGTTCGGTGCCCGACGGCCGGATAGTCAGACGCATCGAATCAATCGCCGAATCTGCCGGTTTTATATTAAAAACCAGCATGTTTTTGGAAATCTTATCTGTCATCGAAACAAACGGTAAACGGCTCCATCCGTCCTCAATACTGCTTATCGCAAATCTCCCGTACGTCGCCGGCGGGTTGGCGCGCAAACTATCCATTATTCTGCGCATATTGTCAAAACCCGCCGCGCCCAGCATCCTGATCTCGGTCTGATGGTTATAAAAATATCCGTACCTCGCATAAATATCATCCAGGTAATCAACGACTGTTTTGCCCTGTAATTTGAGTTCTGCGGTCAACTCGGAAAGCCAGATCGCGCCCAAGCACGCGTCTTTTTCGCGGATATAATTGCCCGAAGAATAACCATAACTTTCTTCGCCGGCAAACAAAAAATCGCCGATTCGCCCTTCCCGTTCCAGCCGGTTCATCGTATTGGCAATATACTTATAACCCACCAAAAGATCGCCAATAAGCTCGATATTATTGGCTTGGCAAATCTTTACCGCCAAACCCGTGGTTGGCGCGGTCTTGATCATGATTCCCGCTTTACGGTCAGACCTGGTTTTTTCTTCGGCATACCCGGCCAAAATCGAGTATATCTGATCACCGTTTAAAAACTTCCATTCGCCGCCATGTTTAACCATCACGCCAATCCGGTCCGCATCCGGATCGCTGTTCAATAAAATATCGGCATTTTCCTTTTTGGCGCACTCCAGCGATGCATCAAACGACTCTACCACTTCGGGATTGGGGATATTAAAAGTAACGTTTTCAAACCGCCCGCTGGGATTGGCAGTCTTTGGATCCAGTATTACTGAAAAACCCAACGACTCCATTACCTTGGGAACAGAAGTAATCCCGCAACCATGCAATGGCGTATAAACGATCTTTGCGGCGCGCGCCTTCGAACGGGAAAGCGGCAAAACCGCTTTTATATATTCCTTGTCCACGTAATTTCCAATCGGGTTTATCAGTCCGTCGGCCCGGCCCTGGTTATAATCAATAAATTTTATTTCCTTGACATTTTGGGTAACTTCTTTTACCAGCTCCTCATCATAAGGCGGTATCAGCTGGCCTCCATATTCGTCAAAGACTTTCTGGCCGTTATGATCCGGCGGATTATGCGACGCTGAATACATCGCCCCCGCCACGGTTTTAAGATGGCGGATGGTAAAAGAAAGCTCGGGCGTCGTGCGAATACCGTCAAAAATATATACTTTCATACCGTTTGCCGCATACACCCTTGCCGATGCCTCCGCCAAATCTTTGGCACTCAAATTGGTCAGCGGAGTTTTTAAATCCGGATTCAAATGCCGGTTGCCTAAAAATATCCTCACATCGTATGCAATCGCAACCCCCCTCTTTTTAGCCTCATTGCCATACTTGGAAACCAAATATTGGGAATGTCCCTGCGACGCCGAACATACCGTCCACAGATTGATACGATTCGGCCCAACCCCGACCTCACCCCGCCTTCCGGCGGTCCCAAACGGGATTATCTGATAAAAACAATCCAAAAGGTAATCCCAATCTTCTTGGGCGATCAAATGCCTGATCTGGCCCGCATATTCGCCAAATTCCGGGTTTTTCAACCATTCTTCAATGTATGCCCGCGCACTTTCTTTGTATTTGCTATCCACCTTCAAACCCAAAAAA
This sequence comes from uncultured Candidatus Saccharibacteria bacterium, assembly GCA_964470995.1. Classification (GTDB taxonomy): domain Bacteria; phylum Patescibacteriota; class Minisyncoccia; order Minisyncoccales; family UBA5738; genus UBA5738. The sequence goes on from CAYYEP010000002.1 coordinate 96,529, forward strand.
CCGTTTTTGACGCTTTCAAGCGCCTCCGATATTTGATCCATGGTATGGTTGGTTAATTGCGTGTTTTACGCTCATTATATCACGGGAATCCTGTATTCTAACCATTGACGAAACCCGTTTTTATTGCTAGGATTTGGTTACAAATCGGCTATCTCCTGCGCCAAAAAATAACGCGCGCGGGACCCAAATTAACAGATAGCCACAAAGAAAAGTATGGTAAAAAACTACGAATATACATACCTGACGCGTCAGGATATGACCGAAGAAACCGCCAAAGCTCTTCAGGACGGTATTGCTCAAATGATAACCACTAAAAACGGCGCAGTCGTTGATACGCCCCGTTCTTATAAAAAACGCCTCGCTTACCGGATAAAAAAGCAGGACGCAGCTTATGTAAATACGGTGATGTTCACCTTGGACACTGAAAGCCTCGCGGCCTTTAAAAAAGAAACTGACGCGATCGCCGATATATTGCGCGGTTTGATCGTTTCATACGACGCCAAGAAACTGGAAATCGAGGACCGGCGCGAGCCTCGCCGAACCGACGAAGAAAAAAACCGGGAGACTGTTGTTGTAATGAAAGAAAGAGCTTCTCTACCCGCCGCCAAGGCCGAAGAACCGAAAAAAGAAATTAAACCTGAAGAACCGATAGCCGCCGCCAAGGAAGAAAATAAAGAAGAAGCGGAAATCACTGCCAAGGCCAAAAAGGAAGAATCCGAAACCAAAGAAACAAAAAAAGCCAAAAAGGAAGACAAACCTAAGAAAGAGGAAAAAACCGAAGAGCCCAAGGAAACCAAACCAAAACGTCGCGCCAAGATTAAAACCGAACTGAAAGATATCGAACAAAAGCTCGACGAAATCCTCAAATAATCGAATACGAATATCCAATATTCAAACCTCCAATTTTCAAAAAATATTCAATATTTCAACAATCAAACCAATGTGTTGCATTTAGTTTGAAAATTGAAAATTGAAAATTGAAAATTGCGAAGCGACTCATGAATCTTAACAAAGTCTTCCTTATCGGCAGGCTCACGCGCGACCCGGAAATACGGGTAATGCCCAGCGGCCAGCAAGTAGCTAATTTCGGCTTGGCTACGGATAGTTTTTACACCGACAAAAACACCAACCAGCGCCAGCAAAAAACCGAATTCCACAATATCGTGCTTTTCGGAAGGTTGGCCGAAATTGCCGGCCAATATCTGAAAAAAGGTTCTCTGGCAATGTTTGAAGGCCGGATTCAAACCCGCGACTGGCAGGATGCGGCCGGGCAAAAACGATACCGCACCGAGATCGTCGCCGACAGTATGCAGCTGGGTCCGCGCTCAAGCGAAAACGGCGGATCGAATTACCAGGCGCCTTCGTCCCAGGAAAGATATTCCCCAAAACCCGCGGCCAAAACCGCCAAAGCGCCCGCCGAAATCGACATCCCGATCATCGAAGAAGACAACGATATCGACGTTAAAAACATTCCCTTTTAACTTACACCCTACTAAAACAAAAGATGCAGATTAGGCAACGATAAGTATTTTTGAGAGCTCTCCAAAATGCTTATCACGATCTAATTTGCGACTTAACAACACCATGGCTTGCTATTTTTGCCAAAGAAACATCCAAAACATCAATTTCAAAGAAACCGAACTGATCGGCCGATTTACTTCCGGCATGGGAAAAATCAAACCCAAAAAGAAAACCGGTGTTTGCGCCACCCATCAGCGCATGGTCGCCAGCGCCGTCAAACGCGCCCGCTTCCTGGCCCTGCTCCCCTAATTCAACTGACCAAAAAACGCTGCCGCAAGGCAGCGTTTTTTATTTATCCGCCGGCTTTGCCGCGGGGATGAATGGCTGCCCGTAACATAGCGAAGGCTAAAAACTTACTTTTTCTAACGCGTAGTATACGCGGAGCGGAAGGAATACCCCGGGGCTCTGCCCCCGAGTAGTTTATTGGTCTTTATCCGCCGCCGGCTTCCGCCCCATCGCCGGTCAGCGATATCCCGCTGTCAGAAACCGAGCTATCATCGCCGGAAACGTCATCAGCCCGCTCTTCATTAGTTACGTTCACGCCCGCGCCGCTATCATCGGAAACGCCTTCCTCTAAATCAGCCGCCTCACCGGCAGAACTGTCGATCGCGCCCATCACCGTTTCTTGAACACCTTCCTCAACTGCGGCTTCCGCATCACTCCCTTCCGCTTCCTCGGCGAGCGGCTCATCCGTATTTTGAATCTCCGTTTGCTCCGTTGATTCGCTATCGGTATTAGTAGTTCCGCCGGAAGCCTCATCACTTATAAAAGTTTCTGCGGCATCTTCATCGGCCGCGGCCGATAAACCTGCCCCCTGGCCGCCGGATATTTTTAACGTTCCTTCCTCGTCGCAGGAACCATCGGCTCGACGCCACTCGCCGCCCTCAACCCAAGTGCAATAAATCTCGTCGGTTGCCTTATCTACCATTTCCAGTTGTTCGACGCGCGCGGTCCGGGCAGTAAATTTATCTACAATCACCTCCGCCAAACTGGCAACGCCGTCTTTTAACGTCATACCCAATTTTTCCAAGGTTTTTTGTACTATATCCCAAAGTCCGGTGTGGCTTTCAACAAACTCATCGGTGGTTGTCGCCGCAGTATCGTTATTTTCCAATATATTGCCCATCTCATCCAGCGCAAACATTCTGTTTTCCGTGAAGAACCCGATTGAAACGGAAATTTTAGCTCTCTTGATCCCATCGTCCCCGGCGTAAATTACCTTCCCCCAATCAACCGCTTCCTGCGCCCGGGCAACAATATTTATTAAACCGTTCCCGCCTTGATCTTTTTGGGCAAAACCCGGCGTTAGCGAAGACATAAGATAATCGCCGGCGGCAATATTGCTCCCGTTATCAATCACCCACATATCGGCGCTTCCCGCGGCAGTTGCCAAATAAGGATTACCGCTGCTAAGCGGTTTTTTGGGATCAAGCCGGCCCAGGCATACTCCAAACGCGTTAGAATTGCTATTTGATGAAATATCAACGCCATAAACTATTTCCGCCGCCGGGTCATCGTTCAATCTTTTATTATTTCCGGTAAGCTCGACCATCATTCCCTCCTCAAGATCATCCTCCGACCATACAAACCGGTAACCGCTAAATGCGCTAATCGATCTCCCGTTTATAATTCCAGGAAGATCGAGCCGGGATTCTATCTTTTGCACCGACTCGTCTAAAGCGCGAATTCCCAAAACCATATAGCCCAAAGTATTGACCGGATTAATAATGCTCCCGTTAAAATGCATTGCCCAGGGCGCTTCATCGGCCATAATACCGACATACTCGGTAAGATAATCTCCCGTACCCATCCCCTCCTTATAGGTAAAACGGTAAACCGGAGTAGATGCGATTTGCGACAAAGCCTCGTTTGGAGAAACCTCCTCAATAATATTCTTTTGCTCCCGCAAAGAACTGGCCGCCTGCCAGGAAGTTACGCCGCTTCCATTGGTTTGAAGTTGATAACCGTTGGTCCCCGCATTCGCCGGCAAAGTCATTGTCCAGCTTCCCGCCGCGGCCGCCGGCTGCAAATGCACATATCCGGAAGTACCGCCCTGCAAACGCAACGACCCCGTTCTGGTTCCGGCCAAACCAAGGTCCATAGTTGCGGCCGGCGCCGTGTTCCCAATCCCTACATCTCCGGTCGTCATCGCTAATTTTTGGAGATGCCCCCAAGTAAAAAGTTCGACAACATCAGTATTCCCGCCAATATTGGGACGTATTCCTAAATAATTTTCGGCATCCCCGAATCTAATAGTCTTGCTATCATCGCCGCCATTTATATAATAGCCAGAGTCTGCGGCTACTCTAAGATTTCCAACAACCTCCAATTTTTCGTTCGGACTGGTCGTGCCAATCCCCACATTACCGCTTGAATCGCTTTGTAACAAAACACTGGAACCATCTATTTTTATCGGATTGCTATATCCGGACGTAACCAGCGCCGCATAAGCATTAGCCGAAGTCGCGTCATACACCCACTTTACACTTAAAACATTACTTGAACTTTGCCCAACATAATAAGCAGAATCAGCTCCCGTATCGCCTATCATAATAGCAGTGTTTGCAGATCTGGCTCCTAAATCAGTCCCAACCACTAATTTCTCGCTTGGCGCCGTGTTCCCAATTCCCACATTACCGCTTTCCGAAATTCTCATCGCCTCGGCTAAATTAGAAGCCGCCCCGTCAGAAACAAAGAAGGCAAGGTTTGTTTTTCCTCCGCTAGAATCCGATGGGCCGTTTAGCGCTAAAATTTTTGCCCTTACCCCCGCATAATTGAGATTGCTATCGTCAGAATAAAATTCCAACGAACCCAACTCCTCGCTTTGGGTAACTATTTCATCAACCCTTTTCAATCTGATCTTACCCCCAAGAATATCAGCGATTTCCAGCTTCGCCCCCGGTGCGGTCGTGCCAATGCCAAGATTGCCACTACTCGTGATTCTCATCTTCTCGTCGCCAGTGGTTACTGCGCCCCAATCATCGCTATTATCAATAGCAAAAACGAGATCGCCAACATCATAACTTCCCGTACGAATATGATACATCACCGCCTTAGACCAACCATTGCCCTGGGTATTAAAACCAATTCCGGCGGTATTACCAACACCATCATAATCATTGCTAACAAGCAATTGAGTAAGCATTGCGGTATCAGTAGCCACTTCCAGCTTCGCCCCCGGTGCGGTCGTGCCAATGCCAAGATCACCCGCCGGGGTAACCCGCAGCTTTTCACTCCAACTGCCGGAGTTTCTCGTTGAAAACGCCAACGCGCCGCTCTGCGCGCCATCAGAATGGCTCACGCCCACCAGATCAATGCCGGCCACAGTTTGCACCGCGCCGCTCAAATTCGCCTGGCCGAAAGCAAGGCCGATGGTGTTGTTGGCGGTGGTATCGGTATTCACGATCCCCAGCAAACTCGCATCGCCCACATCCGTGCTGGCATTCGCCCCGGCAATATTTAATTTATACAACGGATTCGTCGTCCCGATACCAACATTACCGTTGTATAGTATCCGCATCGCTTCCGTCGCCCCGTTGTTGCCGGTTTGGAATATCATATCGGCTCCGCTGGCGCCCACCCCGCTGGTAGTCTTGAAGATCAAATCATCGGTAACCGCCGTTCCGCCGGTAATGGTCTGCCCTCCCGCTCTTCCCGCCAGTAATGCATAGATCGAATGGTCGTCGTCGGTTAATCCGGTAAGCGATCCGTGGTCCCGGTTGGTGATCTGGGTGATATTGGTCAGCGTCACGGTATCCGGAATGTCGGCGTCAGCCAGCGCCCGGAATGTCGGCGTTCCCGCGCTGCCGTTGGGCGCCGCCAATATGGTATTGGCGGTCTGGCTGGCCCAGGCCGCGGTTAAGGTGCCGCTGCTTGTAACCGGCGAATTGGTAACCGTGAATTGGCCGGGCATTGATAATCCCACGCTGGTTACCGTGCCGCCGCTGTTGTTGTCGGCCGCCCACACCGGATTGGCCGCCGCTCCCTGGGTTTTTAAGAATTGGCCGCTGGTTCCCGCTCCCAATCTGGCCCAGTCGGTGCCGTTGTAATACATAATATCTCCCTGCGCGTCGGAACCCAGCGCGATATCGGTACCATCGACAGAATTGTCGGCAATCGTTGTGGTGATTGCCGTAGCACCTGATCCGGTAACATCGCCGGAAAGAGTGATCGTCTGATTGCCGGTTAAGAATGCGGCTGCGTGCTGGCCATCCAGCAAATCCGCGTTTAAATTGGTGTTCACCGTGGTCGAAGTTACCGCCAGCGGTGAAGTACCCGTGGCCAGGGTTGATGTTAACTGGCCGTTCATTCCCAGGGTGGTGATGCCCGAGATCGCGCCCGCGGATGAAATGTTCCACGACGAAGTATCGATCGCCCCGGTATCGCCGTTGTCGCCCAGAGTGAAGCTTCCGTTGGCATCCAATATGCCATTCGCCGTCAGCGTTCCGGTCGCCGTCAGCCCGCCCGTCGCCGTGATCAATCCCGAAATGGTCGGGGTGGCCGTCCATGATGTGGGCGAAACCGTCAACCCCGAACCGGCAATGGTTGTGGCATAGCTTGCATTGCCGAAGGTTACCGCCGCGGCGTTTCCCTGGAAAATGGGGGAAGAAACCGAAGTACCCACGGTAATCGCCGAGGAAAATGACGGCGCCCCGGCATTGGCGACAAGGACGGTATTCGCTCCGCCTTGGGCAGTGGCCAAAATGGAAGTCGCACCGTTGCCATACAGCACGCCATTGGTCGTGAAGGTAGAAACGCCGGTGCCGCCGCTGGCTACACCAAGGTCAGTGGTAAGGGTTACCGCACCGGTAACTCCAAGAGTACCGTCGATTAAAACGTTGTTGTCGCCCGGATCCGAGTCTCCGCCCACATGCAACCCGCCATTAATCGACAATTTGGCTAACGGTGTCGTCGTGCCGATGCCGACATTGCCGGATATATTTACTCCTGCACCAGACACTTGCATAGTTGAAGCACCCGAACCGACACCAAACAAAACGCGATTAGCTTCACTCCGAAAACCCATATCGCCAACAAGAGAATCGGTAAAAAATCCACCACTCGCTGTCGTCACGAATGGCGCATAGCCTTTGATTGCCCCGCTAATTCGTAAAGTAATCGCGGGATAAGTCGTCCCGTCTATTGATAAGCCATCGAGACTGGTCGTTGAATAAACAGACAACTTGTTGGTCGGGTTCGTCGTCCCGATGCCGACGTTGCCAAGATTATCTAAAACCATCCCCGCCGCGGGACTCCCGGTATTTGCGTAATCAAACCGAAGATAACCGGTATTTACCCCTGTAGCTATCGCGCCAATTTTTCCGATAGAATTGGTGCCATTAATGAAATTTATGTACATTCCATCGCCCGAATTGCTCGCCCACCCCTTACCAATTCTCACCATTTCGTCATATGTCGCTGTTTCAGCCACATCAGCACTCTGAACCTCCAGCTTCGCTCCCGGCGCCGTCGTCCCGATGCCGACATTACCGTCACCGGTAATTTTTATTCCCTCGGTGCCTCCTCCCGCGAATAAGCCCGCCGAAATTATTCCGCCGCTTACTTCTTTCAGCGAAACATCGTCTATCCGATAGGTTGTCGCCGCCGTCGTGGATGTAGTATAAATAACAAAATCTCCCGGCGCCGAATTGGTTTTGAAAAAAACGTCCACCTCGGTTGTTGACCCGGTAAAATATGTTTTTTGATTCGCAATTTCCGTACCGATATACGAAACAACCCCGGTACCCGCCGCGACACCATTGATAAATGTAAATTTATACCAAGTATTTGCTTTTAACGGCGTCGCGAAATTCGCCGCCGCCTGCGTTAAAGTTCCCGAACCCGTACTATGGGTATAGGTATAGTCATTGGTTGTGTATGTCCAATCCCCGGCGGCCGTCCAGCTCGTACCGTTTAAAGCGCCATCGGCCAATACCTCATCACCATAAGTTGTACCCAGCACTTCCAAAGCTCCCGCCTGACTTAAACTCATTAAATCGGCAGTCGCATTGGTTCCCACCGTTGTTGACCCGTTCAAATAAAGATTCTTCCAAACCAGCCGGCCCGATGTAACCGATTCGGCATTAGGATTCATATACATCGCGATCGAATTGGCATTTGAAGAATCCCCGTCCCAGCCATAACTCAAAAACCTTATCATCGGCGAATGTTGTATCCGGGCGGCTGCGGTTGCCCCGCCTGCGTTCGCCTGAAATCCGGCAATATGGTTATAACCGGCCGTATAAGTCTGGGTAACCGTACTGGAAAAAGAACCTGCTCCTGTCGCCAGGCTGGAACCATACATTGCCCCATTCACATATAACCGGTAAGGCGACGTGGAATTCGGTATCGGATCGAAACCGACAAACAATGAACCGTTCCGCGTCATCGATAAAGCAGGATACGCGTCATCCGCAGTCGCATACGCTTCAAAGATCGATGTTTTCTGGTATGGCAAAACCATATAAACTGTCGGCTCGTAGGTAAAAGTACCCGAGACCACTCTCATTCTGACAAAATAATATTGCGCCGAACTGTTTTGGCTGTCCGTCGCCCAATCCCCGGGAGGAGTAAACTTTATTGTTCCGTCATAAGCCAGTTTATTTGTACCATCGGTTACCGTAAGAGTACCCCATGTATTGCCTCCCTTGGAATATTCAAACGCCACTGTCGCTCCGGCGCTCATTGCCGTGCCAACATCAATATAAATCTCGCTGTACTGATCGCTTTTACCGACATAAAAAGCATCTCCCGCAGCATCAAGGATATCACCGCTCACCGCACCCCAGGAAGTCTTCGCCTCGGCGGTTATATTGGTCCATGCTCCGGCACTGCGCCGATATTGCACAAAATCAAAAGACGTATTGGTAGGCTTAATTATTGCCATTTTGGTATTGGACGCACTGCCCCGAATATCAAGATACGCCGCGGGGCTTGTGGTACCCAAACCCAAAAAACTGTTGGTATCATCCCAATATAAACCATTGAAAGCGGTCCATGTCCCCGCATTGCTATAAATCATCTGCCCCTCCGTTCCAACAGGCAATGCCCCGCCCGCCGTCAAATTAATACCATTCCAAAATAAATTGCCGGATACATTATAAAGCTTATCCGCCACCGTTGCCGGCGCCGTGGTTTGCGCCAACCGCAAACGCCCGTTTATATCCAGCGCCTCCCCCGGGCTCGCCGTCCCGATCCCCACATTCCCGTTGTACAGTATCCGCATCGCTTCGGTCGCCC
>CAYYEP010000003.1:0-86819 GCA_964470995.1 uncultured Candidatus Saccharibacteria bacterium
TACTGGTGCCGAAGGTGGGAGTTGAACCCACACGAGGTTGCCCTCACAGCATTTTGAGTGCTGCGTGTATGCCAATTTCACCACTTCGGCAAAAAAATCTTATGTAGCTCCGGCGATCAAGTCGAGAAATATCATAACAAAAGAAATTTTATGGTCCCTCCTTACCGAATTTGCTGATTGTAAGGTAACGCAAAAGAAAGGAAAAATCAAGGTTAAATGCGGGGTTTGCGGAAGGCTGGCCTTTTGGGAGCCGGGTATATCTCTGCAAACCAGAATGCGGATTATTTTGTTTTGTGCTTTAAGATTTATGATCGTTAGTCTCACATTCCTTGTTCGAGCACTTAATTTGTTTGCGCTTGGTGGTGATCATCAGTGCGCCGCACTTTTCGCATTTTTCCCCGGTCGGTTTGTCCCAAAGGGCAAAATCGCAGTCGGGATACGCCGAACAGCCGTAAAATATCTTGCGCTTCTTGGTTTTTTTCTCTACGATATGGCCGGTGCCGCACTTGGGGCAGGGGATATCGTGCTCAAACGCCGGTTTGGCCGGTTCCATACTTTCGGTGTGCTTGCATTCCGGGAATTTAGGGCAGGCATAGAACTTGCCGAAACGCCCCATTTTTATCACCAGGTTGGCGCCGCACTTGGGGCAAAGTTTATCGGTTACTTCAGGCTCTTTATTAGTTTTTTCCACCGCGGTGTATTTGGCATCCAGATTTGTCTTGAAGGGGCCGTAGAATTCGTGCAGAGTTTTAACCCAGTCCATCGAGCCTTGGGCGATATCATCAAATTCTTCTTCCATTTTAGCGGTAAAGCCGATATCAACGATCTGCGGGAAATGCGCGACCAATAGATCATTAACCAAAAGCCCCATCTCGGTTGGTTTTAGGCTCTTTTTTTCATCCTTTTCGATATAGCCCCGCGTTTGAATTGTAGTGATCGTGGGCGCATAGGTTGACGGACGCCCCACGCCGGCTTCCTCCAGTACCTTGATAAGGCTAGCTTCATTGTAGCGTGCCGGCGGCTTGGTAAAATGCTGGCTGGGTTCGAGCTTAACCAAATTTAGCGGTTCGGCATCCTCCATCTCCGGCAGATCCACCTGTTCAAACTTGGATGGATATACTTTCAGGTAGCCGTCGAATTTTAATGTCTGGCCATTGGCTTTGAATCCGTAAGTATTTGCCGTTGCGGTTGCGTTGATGTTTACGCCCACCGAATCGAAAACCGCCGGCGTCATCTGGCAGGCGATGAATCTCTGCCAGATCATTTCGTAAAGTTTTGCCTGCGGCCTGGCCAAATCTTTTTCCTGGGCGGCGCGTTCGGGCGTACGGTCGGCATAAGCCGGCCGGATCGCCTCGTGAGCCTCCTGCGCGCCCTTAGCCTTTGTTTTATAAATATTGAAATGTCCGGGGTGGTATTGCTTTCCGTAATTTTCGATAATGAACTTTTGCGCCGCGCTAAGCGATTGTTCCGAAAGATTTTGCGAGTCCGTGCGGTGGTAGCTGATCAAGCCCATCTCGTATAGCTGCTGGGCGGTGGCCATTGTAGCTTTGGCGGTCATATGGAATTTTTGCCAGGCCGCCTGCTGTAAGGTTGAAGTCGTAAACGGCCCGGACGGATTTTTGCGGGTTTCTTTTTTTTCAATTGCGGCCACAAAATATTTGGCGCCCTGCAGTCCTTGCTCGATTTCGATCGCTTTAGTTTCGTCGGTGATCTCCATCTTGTCCAAGGCTTTGCCGTTAACTGATGTCAGTTTGGCGCCGAATTCTTTTATCGGCTGGTTTTTGGTGTTCTTAAGGGTTATCGCGACTTCCCAATATTCTTCAGGCTTGAAAGCTTCAATTTCCCGTTCCCGCTCGGAGATCAGCCGTACCGCCACCGATTGCACGCGCCCGGCCGAAAGGCCCTTGGCCACTTTCTTCCAAAGAAAAGGGGAGAGTTGATAGCCCACGATGCGGTCCAAAACTCTTCGTGCCTGCTGGGCGTTAACCAAGTCAAAATTGATCTGGCGCGGATTTTTCAGCGCTTCTTCGATCGCGCTTTTAGTGATTTCGTGGAATTCAATGCGTTTATAGGGTTTTCCGCTTGTGCCGTTCAGTTTTAATGCTTCCACCAGATGCCAGGCGATCGCTTCGCCTTCGCGGTCCGGATCGGTTGAGATCAATACCGAATCGGCTTTCGCCGCTTCGGCTTTTAATTCCTTGACTGTACCCTTGCCCTTGGCGGTCAAAATATATTTGGGTTCAAAATTGTGCTCAATATCCACGCCAAAAGAGGATTTGGGCAGGTCGCGCACGTGCCCGAACGACGACAAAATTTTATAGTCCGAACCCAAAAAACCCTGCAGGGTTCTGGCTTTGGTAGGCGATTCAACGATAACTAATTGCATAATTAATAATTCCTAATATTCAATATTCAACCGTCCAATTTTCAAAAAAAACCGAATATCCAATATCCAAACGGCGGATTTCATAAAATTGCGTATTGAATATTTTTTTGAAAATTGCAAATTGCAATATTGAATATTTAGTGGTTCCTGTAATATTTCATTCCGCCGATGCTTTTTATCCGTCCCTTTATTTCCAGCACGGCCAGTACGCTTAAAACTGTCGCGGCCGCCAAACCTGTGGCGGCGATTATCTTATCGGTTTCCAGGGCTTCGCCGCCCAGCACTTCCAATATTGAGATTTCATCGGGGTTTTCCCCAAAATGGATGGTTTTTTGCCTTATTTCCGTTACTTGTCCTACCCCGGCCAGAATATCTTGGGCGTTCCGTACTAGTGTTGCTCCTTGCCGGATAAGCTCGTTGCAACCCCCCGAGTTAACCGAATAAATCGAACCCGGCACCGCGAAAACCGGCTTCCCCAGCTTTTTTGCCCAAAGTACCGTGCCTAGCGATCCCGATCTTATTTTTGCCTCGATCACAACAACCGCCATTGATAATCCGGCCACGATACGGTTGCGCTGGGGGAAGGTGAATCTTGCCCCCCGCGTTCCGGCCGGGTATTCGCTTAACAAACAGCCGCCATTGTTCACTATTTCTTCAGATAAGTCAAGGTTTGCCTGCGGATATAAGTTCTCCCGGTTAAGGCCCGTGCCCAGCACTGCGATCGTGCGCCCGCCGTGTTCCAGGGCGGTTTCGTGCCCTATTGTATCAATTCCGGGCGCCAGCCCGGAAACAATCGAAAAACCTGCTTCGGCCAGTCCCTGCGCAATTTCGCTTGCCGCGCGCCTTCCGTAATCCGAACAAACGCGCGAACCCACGATGGCGGCCATTTTTTCGTCCGGTTGCGGCAGTTTGCCGCGGAAATACAAAACCTTCGGCCCCGACTTCATCGCGCGCAAACCGTCCGGAAATCTTGCATCCTCTTGCCCGATCTTTTCTATTTCATTCTTCATTACTTTTTTAATATACACTATTTCGGCAAGTTGCAAAAAAACCGGGCACTCTTGCAAAATTAAGCAAATCGCGCAATAAAGTATTAGCGAATCGTAAACCGAGGTGTGAGGATGGTAGATATCAGCAAATTAAGGGATCGTTTAAGCGTATTTTTCGGCGATCTGCCTGATATAATGTTCGATAACATTATTCTTGAAGAAGAAGGCCGTTTGATAGTGCCTATCAAGATATTTCTCTTCTCGAAGCTTGATGAATCGTACGTAGAATGGCAGATCGAAATTGGTAAAACCATTGCCCAAAAGTACGGGCTGTGCTTTGAATCGCTATCAACGCACTCGGGCGGCATACGCGAAATGTGCTTCGTCTTCCCGGTCGACGGCCTGGATGACGCTATGGCGCGCGCGGGTATGATCGCCGGTATTCTGGCGCAGTTTCAGATTGCGCTCAATTGGACGCGTCGTTGGATTAAGCGGGGAGAGAAAAGATATGTTTATCGCAAAAGAGTAGAGGTTGGCCTTGATGCCGTTGGGTTGTCATTTCCAGCCCTTTAATATGTTTAATCGGTGTTTAAGGCGGTATGTCTTATAAAAACATTCAAGACGGAAGGGATCAATGTAATGAAGGGGATAATATATGCCGCGGGTAACAATAAGTATCGCTGAGATAAGCGATATTTGCGAAAAGGGAATTTTCGAATACGAACTCAAAAGCGGTGCTTGTGTCCGGGAATTTCAAACGCGGGAAAGTTGTTCCCGAAAGGGAATAGAAATCTCGGGCCAAGCTACCACGATGGAAGAGTGCGTCTGGTTGCTTGATCAGCTCTTTAATATCGCCGCCATAAAAGATTGAACCTGAAAGCAGCTCCTGTTTAGCTGCTTTTTTTGATAACGACAGATATCTTAAGCCTTGCAAAAAAGCCGCTTTAATGCAAAAACAATAGATTCCGGTCCCAAAGATTTCATTTTTGGGCCGCATTGCCGGAAAGGGGAAATGAAAAAATGGAAATTAAGTTTACGGGGAAGCCCCGCGTTACCTTGGTGTTATTCTCGCACTTGGGAATAACAGAATCGGATATGGCAAAAAAAGAAATTGCCGAAAAAATTGCCGAAAAATATACGATTCTTAATCTGATGACCGTCGAAATTGAAGGCGGAAAAACTGAATATTGTTTTGTAATGAACGAATTTCCGGCACAAGTAGCTTGGAAATTGGATCAGGGGATTATCGATGGCATAGATATTATGATGATGGCCACAGACGAGTTCTTTGAAGAGGTAAACAAAATTTAAATCCGGTCTGTTTTACCGGATTTTTTAAAAAAACGATCAAGTTGTTTAATTTATATTTGGCGGAGTTGCGCCGTTAAATTCCGTCATCGCTTTCTCGATGCTTCCAGTCAGTGCCGCCTCCAGGCTGGTAATTGCCGCTTCGATCGTTTTGGCAAACATTTCTTGTTCGGGCGGTGTCATTTTTTTTAAAACCAGCTTATCGGCTGGGATTTTTTTAGTAGCCGCGTCTTGTGGTGCGATTCCAATCCGCCAGCGCACGAAATTCTTGGTTTTTATTTGGTCAATGACCGATTGAACCCCTTTATGTCCGGCCGCACCGTGGTTTTTCGAGATCTTAAAATTGCCCGCCGGGATATCCAAATCGTCGTTGACCACCCAAAGGGTGTCGAATTTCTTATTTTGGAATAGGGAATAGTGCCTTGCCAGCCGTTTGACGGCCAGACCCGATTTGTTCATAAAAGTCTGCGGTTTGGCTATTATCACGGTTTTTCCCCCAAAAATCCCTTCAGAAACCATTGAATTGTTCTGGACCATTTTAAATTCCGGAAAATTATGTTTGTTCGCGAACCTATCGACGACCCAAAAACCCAGGCTGTGCCGGGTAGAATAATAGTCCGCGCCCGGATTTCCCAGGCCGGCGATCAAAATTGGGCCGGATTTGATATTTTTTGGCATATGACTGTATTCATTATGATAACACGGGTTCGGTTTTTGATTATTTTATACATCATTTTTAGCCGATTGGCAAGGAGTATTTTGGCGCCGGTTTTAGGCTTGCGCAAAGCTGTTTTTTTTGGTATTATAAAGCTGTTTTAACTTAAAAAACACCCACTTTTATGTCTTCCGCCATTAAAAATGTCGTTGAGTTTTTCTGGGAAGTGATCAAGATCGTGGTTCTGGCCGTCGCGATCGTTATTCCGATCCGGTTTTTTCTGTTTCAGCCGTTCGTGATCCAGGGTGCTTCTATGGAGCCTAATTTCCACGAATCCGATTACTTGATCGTCGATGAGCTGTCCTACCGTTTCCGGGCACCGGAAAGAGGAGAGGTTATTGTCTTTAAATACCCCTATGATACTTCCAAGCGTTTCATCAAACGGATAATCGGACTTCCCGGTGAAACCATCGAGATAAAAAATGGCCAAGTTGCCGTTACCGGCACAGACGGGCAAAAAACGGTTCTAAGCGAGGTTTACATTCCCGAGGGATTTATTGCTCCCGATATGAGCGCCTACCAGCTTGGAGAAGGCCAGTATTTTGTTCTGGGCGACAATCGGCCCGCCTCTTCGGATTCCCAGGATTGGGGTGAATTGCCACTCAAGAATATTATCGGCCGGGTGCAATTTCGGCTTTGGCCGCTCAATGATCTGTCCATCATTGAAGCGCCAGTATACCAGAACAATTAAGCCGATTTGCCGCGTCCCTGATCGTCTGCGCGACAGGCCAATAAAAATCAAGCAAAAATATGAAATCAAAATTCCAAGCGGTTACCGGAATGCACGATATTTTGCCGGACGATTATAAATATTACGAAAAGGTAAGCGATACTGCCCGCGCGATTGCCGAATTTTATAATTTCAACCGCATTGAAACTCCGATACTGGAGAACAGCGAACTTTTCGTCAAAGGAACCGGAGCCACTACCGAAATCGTGCAAAAGCAGATGTATTCTTTCAAAACTAAGGGCGGCGATGATCTGACTATGAGGCCTGAAGGTACGCCTCCCGTAATCCGCGCTTATCTGGAGAATGGTATGGCCAACTGGCCCCAGCCGGTAAAGCTTTGGTATTTCGGGCCTTTTTTCCGCCACGAAAAACCCCAAGCCGGGCGCTATCGCCAATTTTGGCAATTAGGCTTTGAGGTGATCGGCCACAATTCTTCGATTGTTGACGCGCAGATCATCCAAATCTATTACAATATCCTAAAAGAACTTAAGCTTGATAATATCATCGTTGAGGTCAACAGCATTGGCGACCCGATGTGCCGGCCCTATTACAGAAAAACGCTAGCCAGCTATTTGCGCAGCCGCGCGTCGGTTCTTTGTGCCGATTGCAAAACCCGGATTAAAGATAACCCTTTGCGCATTTTGGATTGCAAGAATGAGAAATGCCAGCAAGTGAGGGCCCAGGCGCCGCAGATTATGGATCATCTTTGCGACGACTGCAAGAATCACTTTAAAGAAGTTTTGGAATACTTGGAAGAGATCGGCCTGCCGTATCGCCTGAATCCCTATCTGGTGCGCGGACTTGATTACTACACCCGTACGGTTTTCGAAATCTATCAGGACGGCAAAGAGGGCCAGCAGTCGGCTTTGGGCGGAGGCGGCCGTTATGACGGTTTAGTCAAGCTCCTGGGCGGCAAAGACACCCCCGCCATGGGCGGCGGTTTGGGCGTCGATCGCATTGTCGCGGCTATGAAAGAGGCCGAGATTACGGTGGGAGAAGAAAAGAAAGTAAAAGTATTTTTGGCCCAGTTGGGAGTTTTGGGCAAGAAAAAATGCTTAAAGCTTTGCGAAGAATTGCGCCAAGCCGGTATCTCGGTGGGCGAGTCCTTTGACCGCGATTCCCTCAAGTCCCAGCTAAAGATCGCCGATAAATACGGCGCCAAGTTTACCTTGCTTTTGGGCCAAAAAGAAGCCCTCGAGGGTTCAATCATCCTGCGTGATATGGAAACTGGTAATCAGGAATCGTTAAAGCTTGACACCGTTGTCGCCGAGATCAAAAAGCGTTTCAAGAAATAAACTACCCCGGGGCAGAGCCCCGAGGTATTCTTTCTGCTACGCTTCCGCTGCGCGTTAGGAAGACTTTGTTTATAACCTCCGCGACGCTACGGACAGCCATTCATCCCCGCGGCAAAGCCTGCAGATAAATAAAAAAGAACCTGCTTTTTGCGGCAGGTTCAATCGCCATTATAATATTAAAGCATAAAAATGGTAAAAAGTCAAGGTTGACCTTCGGCTTAAATTAAGCTAATCTATGGATTGTATATTTTGTAAAATTATCAGTGGCCAGATTCCGGCAAAGAAAGTTTTTGAAAATGATCTGGTACTGGTGTTTGAAAACATCAAACCGGTCCATCCGGTTCACGTACTGATAATTCCCAAGAAACACATCGACAATATCCAGTCTGCGAATAAAGAAGATAGGGACTGGTTGGCTGAAATACTTCTAGTTATCCCCGAAGTCGCCAAAAGGAAAGGGGTTGACCAAACCGGTTACCGCTTGATCATTAACTTCGGCAAAGATTCCGGCCAAAGTGTGGATCACTTGCATATCCATCTTGTCGGCGGCGAAGAGTTGCCTTTTGCGACCGGATAGCGTAAATCATTATTTAACCAATAAAAAGTAAATTATTAAAGCAATGTCTTTAGAGATCAAAAAGAAACAGCGCGAGAACGTGCAAGCAATGATGCGTCGCTTCCAGAAAGCGGTACAGCAGAGCGGGATTTTGTTGGAGGCTCGCAAGCGGCAATTTATAAAGCGCGGCAAATCCGATAATATGCAGAAAAAAGCCGCCCTGCGCCGTATGGAAAACAAGAAAAAATACGAGCTCATCAAGAAAATGAAGAAAGCCTAAGCGATCGGCCTCCCCAAAGGAGGCCGTCTTAAAAAAATGCTTAAGGAAAAAATTAATGAAGATTTCAAATCGGCCTTCAAGGAAAAGAGGGAGGTCGAGCTTTCCGTATTGAAGAACCTTAAAGCCGCCCTTCTTAACAAGGAAAAGGAAAATCAATTCCAGGCCAGCAAGGCGGGTAAGGATATTGCCCAGGCGGTGCTTGCCGATGACGATATAATCGGCGTAGTATCCGCCGAAGTTAAAAAACTTCGCGATGCCATTACGCTGTTTGAGCAGGGAGGCCGCGCCGATCTTGTTGTGCAGAATAAAAGCGAAATTGAAGTACTGATGCGCTATTTGCCCGTTCAGCTTGGCGAGGATGAAATTAAAAAGATCGTTACCGAAGCCGTGGCCGCGTCTGGCGCCGCCAGCGTCAAGGATATGGGTAAAGTGATGGGGGTGCTTATGCCCCAAGTGAAGGGCAAGGCTGATAGCTCGCTCGTCAGCAAGCTGGTCAAAGAAGCTTTACAAGGTTAATTCGCGCGAAAGCAGTACGCTAGCCGTACTGCTTTTTAGTTTACATACATATGTTTGCTCTGCCGTGGCCGCGATGTTAAACTAAAAACACAGCTATGGAAACAAATACTTTCTCCAGCGCCCCAAAAAAGTGCAATTGCCGCCGGGGAATGATCATTATTTTTACTCTTTTTATGTTGGCGGTTTTGGCTTCCGTCTTTATTTTGGTTTCCCTCTAATTGAGCGATCGGCTAATTCTCGAATATGTACCAGCCTCGAAAGAAAACGGACGGGGCGTTTGTAAAAATATTGATGGGAATGATATCAAAACACCGTTTGATCACTTTAATGTGCGCGATCTCAATTGTTGCGGGCGCGGGATTTTTGGTTTTGCGGCACCCCGGTTTTTTAAGTGCTCAGACCGACGATCCGGTGTGGAAGAATTTTTCCGAAACACGGGTTGGCGTATCGCTTGATTATCCGCAAAACTGGTCTTTTAACGTCGGCTACGACAAATATGCCCGGGGGCTGATGAATATCGATATTGTCAACAAAAAATGCGGCGATTCCGCGGGAAAATGTGCCGTGGACTGTGTCGATATTCGTGTTTTTATTGGCGGCAAGCCCGACAACGATTCCAGCCAGCTCTTTATCCAGCTTTACGAGGACGCGCTGGCGGTCGAAGATACCGATAACCCTGGATTAGTGCGCGACCTCGATATCGGCGGCAAAACGGTATACGAAATATTAAACGATCAGCCCACGTTATCGCTCAACGGCAGTTGTGCCGGGCCGCTTTATATCTTTGACGCGGGGAACGGTAAATTCGCGTACGTTTTTTCCGGCCATGGCAGCGATGCCGCGGCAATGGCAAAACAGGCGGTCCAGAAAATAATTTCGTCGTTCACGGTTGGCGGTGCCAAATAATATTGCCCAAAACCGGATGAACGGGAAATATCTCGTTTTTTATTGAACAAATCTTAATACCCCGCGCGTTTAGCGGGGGATGAAGATTTTCCCCCGCAGTATGCGGGAGACGCCTGAAGCAAGGCGGAAGGCGGTTCAACCAAGATTCCGTAGCCGTTTGTCCTGGGGAGATTCATTTATCTGCCGGAATACCCCGCCGGCTTTGCCGTGGGGATAAATGGCTGCCCGTAGCGGAGCGGAAGGAGTGCCTCGAGGCTCTGGCCCGGGGTAATTTATTTTATAAGCCCCGAGATTGCTCGGGTGGGTTAAGAAGTCCCGGGCAAGACGAGGGAGAAGGAGTGCTTTGATAAGCCGCAAATACTCTTGGGGATTATCCTCTTGGCTTTTGGTGGTAAAATAAAGACAATAGTTTTTAAAATATGACACTTAACCAAAAAATATTCGCGGTCAGTATGTTATCGGTTTTTGTTCTTATTCTCGTCATTGTTGGCGGGGTGATGTTGCGAAAAATGGTTAGTTACAGTAATGATTCGAAAAACGGGACCGCGCCCGCGGCCGGCAGTAACCAGACATCCGGCCAGCAATCCACGCCGGAGGTTACCGGCGAAGCCGCGTCCGAAGATAACGATCAGAATCAAACCGACGCTGAAGCGGATGAAAGCAGTGAAGAATTGGCAGATAGCAAAAACGCTCCCTGGGAAACTTACAGTAACGATTTCTACACTTTGGAATATCCAGCCAATTATGAGATTTCCGAAAAAGACAAAAAAAATGGAGATATCGATTTTCAAATCGGCGGCTTTAGCGGCGAAGCGGTCAGCTTTATCTCCAACGGCAAAAAAACGCTCGCATTCCAGGGGACCTGGTCGGTCATCGCCGAAGACCAGGCTACCGACCAAAAATTGCTCGACACCGAAACCGTCGATATGAACGGCATCCGGTTCAAAAAAAACTACTGGGCGATTCGCCAGATTGACGACGGGAATTGGCTGACTGCGATCGTTTATTACGGTTGCGGTCAGGACCAGCATTGTTTTTCGATGTTGCGCGGCGTTACCGCCAAAGGGATTTCGGTCTGGGAAGAAAAGAACGGCAACCAGCTTGCCGACAAGATCAAGATCAAAACCCTGGTTAATGTGATGAAAGCTTCTAAAGAAACTGACACGATCAACTTCAACAATATGTTTTTAACTTTCCGGTTCGCCGCAAAGGCCGCCGCGGCCGCTTCCGCGCCTGATATCGCCGCCTCCAAGGCCACTAATTGGAAAGATTGCATCTTTAGTCCAATAGTCACGGCATCGCCCGGATCAACCGACCGCAAACTGGTTTGCTTTGGCAATGATGGCGCTCAAAAGGTTGTCGCCGAAAGCGTTAAAACGGCGATGGGCTGGGGTGGTTTGGCCGAATTTTATCCCAACAAGGTTCTTTTTGCCCCTTACTCCAAAGAAATCTATTTAACCAAGTACCTTTCCGATTCGGACAGCTCCTCGGGCATTTTCGCGCTGGATGTAACCACGCTTGAATCCCGACGGCTTGCCAATGTCGGCAAGATTTACGAAAATTACTATAATTATACTAGTATTATCTCCCCGAACGGAAAATTGATCGCGTCGCTTGGAGGATCGGATTTGTATATTTTGGACCTGGCCGCCGATACGGCGACAGTCATTGCTACCGCCGCGGCCGGGGAGATCCTCAATCCGGCCGGCGGGTTGCAGGATTTTAAATGGATCGATGACGGTAATGTGCAATATCCGGTTTACAAATCCGGTGATTTGAATAAAGTGGCCGAGGTCAGGAAGGCAAGCGTCAAATGATATGCGTATGGATAAAAAAACATTTAAAAAAATACTGGTGTCGGTTTTTGTCATTTTTTTGGTTTTTGGTTTTATTTTAGTATTGCTCATCGGTAAATTTATCCATGACGGTAATTCAAAGCCAAGTTTATTCGGAGCCGCGAAAAACCATGACTCATATAGCGAAATTGAGTTAAAAGCAATCTGTTTGGCAGCTAAGCAACCGGCTTGCGGCATGGTTCATGAGGCTCAAACCGGCGAATTCCTTGCTGATTCGGCAAATTGGCAGACATACCGCAATGAAGTGTTGGATTTTGAGGTCAAATTCCCCGGTGATTTTATATCAGGGTTGGCATTTAGTAACAAATGCGGCGATTCAAGGGGGGATTTTTGGGAAATTATACCTTATCAGTATGTGGATCCATCTGGGGCATACTATGCGGGCTGGTCTCCCATATACGTTATTGCCGCTTATTCCAATTCCCAAAACCTTGACCCGACCGGTTTTGTCTCCTGCCTGATCGAGGAGCCAAACCGTAACTTTTCCGAAAGCGATAAGATTATTGATTCCCGAGAAATACAAATTGGCGAACAATCGGTCGCGGCCACCCGGATCACTTTGGAAAACGGCAATACGGTTGTCGTAGTGCCTGATGGCCACAATTTAATTACAATGGGCTTTTTTAACGGCACAAAAACCGAGCGTAAGCCGGAGGAAATCGACAAAATGATTTCCACTTTTAAATTTACCAATGGTAAAATCGCTTCCCAGAGCATTAAAAATTTTGAAGTTACGGACGCACTTTATACCTACGGAGATTTTGGGAAAGGGTCAAAAGCGATCGCTTATTCTGATACCGCCGCCAAAGTAGAATTCCGGCAACGGGGGAAGAATGCTGGTAATTATTCCGATCCGGAAGGATTTTTGGTGGGTGTTGGCGAAAAAGTAATTGGCGGCGATGGGGCGGCCAGATGGGAAATGCTAATGCCCAGCAACGGCGATTGTTATTTCCACACTCTCTGCGCCATTGGATATGATGAACAGGGCGAAAAAACCGGAGAAAAATGTATATATGATCTCGGCGATCACGAATATGAAGTCCGTCTCTATGACGACGGTAATTTCGACTACGAAAATAGGTGCAAAGATATATAATGTGTATTGCGGACCAATAAAAACCCGCCTTGGAATTTAAGGCAGAACAAAAAATATGCCCAGAAGAAAAAAAGTTTTTGGCTTCAGCCAATTTATAATTGTCGCGGTGTTGATGGTGGCTGTGTGGATCGCCGCGGACTATTATTTTAATGTCTACCGGCACAATCCGACCGAAACGCCCGACCCGGAGCCGGTTGCGGATGTACCCGCCCCGCCGGCGCAAACCGCCCCGCCGGCGCAAGAAGAATTAGTCCCGGAAGACGGTTTTAGGCTCCAGACTTATCGTGATGAAGTCCTTGGCTTTGAATTCCAATACCCCGTTTATGCGCAAGGGGATGCGAAATGTCCGTCTGTTGAAAAAACCGAAAACGGCATAAATTTGGGTATGTTTTTCTTTGCGGCCGCTAAAAAGGAGGGCGAGTTATCCGATTTTATCGAAAACGAATTGCAAGGGATGGAGATCGGCAAAACCGAAAATATTACAGTTGCCGGACAGCCAGCGGTCAAGTTGGATTACCAGACGCAGGGGATGGGTTTTAACGGCAGCGAGGTTTTTGTCGAATATGATGGCAGGATCTACGAATTCGGCATCTTAGCCAACACGACCGCGCTTACCTGCGGCGGCGTCAGCGATTATGCCGACCGCGTTTATCGTTCGGTTATTACCACGCTCAAATTCACCGTGAACAATTAATTATTTTTTAATAAAACCAGCTTAAAAATTTGTGAAAGCCTTCCTGGTTTGGTAAAATATTATATTTAGTGCGATTCGTAACCGGCTAATTTACCTTGGATTGCGAAACTGGGCCGTAGCGAAAGATTTTAGCTTCGTTGTGCGGCTTTGAGAAAATTCTTCGGCAAGCTCTTATTTGAGTATGTTTCAGAATTTTTTCAAAGCCGCAATAGAAGATAAATTTTAACAGTAGGGATAGTTTCGCAATCCAAGGTAATTGCTTTTTGAATGAATACCCGGGTATCCATAAACAACGCGACCAAAGCGTCATTCAACGAAAGGTTGGTTAAAAAAACCGCCAAAGTTGTGCTTGATGGCGAGGAAAAACTTGTTGGTCCCGCTACCCGCGCGGAATTATCAGTTGCGTTCGTAGCCCCGAGCCGGATACGCGAATTGAACAAAAAATACCGCCGGCAAGATGCGGTTACCGATGTTCTGTCGTTTGCTGAAAATGGAGGTTGCGATTGTGATTGCGTGGGTTTTGGCGAGTATGCCGCCGCGCCGGTATATTTGGGCGAGTTAGCGGTTTGCCTGGCGCAAGTTAAACTTGATGCGCGCGAATCGAAAGTGAGTACTGATCGCGAATTGGCATGGGTCGTCGTTCATGGCATTCTGCACTTGTTGGGCTATGACCACGAAACTTCCCAAGCCGACGCGCTTCGGATGCGCGCCAAAGAGGAATTTTATCTTTCAAAATTAATAAAATAAGATATTTATTGAAACTTATTGAAAATAATAGAAATTGATTGCCCCAAAACAATGAGTTTCCATTAATTTCGCGAGCTTTGCGAGCAAGTTTCAATGAGTTTCCGGTATTTTTCATGGCAAAATCTCCAACAATAATCGCTGGATTGGATATTGGCACCAGTTCCGTTAAGATCGTTGTCGCCCAAAAAAAATCCCCGGGACCTGGCCTGGAAACCCTTTTTGCGGGCCAAAAGCCGTCCCGGGGAGTGCGTAAGGGGGTGGTTGTCGACGTGGAGCTGGCCGCCCGGTGCGTTCAAGAAGTGTTAAGCGATGCCGAACTTGCCGTCGGCCGCAAACTCGCGGGCGTATATGTTTCGGTGGGAGGCGGTCATATCTTTTGCACCACTTCCCGCGGTTTGGTGTCGGTTTCCCGTGCTGATAATTGCATCTCCGAAGAAGATGTCAGCCGCGTACTGCAGGCGGCCCGGACGATCTCGTTATCGCCCAATAAGGATATTGTGGATGTCTATCCGCGAGAATTCATTGTAGATGGGGAAGGACAGGTAAAAGATGCCCTTGGTATGAAAGGAGTGCGGCTTGAGGCCGAAGTATTGATCGTGGCCGGATTTATCCCTTATCTTAAAGCTACCGACCAGGCGGTATTGCGCGCCGGCCTCGAAATTTATAATCGGATGCCTTCGGTCGTGGCCGCTTCATCGGCGGTGTTGTCCGAACAGCAACGGGAATTGGGAGTAGCTATTTTGGATATCGGCGCCGGTACTTCCAGTCTCGCGATTTTTGAAGAAGGTGATCTTTTGCATCTGGCGGTTTTGCCTATCGGTTCGGCCAACATCACCAATGATATTGCCATCGGGATGGAAATTGATGTCGCCACTGCTGAACGCCTGAAAATCGAAAAAGGAATTTGTGTATTCAAGGGGTCGGACAAAAAAATAAAACTTGAATCCGAACCCGGCACCGCCGCCGGACAAGTGTTCTCGCAAAGGATATTGTCTAAAATAATTTCCGAAAGAGTGGACGAGATTTTTAGTCTGGCCAACAAAGAGCTCAAAAAGATCGGCCGCGATGGCAAGCTTCCGGCAGGTATTGTGCTTTGCGGCGGCGGAGTGAAACTTCCCCAGATCAACGAATTAGCCAAAAAAGTTTTCAAGCTTACCGTAAGCACCGGCGCTCCCAATAATTTTTCGAATATCGATGCCGATCCGTCGCTAGCGGTTGCCTGCGGCCTCGTCGCCGGCGCCTGGGAGGAAAAAGAGGATGAAGCCGCTAATGTCTCCCGTTTTTCGATGAGTGGTGGCGTCTGGAACAGGATTAAAAAATTTTTCAAGATATTTATCCCTTGAATTGTATTTTTCGAGATCAGTTTTAAGGTAAACCTTAAAAATGATCTCAAAAAAATTCTAGCGATTGTGGCAGATATCAGGAAAAGTGCAAATTCACGTCGGAGCCGTACTTGCGTGCGGCGACTGGGGAATTTGCACTTTGCGATGTTGATGCCGCAAGCTTCGATGAGTACTCACCGACAGGTTTGGAACAATTTGATTTGATATTCTGGTAAATAAAGATATAGAATATAACAAACAAAATCCGGAAACGATAAATAATACTACGCATTTTGGAAATTCATTCCAAGCGCTAGAATTTTACGATGATTAATCCTATAAACATAAAAGTGCTGGGAGTCGGCGGTTCGGGGTGTAACGCTATCAACCGCATGGAAAAAGGCCGGGTCCGGGGAATTGAACTGATCGCGCTTAATTCCGATTACCAAGATCTCAAGAAAGTAAAAGCCGACAAAAAGATCCAGATCGGCCGCAAGCTTACGCAAGGGTTGGGCACCGGAATGAACCCCGAAATCGGCCGTAAGGCCGCCGAAGAACAGCAAGATGAAATACAAAAGGCTGTCGAAGGCGCGGGTATGGTGTTTATTGCTTGCGGTATGGGCGGCGGCACCGGTTCGGGCGCGGCGCCTGTGATCGCCCAGATCGCCAAAAATTCCGGCGCGCTGACTGTAGCGGTTGTAACGCGCCCATTCTCTTTTGAGGGTTCGTGGAGACAGCGCATCGCCCAAGAAAGCATGGATCAAATCCGCGGCCGGGTCGATTCATTAATCTCAATCTCCAACGACAAGCTTCTGGCAACCCTGAATCCCAACACCACCTTAGTTAACGCGTTTTGGATATGCGACGAAATTTTGCGCCAGGCGGTGCAAAGCATCTCCGATCTGGTATTGTCGCCGGGTATTATTAATGTGGATTTTGCCGATGTCCGTTCGATTTTGAAGGATTCCGGGCGGGCGATTTTCGGTATCGGCCGGGCTAAAGGCGAAAAGCGCGCCGAAACCGCCGCCCGGGCGGCGATCGAATCGCCCTTGTTCGATGTTCCCGCGCGCGGGGCTAAAGGGGTGCTTTTTAACGTGACTGGCGGTTCTGATATTAGCCTGTCTGAAATCGAGGATGCCGCCAAGATCATCACTTCCGAAATAAATTCGCAGGCCAAAGTGATTTTTGGCGCGGTCCACGACGAAACCTTGCCCAAAGGAGAGATAAAAATAACCGTTGTGGCAACTGGTTTTTAAGCAAAAAAATAAACGATTTGACGTGCGTTTTGGGTGGGTTAAAATACACTATTGCAGTAATTGTTTGGCGGTTGTTAATATCGTTTTAAAGCAGTCCAAACTTAAAAATTACCTCAAAAGGCGATTTATGGGGCACATAGATCGGATTTTAATTCTGCCCATTTTGTTTTGTTAATAATTCTTTGCAGTTAGTAAACCTATGGAACACAAAATCACCAAAGTACAAAAGCGTGACGGCCGGATCGTTGATTTCGATTTTGCGCGCATTGCCAACGCGATTTTTAAAGCGATCACTGCTACCGGCCAGGGCGACGAAGTAAAGGCTAAAAAGATCGCCGCCGATGCCGAAAAAATTTTCAACCGCCGCTTTAAGAAGAATGAGATCCCCAGTGTGGAACAGATTCAGGACATCATCGAAGAAGTGTTGATTATGGATGGGCTGGTGGAAACCGCCAAAGCTTATATTCTTTACCGCGAACAGCGCCGCCGCATTCGTGAAACTGCCGTGGCCACCGACGAAGCGGTAGATAAAGTTGACCAGTATTTGGAAAAACTTGATTGGGAAGTCCAAGAGAACGCCAATATGGCTTTTTCTCTTCAGGGACTTAACCACTACGGCGTGTCCTATATTGTCAAAAGATATTGGCTGAATAAGATTTATCCCAAAGAAGTTCGCGAAGCTAATGAGTCGGGCGATTTTCATCTTCATAATCTTGATTCGTTGGCTCCCTATTGTTCCGGTTGGGACTTGTACGACTTTTTAAAGAGGGGATTCGGCGGTGTCGCGGGAAAACTTGAATCCAAACCTCCGAAGCATTTTCGTAGCGTACTTGGCCAGGCGGTAAACTTTATTTACACTTTGTCGGGCGAAGTAGCCGGCGCGGTATCGTTTTCGAATTTTGATACTCTTGTGGCGCCGTTCATCCGATACGATAATTTAAGCTATCCCCAGGTCAAACAGGCTATGCAGGAATTCCTGTTTAATATGGCAACGCCAACGCGCGTCGGTTTCCAATGTCCGTTCTCCAATGTGACATTGGATCTCACTCCATCGCCGTCGTTTGCCAAGCAGCCGGTCATTATCGGCGGCGAGCCGCAAAACGAAATTTACGGCGATTTCCAGGAGGAAATGAATATGTTTAATAAAGCCTTCTACGAAGTGATGCTGGAAGGCGATAAGAATCAGCGTGTGTTTACTTTTCCAATCCCGACGGTGAGTATTACCAAGAATTTTGATTGGAACAATCCCAGCCTTGAACCGATGTGGGAAGCGACCGCCAAATACGGCATTAACTACTTTACCAATTATATCAACTCCGATATGAATCCCGAAGACGTACGGTCGATGTGTTGCCGTCTGCGGCTTGATATGACCGAACTGCATAATCGTGGTGGCGGTTTGTTCGGCGCCGGGGCTCTAACCGGTTCTATCGGGGTGGTGACGATCAATATGCCGCGTCTTGGCTATCTGTCTAAAACCAAAAAAGAGTTTTTTGAGCGCTTAAGCCACCTGATGGATCTTGCCAAAGAAAGTCTTGAGCTGAAGCGCAAGGTCATTGAAAACTATATCGACAAGGGATTATATCCCTATTCGCGCCACTATCTTTCCAACGTCAAAAAAGCGCGCGGCCAGTATTATGGCAATCATTTTTCCACTATCGGCCTTAGCGGTATGAACGAAATGCTTATGAATTTTCTAGGCGAAAATATTGCCTCCAAAAAGGGGAGGGTATTCGCTCTCGAGGTAATGAATTTTATGCGCGAACGCATGGTAGAATTCCAGCGTGAAACCGGCAACATTTACAACCTTGAAGCCACCCCCGCGGAATCCACTTCTTACCGTCTATGCTTGAAGGATAAGGCTAAATATCCCGACATAATCGCGGCCGGTACCAAGAAAAGCCCGTATTACACCAACTCATCGCAACTTCCGGTAAATTTCACCGACGACGTGTTCGAGGCTCTCAAATTGCAAGATGAAATCCAGTGCCGTTATAACGGCGGCACGGTTCAGCATTTGTTCCTGGGCGAGCGGTTGAATGATACTCAAAGCGTCAAGGCTCTGGTGCGCAAAGTATTCGAGAAATTCCGCCTGCCATATATCACGCTTACGCCGACTTTCTCAATCTGTCCGACGCATGGCTATATTGAGGGCGAGCACTTTACTTGCCCCAAATGCACCATAGAACAGCCCTGTGAAGTTTATACCCGCGTAGTGGGCTATCTGCGCCCGGTAGGACAGTTTAATCTGGGCAAACAGCAGGAATACAAAGACCGCAAAGAATACAAAGTCAAAAAAGAATCTCTGGCCTAATTTTTAGTGAAACGATTTTTCAGTGAACCCCGGTATTTGCCGGGGTTTTTCGTTGGGTCAAAATAACTGCTCGCTTGGTTATTTGTGTTTTGGGGTCGTTCCTCGATTTAATCGTTGAGGTGTGACCTCGGCAAATTCGTATTTTATCCTTATCTTTTCAGTGCTTGGTTGCGGGTGCAAATTTTATCCGGAAATTGATCCCTGACTTGTTTCTCGGAGCCAGCATTAAACCTAGCGGGATCAGGGTTCTTGAAGGATGATGAGTCTTCCTTGAAAGAAGGGTTTTTTTGTTCAATAATTAAAAATTATCCTACTAATCCGTAAAATGGCAGACGATGTAAAAAAGGAAATATTCAGTATTGCGTTGCGCGCCGACATCGTCGCGCTTTTGCCGCGCAAGGTGCGCGCCGTTCTAAACGCTCTTGCCGGTGAACGCAACCTCCTTATCAAGGGCGGGATTGCCCGCTTGAGCCTGATGGCTCTAATCGAAAAGAAAGGTAAACTGGAAAACCCCAGCCGCCTTGATATCGAAAAGCGGATCGGAGATGTTGACCTGGCCTTCTGGCAATCCGGTTCGGGTCGCGATTTCCGGAGCGAATTGTGCCAAAAATATGCCGCCATTGCTCAAAAACTTTACGCGGTGGGCGTGGTTTTTGAGCCCAAGAACATCGATATTATCGATCTGGACGGAGGAAAGCCGCCCGTGGAAAAGATCTTTGATGCCACTGATCTGACTATCAATGAGGTTGCCCTGGGTTGTGAGGGCAATGTCTGGCGGATATATTACACAAGCCACGCTATCAAGCACATCGCCACGGGTTGGGGCGTTTTTGTCCGCCCCAAACCGACCAATATCCGGACCGATGCCGGCCGCGTTTTTCCGTCGCCGCTGGGAATGGTGCGTCTGCTCAAATTCCTTGTTTCGGGCAAGGTTAAAAAGATTTACCTGCCGGTTCATTGGCGCAAGCTTTATTTTGCCGACTATGAGCGCAAGCTCAAAGAAGGGTTGCGCCAGCCCAATGCTCCGCTGGGTTTGCACTCGCTGGTCCTGATGAAAAATTACTTTGGTAATGACGACCGTCTGCAAAAAAAAGCGATGTTCGCGCTCTATGACCTTGGGTTCACTACGCTCCTGGATCCGGATCTTTTTATTCGCCAGCAGGAAGATATCTTTTCCCGGGCCAAGATGCGTTTTGAATTAAAAGACTTGGGATTTGATGATGTTTTTAATCGCTATCTGGAAGAAAAGAACCGCAAGTATCCGCAACGGCCTGCCGGCGCCGAACAATGCATGCATGTTTACGAACAAACCGCCTGCAATCTTTGCGGCAGGAGGGTTTGTGCTATCGAAGCTTGTAAGAACTGCGGTAAGGGCAAAAGCCGTCCGCCTATGGCCTGCACGGTCTGGATGCGCGAATGTCGCCTCGAACCTGAAGCTTTTTACGAAATAAAATAAATTTCATTTCTAAACCGGGATGTCCGGTTTTTTTATCTTATTTTCACCTGCCGTACGTTTGTATTTTAAGGTCGTTCCTATGCGTACTCGCATAGGTGCGACCTTGCCAAACTTGTATTTTGGCCCACCTTCATCTCAACGACTATCCTTGACAAAATAATCATAATGTGATATAGTAATGACGTTTTCAGTACCTACTAGAAAAAATACGTTAGGAGGGTTGATATCGAATGGAAATCGTTAGGAATGTTAGGGCGGTAGAGCTGTCGAACGCAACCATTAAGAGCCTGCCGGAGAATGTCAGACTGATTCTGAAAGCCGTTGAGAATAATGGGCAAAAGGTCGCCCTGGTGAAGGGCGGCAACGCCAGATTCGTACTGATTCACCTGCTGAAGGAGAAGGGTCTCTTCGCCGATGAGCTTAGATACGGTATCGAAAGCTGTGTCAACGATCTGGACATCTGCCTGCTTCGAACCGACAGCTGGGAAAAGCAATCCCAGATGCTCAAGGAAGCCGGTGAAGCGATCCAGAAGGCTTTGGCCGCATTCGAAGTGACTTTGGAACCCAAGGACACAGAGTTTGTCGCCGCCAATAATCTTCCCGACGCGGTCAGAAAGATATTGACCTCGAGGGACCTGACCATCAATGAGGTGGTCCTGGTCTATGAGAACGGGGGGTGGTTTGTCCACTACACCGCCGAGTGTGCCGAAGATCTGAGCGCCGGTATTGGATTCCTGAATCCCCGCGCCGGGCTGGTCTGGTATGTGTGCGGCAAGGTTATCCCGTCGCCACTGGGAATCGCCCGGTTGGCCAAGTACCTGGTCAATGGAAGGGTGAATAAGATAGTCTTCCCCGAGTACTACAGGCAACTGTATCTCGAGGAGATTGGCCGCAGAGTCGAGGGCAAAGACCTTCCCACGGGAGCGCACAAACTTCCCGAGGGCGGATCGCTGGGGCTTTATAGCCTGGTGCTGATGAAGCTCTACTGTCAGGGGAACGACAGCCGGCGGCGGGCAATGAGGATACTCAAGGAGCTGGGTCTTACCGACCTGGATGGCCCCGCCGCCTACATCCGCGAACAGGAGCTTCTGTTCAAGATGTACGGCAAGGACTTCGAGCTTCTCGACCTGACCTGGGACGAGATCATTGCCAAGCAGAAGCAGAGCAATGAGATGGTCAACAACGGCCGCAAGATCCGCAAGGACGCGCGAGCCGCCTGCGAACATCAAATGGTTCCGCAAACCTGCCCGGGCTGCGGCAACCGGTGCCAGATCGAGAAATGCACCAAATGTACCCAGGTGAAGTTCAAAGCGCCCCTGCCTTGTGTCGCGGCCCTGTTCGCCGGCAAGACCATGTGGGATGCGGGAATGAAGGGCATTTTCTATGCCCCTAATCTGCCCAAGTTGATGGAAGGCTAAATCAGTCTATTTCCATCTCTTTTTTGTTTTAGGCCGTTTTTAGATTTTTTTAAAGGTCGTTCCTATGTGTAATCACATAGGTGCGACCTTGACAACTTGCATTTCTACCTCTAAGGCATTGCTTGACATTTTTCAAGGGTTTATCAATAATCTATGCCGAGGGTCCAAAATGGCCATATTGATAGGCAGAGCGGTACCAGCTAAGGGACGTCTCGAAAGAGATGTCTTTTATCGGCTTGGTGAGGAGGGTCCATTCCAACGAATCGGTACTCTGTATTTTTCCATCCGTTATCATTTGAATGGTAGTTGCGGTTCGCCGCCAAAGTTATATTATGAATTATTAAACTCTCTCGCTATGAAAATCTGCGCCTTGCAAAAAACGACTTTAATCGACTATCCCGGCCGTGTGGCGGCCACGGTTTTTACCGCGGGTTGTAATTTTCGTTGCCCCTGGTGCTATTCCAAGGAGTTGGTTCTGCCCGAATTGATCGCGTCCCAGCCGGTTATTTCCGAAGAAGATATCCTCGAATTTTTTGAAGGTAAAAAGGGTTTGCTTGAAGGCGTAGTCTTGTGCGGCGGCGAGCCTACCTTGCATCCGGACCTGCCACAATTCATCAAAAAGATCAAAGACCTGGGATTTGAAGTGAAGCTTGACAGCAACGGTTCCAATCCTAAAATGCTCAAGGATCTTATTAATGCCAAGCTCATTGATTACGTTGCTATGGATATTAAGCTTCCCAAGGAGCGGTATTCGTCATTGTTTGCTGCTCCGATTTCAACCGGGAATATCGAAGAAAGCATAAAGATATTGAAAAATTCCGGCATTGGTTTTGAATTCCGCACCACGGTCGCTCCCGGCGTGCATACCACCGATGATCTTGAGAATATGGCTCGTTGGATAGGGGAAGGCGTGCCCGGCCCAAAACCAAAGTACTTCCTGCAGAATTTCCGTCCTGGCCGCAACATCGATCTGTCATTTGAAACGCGCCGCCCATTTCCGCCTGAATTTTTCAAAGAGGCCGAAATAAAGATTAAACCTTATGTTTCCGAAATTGGTATTAGATAGATTCGAATTATTTGGGGAGGCGGGTAATGGTTTTGGCAAAAATTTTTTTGAATAACTGCCTGGCATTCCTGGCCGGGGTGGGGCTGGCTTCGTTGATTAAAATATCCTCGGTTTTGATTTTGGCCGCGGCATTTCTTGCCGCGTTTTTGTTCGCCGCCGGCCTCTTTGTCCGAAAACGCCGGGTTTGCGTTGCCGGAATCCTGCTGGCCGGATTTGTTTCGGGTTTTTTGCATTTTGATTTAGCCTGGTTGCGGACGCTCAATAACGATTTGGCTCGGCTTTCCGGCCAAACAGTTGTTGTTTCGGGCATTGTTGTCAACGATCCGGTATCCAATGGCAATAGCCTGCAGTTGGTCTTTCTTCCCGATGGCGCCAGCGGTAAGATTCTGGTTTTAACCCGTCCGTATCCGCAATACCAATACGGCGACCGGTTAAAATTTACCGCCAAACTGGAAACGCCGCAAAGCTTCTCGGGTTTCGATTACCAAAACTATCTTACCAAAGACGGCATTTATTCTATGGTCCGTTATCCGGAGCTTGAATTGATTTCGCCGGATAACGGCAATCCGGTCTATGCCGGATTGCTTTGGTTCAAGCATAAGCTTATGAATGGGATAGGACAGGCCTTGCCCGCGCCCCATAATTCGTTGCTTGTTGCCATTCTTTTTGGCGATCAAAGCGGTCTTTCCGGCTGTGCTGCCAAAGATACGGAAGCCGATCCTGATTGCGCCAAATTAAAAGAAAAGCTCAATATTTCCGGCCTGCGCCACTTGGCCGCGGTTTCCGGTACCCATATTACCATCATGGCCGGAATTATCGCGCCATTCTTGGTCTGGCTTGGGTTTTGGCGCCAAAAAGCACTTTTGGCCACGCTGGTTTTTATTTGGTGCTTTATTTTAATGATCGGCCTGCCCGCATCTGCGGTGCGGGCGGGAGTCATGGGTAGTTTAATTATCCTGGCTCAAATTATCGGCCGTCCCGCGGATTATCTGCGCCTGGTTGCCATCGCCGCCGCGTTTATGGTTGCCCAAAACCCTTTGATTTTGCGTTTTGATATCGGCTTCCAGCTGTCTTTTTTAGCGGTATTGGGTATGGCTTGTTTTGCCAAACCCATTGGGTTTAAATTGGGAAAATTCGTTAAAAAACCCGAATTCCTGCGTCAGGGTTTGGCGGTAACCTTGGCGGCGCAAATCTTTACCTTGCCAGTTCTGGTTTATAATTTTGGCTATGTTTCTCCCTACGCGCCGATCAGCAATATTTTAGTCGAGCCGTTTGTGCCGTTTATTACGATTTACGGTTTTATTTTGGCGATTGCCGCCGCGTTCAATTTTATCTTGGGATGGCTGTTATTTTTTCCGATGTGGCTGGCGCTTTCATATTTGCTTGTTGTTGCCGGCCTTTTTGCGTCTTTGCCTGGAGCCGCGCTGAATTTTAAGGTCGGATTTTTCTGGCTGGCGGTTTCGTATGTTCTTTTGGCTTTGGTTGCCCGGAAGATTAAAAGAAAAGAGAGGTTGGAATTTTTAAGATAGAATAACGATTCGCAGGATGATCTTTTTTTGTTATTATCTAAATAGGACTTTCTTGTTTGTTTTTTAAAATGGGCCTACGCGAATTTTTGCACCGCGGGTCTAATATAATTTAGGAAGTTCCAAAGAATGGAAGGTCAGGCTTGGA
Source organism: uncultured Candidatus Saccharibacteria bacterium (assembly GCA_964470995.1). Classification (GTDB taxonomy): domain Bacteria; phylum Patescibacteriota; class Minisyncoccia; order Minisyncoccales; family UBA5738; genus UBA5738. Next base: position 24,581 of record CAYYEP010000003.1, read on the forward strand.
TAGTCAGTGTTAATATGGGTTACGGGCATCAGCGGACCGCTTATCCGCTCAAGAGCTTCGCGTACAACGATAAAGTTCTTAACGCCAACGATTACGACGGCATTCCGGCCCGCGACCGCCAAATCTGGGAAGGAAGCCGCCGTTTTTACGAGGGGATTTCCAAGTTCAAGCGCACTCCGGTTATCGGCGATGCCGCCTTTGCTTTATACGACAAACTCTTCCAGAAGATATTTGATTTTTATCCGCGCCGGGATTTGTCGCGGGCAACTTTCCTGACTAACCGCAATTACGATCTGATCCACAAAGGTTGGGGTAGGGATATCATCACCAAAATGGCTCGCCATCCGTTGCCGCTGGTAACCACCTTTTTCATTCCGGCCTTTATGGCCGAGGAATTCGATTATCCCAACGAAATATACCTTATTGTTTGCGATGCCGACGTCAGCCGCCAGTGGGTTGCGCGCGACCCTTTGCGTAGCCGGATTAACTACTGCGCGCCCAATTCCCGCGTTTATGAACGATTAAAGCTTTACGGCGTATCTAAAAAACGCCTGTTTTTGACCGGTTATCCATTGCCGGAAGATAATATTTCCACGGGTAAGGGCAAGGCCTTCTGGGAAATGAACATTGCCAAGCACGATCTTGCCCGGCGCTTGATCAATTTGGATCCGACGGGCGCCTATCTTTCCAAATACCGCGAATTTGTTGAAAAAGTTTTAGGCGAATTGCCCCAGTCCGTAAAAAGGCCCCTAACGGTTATGTTTTCCGCGGGTGGCGCCGGCGCGCAGAGCGAGATCGGCATAAACCTCGCGCGCCAATTTGCGGGCAAAATTAAAGATGGCCGCATGAGGTTAGTGCTTTCGGTTGGCATAAATCAGGGGCTAAAAGATAAATTTTCCGTTTTTGTCAATAGCTTGGGGCTTGGAGACTCTCCTTTTATGGAGATTCTTTATGAGAATGACGTGCAGGAATATTTTGGCCGCTTTAACGAAATACTGCGCCAGACCGATATCTTATGGACCAAACCCAGTGAATTGTCTTTTTATTCGGCACTTGGTTTGCCCGTTATTATCGCGCCGCCGATCGGCTCCCAGGAAAACTTTAACAAAGGCTGGTTGCTCCGTTCGGGTTTTGGCCTGGAGCAGGGAAGTATCAATTGTATCGACCAATGGTTGTCCGACTGGCTCAACAGCGGTTATTTGGCCGAAGCGGCTATGGAAGGTTTTGTCGAGGGGGAAAAGTTGGGAACCTACCATATCAGGCGGCTGGTTTCCAACAAGGGCTGCCTGAACTGATTATCTGTATTATTTATAAATCGCGATTCAACGTTTTGCGATTCATTATCTATGATGTGGTTAATGGTGGCAATATGCAGTTACATCCTCCTCGCGGTCACCTCGCTGATCGATAAAATCCTGCTTTCGGGTTCGCTTTCCGATGCCAAGCTCTATGCTTTCTATGTGGGAATTTTGAGTTCCGCTGCCTTTCTGCTTTTATTTTTCAATATCTGGGCCGGCCCTTCCGCCATGGTCATTGCACTTGGTATTGCTTCCGGAGCGGCACAGATATATGGCTCCTATTTCTATCTTTCGGCTTTGCGCCGGATGGAGGCGTCCCGCGCGGTGCCGATCATTGGCAGTTTGGTGCCAATTTTTGCCTTTCTTCTGACTGCCCTGGTCTCCGGAGGCCGGGCGATCCTTAGCCCCCAGGAGCTTGCCGGTTTTACTCTCCTTATTCTTGGCGGCTGGCTTATTATGGCGCGCGGCGTATCTCTTAAAAATGGGGGGTTATATTTTGTATTGCCAGCCTCTTTTCTTTTTGCCCTGACGGTCATTTTATCCAAACTGGTTTATCTGCGGCTTTCAGAAGTCGAGGGCAATTTATGGGGGTTTTTGCCGCTTTCATTTGCCAACGGTTTCCTGCTAATGTCGTTCGGTTCGGTTTTGGCGGCCCTTACGTTCCTTTTGTCGGGTAATGTTCGCCGGATCGTATTCGGCCATCACAGCGTCAAAAAAGAATCCAAGCCCAAATCTTTGTTTTTCTTTGGCCAGATATTAGGCGCCGCCGCCTTCTTGTTGCAAAGCTTTTCGGTATCTATCGCGCCCCAGGCTAGCGTGCCGGTCATTAATGCGATGGCCGGGGTTCAGTACGTATTTCTTTTCTTCTTTTCGCTGGTTATATCATTTTTTGCTCCCGGGCTGATCCGGGAAAAAAATGATTCGGTTTCTATCGTCCAAAAAGCCGCCGCCGTTATTCTCATTATGGGCGGTTTGGCGGTTTTTGCCCTAAAATAAGTTGCCCGGAGTTGGTTGCTGGGTAGTTCCTGCTCGAACCGACAACCCTTGGGGTATATTCTGGCGGGTGAATAAAAATGAGAAATAAAAATGAGAAAGAAAAACCGCGTTTTATTGGTAATAATATTATTGGTGCTGGCCGCCGCGATTTTTTATCTTTATGTGCCGCCTATGGCTAAAAACATCACTTATGGCGTAGTTTTCTCCCAGAAGCACAGTTATAATATGGGGCTTGATTGGCGGCAAAACTACTCCGTTTTGCTCGACGATCTTGGCGTCAAGCAAATAAAATTGGCGGTACATTGGGATATTATTGAGCCCAACGATGCCGAATACGATTTTTCCGACCTGGACTGGCAGTTGGAACAGGCGCGCCGGCATAATGCAAAAATAATGTTGGCCGTCGGTATGAAAACGCCCCGCTGGCCGGAATGCCATCTTCCCGAATGGGCGAAGAGCCTTAACAAGGATGTCCAGCAGGAAAAGATACTTCAAATGCTTGAAACCGTGGTGCGGCGTTACGGCGGTAATTCCGAGATCGTTTCTTGGCACATCGAAAACGAACCCCTTTTTCGCTTTGGCGAATGCCCTTGGGTGGACGAAGAATTCCTGAAAAAAGAAGTAGCGCAGGTCCGCTCTCTTGACGCGCAAAAAAGACCGGTGATAATATCTGATAGCGGGGAAGGTTCGATGTGGTTTCGCGCCGCTCGCATTGCCGATATTGTCGGCGTAACTATGTATCGCCGGGTTTATTTCCATGAATTTAAAGTTTACGTAACCTATCCCATTCCTCCGGCGTTTTATTGGATAAAATCCAAATTGGTGGAAATTATTTTTCACAAACCCGTGATCTGTGTTGAGCTTCAGGCTGAACCATGGGCCGCAAACCAAATTTACGACGGTGGCGACGGCGATGCCAAGACAATGGACATCGGCCAATTCCGCCGGAATGTGAAATTTGCCCAAAACACGGGTTTTGGCACCATCTACCTTTGGGGTAATGAATGGTGGTACTGGATGAAGACCAAGCATAATCAGCCGGAATTTTGGGAAGAAGCCAAAAAAATATTTAAGTAAATAACAAATTTCCAATGGCAAATTGCAAAATAAGATTGGAAAAAGAACGCGTTGGGTCTTAAACTCGTTTGGCATTTGAAATCGGGAATTTGGATTTAAAATATTATGTCAATGTACGATCTTGATTCCAACATAAATAATTCTTCGGCAATTCGGCAACCGGCCTCCGGTAAAAATAAGGCTCCGCTTGCCTGGTTCTTTATCGTCTTGGCGCTTTTCTCGGGTTTCGCTCTCGGGCTGATTTCCTACGGCCGGGTCGGTTTTCTTGCTGAAAGTATCGGCCTGATTCTGCCGCGGTTTGCGCCCGTTCCAATTCAAACCCAGGAGAGTTCCGCCTCGCCAGCTTCCGCGGAATACGTGCCGCAAACTACCCAGGAAGACGCCGTGATCAGTGCGGTCAAAGCTTACTCTCCGGCCGTTGTTTCAATCATCATCACCAAAGACGTGCCGATCTACGAACAATACTATACCCGTCAGACCGACCCATGGGGATTTTGGGATTTTCAGGTGCCCCAGGTGCGCCAAAAGGGGACCGAATCGCAGGAAGTTGGCGCCGGTTCGGGTTTTATCGTTTCCGAGGATGGTATGATCATCACCAATAAACACGTAGTTGAAGATAAAGATGCCGAATATACGGCGATCACCGTTGACGGTCAAAAATATTCCGTTCGAGTGCTTGCCGCAGATCCGGCGCAGGATATCGCGATTTTAAAGATCGATGGCGCCGAAGGACTTAAATTCTCGTCCGTTAAAATGGGCGATTCCTCCAACCTCCAGATCGGCCAAACCGTGATCGCCATTGGCAACACTCTGGGAGAGTTTAGCAACACCGTCTCAGTTGGCGTGATCTCCGGCCTTCAGCGATCGATCACTGCCGCCGGAGGCGGTTCCAGTGAGACGCTGGAAAACCTGATTCAGACAGACGCGGCCATTAACGAAGGCAACTCCGGCGGCCCCCTGTTGAATCTTAAGGGCGAGGTCATTGGCATCAATACTGCCGTGGCCAGCGGCGCCGAGAATGTGGGATTCGTCTTGCCCATAAATTTAGCCAAGCGTGATTTGGAACAGGTTAATACCTTAGGCAAGATCACTTATCCGTATCTGGGTATCTACTATACTATTGTTGACGACCGGATCCGGGAGGACAACGGCCTGCCCGTCAATTACGGCGCCTGGGTTACTACAACCAACAAAGAAAATCCCAAAAGCGATATCACTCCGGTGGTAGCCGGTTCGCCCGCCCGCCTAGCCGGTATTAAGGATCAGGACATCATTCTTGAGATCAATGGCGTTAAAGTCGATAAGAATAATACTTTATCCCAAATTATTGCAAAATACGCTCCCGGTGATAAAGTGACCTTAAAGATCCAGCGCGCCGACCGGCAGGTTGACCTCGACGTGGCGCTGGGAGATCGCAGTGATTACGAATAAATAGCTTTAAAGCGTAAGGGAGGTGTATAACAAAGATGCGCGGTTGCATTTTGTTTTGCGCTTTGGACTTTTAGCTTTAAACTTAAGTATATGAATTCTTCCGCTAATTTTACCCACAAGGCTCAAGAGGCGATTATGCTTGCCCAGGATTTGGCTCGTGAAAAGGGTCAGCAGCAGATTGATGCGCTTCATTTATTGGTATCGTTGTTATCGCAGGAAAAAAGCTTGATTCTTAACTTGTTTGAGCGTCTTGGCGTTGATGCCGAAACCCTGAAACGCAAAGCGTCCGCGGGATTGAATCGCCTGCCGGTTATTCCTTCACCCCAGGCGTTCGGCCAGTTCTATTTGACACAGGATATGGCCAAGGTTCTTGAAAAGGCTCGCGAGGAGGCCTCTAAAATGGGCGACGAGTTTATCTCGGTAGAACACCTGCTTTTGGCGCTTTTGGGCACCAATACCAAGGCGCGAGAGGTGCTTGACCGTGCCACATTCATTCGTATGGAGGGAGGGGTCGCCCAGATGGAAGCTGAGACGCTGGATTACGAAACGGTTTTAAAGGAACTTGTTAAAATCCGCGGCGGCCAGAGGATTACTGATCCCGAACCCGAATCAAAATACCAGGTCATCGAAAAATACACCCGTAACCTGACCACTATGGCCCGCCAGGGGAAGATGGATCCGGTCATTGGCCGGGAGAACGAAATTCGGCGCCTGATGCAGGTTTTAAGCCGCCGCACCAAGAACAATCCGGTGCTTATCGGCGAAGCCGGGGTGGGGAAAACCGCTATCGTTGAAGGCTTGGTCCAGCGCATTGTTTCGGGCAATGCGCCCGAAAGCTTGCGCGACAAGGAGCTTATTTCTCTTGATCTTGGCGCTCTCATTGCGGGCACTAAGTACCGCGGCGAGTTTGAGGATCGCGTTAAAGCTCTATTGCGCGAAATGGATCGCGCCGCCGGCCGTTATATATTCTTTATCGATGAACTGCACACCTTGGTGGGCGCGGGCGCGGCCGACGGCACTATTGACGCTTCCAATCTTTTGAAGCCCGCGCTTGCGCGGGGTGAATTGAAGGCCATTGGCGCTACCACGCTCAAGGAATACCAGAAATACATCGAAAAGGATCCGGCTCTGGAGCGCCGGTTCCAGCCGGTCTTTGTGGCCGAACCTTCCGTCGAAGATGCCAAAACAATTTTGCTGGGATTAAAAGAAAAATATGAATTGCACCACGGCGTCAAAATCGACGAAAAGGGGTTGGAGGCCTGCGTTGAGCTTGCGTCGCGTTATATTCCCGACCGGTTCCTGCCCGACAAGGCGGTCGACCTGATGGATGAAGCTATGAGTTCCTTGCGTTTGGACATCGAATCCGAACCGGTCGAGTTTGAAAAAATGCGCAAGGATATCCAGCGTCTGGAAGTGGAGCAGGAGGCAATCAAGAACGACAAAGATGAAGCTACCGAGATCAGATTGAAAGCTATTGCCCGCGAGTTGGCCGATATGAAGGAAAAAGCCGGTGCGGTTGAAGCTAAATGGCGCTCGGAAAAGGAAACTATCGAAAAAATCAAGAACGTAAAAAAACAGCTTGAAGGGTTTCGTTTCGAGATTGAGAAAGAAGAATCCCATGCTAATCTCCAGCGCGTCGCCGAATTGAAATACGGTAAAATCCCGCAACTAATGAAAGAAATGAAAGCCGCCGAAAAAAAGCTGGCGCGGTTTCAGAAAGATCGCCCGATCTTAAAAGAACGGGTGACCGCCGAAGACGTGGCCAAAGTGGTTTCCCGCTGGACCGGTATTCCGGTGATGCGCCTGATGGAAGAAGAGGCTCGCAAGCTCCAAAACCTGGAAGACATTTTGAAACGACGCATAATTGGCCAGGAAGCGGCGATTGTTGCCATTTCCAATGCCATTCGCCGGGCGCGCGCGGGGATCGCCGAAGAAAACCGGCCTTTGGGCTCATTTATGTTCCTGGGGCCAACTGGCGTGGGCAAGACCGAAACCGCTAAGGCCCTCGCGGAGTTTATGTTTAACGACGAAAATGCCCTGATTCGGCTGGATATGTCCGAATATATGGAGAAGCATACCGTTTCACGCATTTTAGGTTCGCCTCCGGGCTACGTTGGCTACGAAGAAGGCGGCCAGCTGACCGAAAAGATACGCCGCCGCCCGTACTCGGTTATTCTTTTAGACGAGATCGAAAAAGCTCATCCGGAAGTGTTTAATATTCTTTTGCAGATCCTCGAGGATGGTCGTCTGACCGATGCCAAGGGCCGTGTCGCGTCGTTCAAGAACTCGATCCTTATTATGACCTCAAATATTGGCTCCGAGATCATTGCCAAAGAAGCGGCACTGGGGTTCTCGGTCCATGCCGCCGACGAAGGCAGTACGGAAAAGATCCACGATAAAGTAATGGCGGTTTTAAAAGAATCATTCCGTCCGGAATTCCTGAATCGTATCGATGAGATTGTCATTTTTAACTATCTGGGCAAAGATCAGATCAAAAAGATCGTTGACCTTGAATTGCGCAAAATCGATAAGCGGCTCCGCGCTAAAAGTATTGGCATTACCGTGACCGACGTCGCCAAAGAGATTCTGGCCCATCGCGGTTTTGATGCCAATTTGGGTGCTCGGCCCTTGCGCCGCGTAATTCAAAAGTTAGTTCTTGACGCCCTGGCATTAAAAATCGTTTCCGGGGAAGTGAAAGAGGGCGACAATGCGCTTGTTGATGCTCAAGACGATCAAGTTGTGATAAAGTTGCCGGTTAAAAACGCAAAACCCCGGAAAACCGCCAAAACCGCGGCATAAATTATGAACATCAAACAAACGCTTAAGCTTCTGTTGCTCGTTATTATTGTGCTTGCCGGCGGTTTGTTGGGCGGTCTGGCAACCTTCTATTATCTTGCCGCTGATCCTGCGGCTTTTGGCGGCGGCACCCAGGGACCGGTGCTTGTGGCGCAAAAACAGGAAACTATTGTGCGCGAAAACGAAGCCATTGTTGGTACTATCGCCAAAATTTCGGGTATCGCAATGAATATTAAAGTAACCGGGACCAAAGGTAATGAGGTTGCCGGTTCCGGCGTCATCATCACTTCCGACGGTATGGCGGCGGTTCCATACGGTCTTTATCCTCCGGGTTCCCAGGCGGTAGTTTCGATAGGTGGTGAAAAAGTTACTTATACGGTCGCAACGCGCGATAAGGCCGCCGACGTGGTAATCTTGAAGCTTGGCGGTTCCAATTGGCCTACTGCGGGATTTGCTTCGATTGAAGACATTAAATTGGGCCAGCGCGTATTTATGGTGGGAACCATTTCGGAAAGCGGTTATTTCGCCAACGAAGGGATTATAAGGGTCATTGGCCAGGATTTGATTGGCACGACAATTGTGGAAACCGCGGCGGCCGCGGGCAGCCCCGTACTTGATATCGAGGGTAATATCATCGGCATCGCCTCCGTCGACAGCGGCGGTTTCGTCAGTATCATTCCAATCGCCAAGATCAAAGAGGTCGCCAACCTCTAATGTCTGTATTTCAAGGTCGGTCCTTGGTACTCGTATTTTTGCCAAGGTGCGGCCTTGGTTTTAACTGTTTTTTTTAATCCAAAAAGGTCGGTCCTTGGCTTTGTAGGGACCGGCCTTTTTAAACTGCGTTTTTACTTTTTATGTCCCAGTTGTTATAATGTTGAAATAACTTGTCCGTATGGAGCGAAAATACCTTATTGCGGCCGCGCTTTTATCGATAGGGTTGATGGGGGGAATTTTTGTGCTTGTCCGCCAAAATGGCGGCATTAAAATAGCTGCCGCCCGGATCGCCGATAGTTTGGGTGGGCAGGGGAGCGGTTGGGTGCAGATCCAGCCCCGAACCAAAGATGGCGAATCAAACCAGGAAATTTTCCAAGATAATTCGGCCATATCGGCTCCGTCCGGTGCCGCCGACAAAGCTAAACCAGCTCCGGTCGTTTGGTGCGACCCTTTGTCGGCCTCTGCTGCGGAGCCGCTCCATGAGGTAATCTTTAACGAGATTGCGTGGATGGGCACGGCGGCAAACTATAGCGACGAATGGATCGAATTAAAAAATATTACTGCCGGGCATATCGATCTTTCGGGATGGCAGATGCAGAATAAAAACAAAAAAATCAAAGTTTTTTTTGCCGCCGCCGATGTCTTGCCCGCCGATGGACTCTATCTTCTTGAGCGTACCGATGACGGCACGGTTCCGTCCGTTGCCGCCAACAAAATATATACCGGCGGCATGGCAAATACCGGTGATGCGCTTTATCTTTTTGACAAAGATTGCCGGTTGCAGGACGCGGTTGCCGCTTCGCCTAAATGGCCGGCGGGAGATAATGCCGCCAAACTTACTATGGCGCGCCTTCCCGGCTTTAATTGGGCCAACAGCGTCTTAACCGGTGGCACCCCCGGCAAATAGTCTTCTGAATTTGTATCCCTGAAGTGTGTATTTTTAAGGTTGCACCCGGCGAAGTACGCCGAGGTGCCACTCTTATCGACTGTATTTACCCCGTTTTTTGAAATTGTGTTAAAATTATGTCCTATATTGTACTAATCTCAATGTGAATAGGACAATTATCTGCTATACTGATATAATTAATTATTCTTAGAGGGATACATAATGAATTTTCGGGGCGGAGTGCGTCCCGAAAATCAAATTCGAATATGGATAAAAATAACCTTATACAACTGACAAAAGACGTCTATCGGCTGTCTTTGTTATTTCCCAATAAGGAACCCTTGCGCTACCGCATAAGGGAAGCGGCCGACGATATTATCGCCGGGTTCATAATGAAGCGCAATGATTATCTTCAGGATATTAAATTACAGCTGGAGGCCCTTGATAGTTTCTTTGATATTGCTTCTTGTCAGGATTGGACTTCTCCTTCGCGCGTGATCGCGATTCGAGATCGGTACCGCGCCGTGGCTCGCGAATTGGCGCTGGCAAAGCCTTCGCCTGAACCCATCATTTTGCCCGGGTCGGCCTCTAAAGACGTGATTCAACCTGCCCCGGCCAGCGTTACCGAACCCGAATTCGCGCCTATAACGCCGCTCGAATCACTGGACAAGGACGAAATAATCCTCCCGCCGTCAATCGAAGAGACCGGGCCCGCCGCGGTTTATCCGATGTTGCGCCCGGAAAGCCGGGTGATTTCGGTCGAAGAACCGGCCGTCCTTCCGGCCATTCCCAAAGACTCTGCCGCCATCTCCCCGGAACCGGAAAATACCGAAGCAGACATTGATTTGGGCGAAGAAGAAAACGAAGAGGAAAGCGGTACCGGTTTGACTAGCGGCCAGATACTGCGCCAAAACCGTATTTTAACCTTTTTAAAGGAAAATGGCGGTGCCCAAGTTTGGGAAATTCAAAAGATTTTTCCTGATGTGAGTAAGCGCACCATTCGTCGCGATTTTCGTTCAATGCTCCGGCAGGGGCTTATCGAACGCTATGGCGAGCGCAATACCACATCCTACAAGCTCAAAATTAATCTCTCCTAAGTTCTGTATTCTGTATTTTAAAGGTAGCTCCTCGGCGGGCGTCGAGGAGCTAACTTGATAAGCTGTATTTAGATTTGAGTCCATATTCCAGCGCACATTTTTTAGTTTTTTGTCAATATTGTTTTGCTTGTATTTTCGCTTAAAATGTGCTATAATTAAAGTTAGGAGATAGTATCGCCCCACCCATATATTGAGTGGTATTCGGTGTTGTTTGCTGCGTTTTCAAGGTCGTTTCTCGGCACATCGTGTTTTTACCTGGGTGCGGCCTAAATAAACTGCGTTTCAAGGTCATTTTTTTGGCAACTTGATAAAGGGTTGCAAAGCCTGACCTTGGGAAAACTTGAATTTCCCGATAGAAATAGGCGACTCGAAATCAATGAATAAAGCACAAACGGAATTTGCTAAAATATACGACGCCAACATAGACAAGATCTATCGTTTTGTTTTTCTGCGGGTTAATTCCAAAGAATCGGCCCAGGATATTGTCTCCGAAACTTTTACGAAATGTTGGAACACTTACAAAGATGCTCCGGATAATATAAAAAATCCTCGGGCGTTTTTGTACCGAGCCGCTAAGAATCTGGTCATCGACCATTACCGCAAGCAGGGTAGGACACCCGCTGTCGCCGCCAATTTCGCCGATATTGAAATTGCCGATCCCAAAGCCGATTTCGAGCAAAAAGCGATCTTGGCCTCCGATATGGAAACGGTGCGCAAAACTATGTTGGCGATGAATGAAGATTACCAGAACGCCATAATCTGGCGTTATCTGGAAGATATGCCTATCAAGGAAGTCTCCCAGCTATTGGAACGTTCCGAAGAGGCCACCCGCGTATTGCTCCATCGGGCTATGAAGGATCTTCGCACCCGCCTCTCCTAACCGCATTAAATTTTGCATTTGTATCAGTAACGCGGCTCCTGCGTAGCAACATAAGTGCCGCCTTTACGGCTGCAATTCTATGTATGCATAAAATACATACTGTAACAAAATTGACATCCAGGCGTCATAACTATATTCGGACCAAATATCGAATACCGCGAATACTATGGAAAGCGATAACGAATTGATCAGCCAAATAAGAAAACTAAGGGAAATTAAGCCTGATTCGGCCTGGTCCGCTTCGGTTCGCACCCAAATAGTAGGACAGGATATGGTGGGACAAAAAAAGTCTATTCTCTCCGTATTCGGTGCCGCGCTTTCCCAATATCGGATATCTTTTGCCTCGCTGGCGGTTTTTCTGATGGCGGGGGGCACGGTTGCGATAGCGCAAAACTCCCTTCCGGGTGACTCTCTCTATGCTGTAAAGCGTGCCACGGAAAGGGGATTGGCGCTCATCGAGGGTAAGGGTAACGTAGCTTCCGCCAATCTGGATCTGGCGGCCAAGCGTCTGGCCGAAATTGACCTGATATCGCAAAAAAACTTGGGCCAAAAAATACCGGCCGCGCTGGAAGAATACAAGAATGCAAAATCGGCGGCCAAAAAGGAAGTTGCCGCCCAGATCGCCCAAAACCCCGAAAATGCCGCCCAAATAGTTAAAAACGCGGTGGTGGCAATGAAAGATATCAACGATAAGGAAAGGCAGATCTACGGAGCGTTGGGAGTGGAGCAGAATGCTACTTCCACCGGTGACGTTTCCGATTCTGCGTCCGACAAAGCGATAATTGGTTCGCTTATCGACAGCCTGCGAAATAATACCGGCTTATCCGAAGATCAGCTTAAGGATTTGGAAAAAGTAATGGCCCAGTACAATAATGAAAATTACCGCCAAGCTCTTGATATTTATCTGAACAGTTCCATCAACAAATAAAATTTGAATTGCATATTTCTAAAATGGCTCCTCGGTAGCCTGTCCCAAGCTTATTGAAGGATGCTCATCGAGGTGTCAGTATGGAAAAATTAATTGCATTCCGATTAAAGTATCTTAAAGCTTTCCGGGATTAACGAACCCGGTCAACATCAAGACTTGCTGATAAAGGAGTTTCCCGAACGGTTGGGAATATCCTTCGTCAGCAAGTCTGGCGTGAACCGAAAGGTTCATAAGTAGTCGTGGTTCTTGCGGCATCAAAGCTTTGGCCGGAAGAATGGGATTGGAAACGGTCCCGTAAATGGTCGGCGCGACAATTAACAAAAGGACTATAATTTTAGTCCAGGTAAAAATAGGTCTTATTAGACCAAATAATTAAACAATGTCTAGCAAGAAATTGATCGCGGGCATGATTGCCTTTGCGATGGCTGTAGCCGTTGCGCCCAGCGCCAACGCCGCTACTGCCGAAGAACTGGCCGCTCAAATTGCTGCCCTTCAGAGCCAATTGGCTTCCCTGCAGGGTCAGCTTGGAACGACCACGGGAACGACTACCACAACCACGACCACTACCACGACTGGCACGACTTCGGTCGCCGCTTGCGCGGGTGTGACCTTTACGAGAAATTTGACTCTCGGTTCCACTGGCACCGATGTCAAATGTTTGCAAGCCCTGTTGAACGGCGATGTCGCGACCGCGGTTGCGGCCACGGGCGTCGGTTCAGCCGGAAATGAGACCGAGTACTTTGGTGGATTGACCAAGACTGCGGTTATCAAGTTCCAGAACAAGTACGCCGCCGAGGTTTTGACCCCGGTTGGATTGACTGCCGGCACCGGCTTTGTTGGTGCTTCGACCCGCGCTAAATTGAACGCGATGTTGGCGGGTACAACTACCACCACGACTGGTGATACTACCACCACGACTGGTGATACTACCACCACCACGACTGGTGATGGTGATGAAGGTGAGTTTACCGTAACCTTGAACTCGACCCCGGCCAACGGCCAGGATGCCGAGGAAGGCGAAAAAGGTGTTGCCGTAATGGGTCTCAAGATCAAAGCCACTGGCTCTGATATCGAAATCCAGCGCGTAACCTTGGCTTTCGATGCCAAGCCTTACACCTATTTCGACACGGTGTATTTGTATGATGGATCGACTGTGGTTGCCGAGGCTGACTTGGATTCCGATTCGGTTTCCAAGGTTGATTCTGACGACTATCGCATCACGATCTCCGGTTTCGAGAATAAATTCACTGTGGCCGAGGGCGCGACCAAGACCATGACGGTCAAGGTTGATGTCAAGGATGGCCTCAAGGAATCTTATCTTGACGATACCGTTGCGATCCTTCTGCCGACCGACTCTGCCATTCGCGGTATCGATGAGGCTGGTTTGAATCAGTACGCCGGTGGTGCCGAGATCACTCGCCGCATCGACATGGCCACTGCCGCGGCCGATGATGCGAACCTGACCGTTAGCGCCAACGATGATACTCCGCTCGACCGCAACGTGATCGCCGATAACGGCGAGATCGAAGATGCCACTTTGTTGGTCTTCGATGTTGAGGCCGAGGACGACGATATCACGATCACCGACATCAACGATGTTGTGATCACCAGCGACGCCGCTTCTTCGACGATCGACACGGTTTATTTGTACAACGACAGCAACGAATTGATCGCCGAGTCAAATGTTGACGACGATGGCGAAGCTAACTTCGAAGATCTCGACGAGACCATTGAGGACGGCGACACCGCTACCTTCACGATCAAATTCGACAAGGATGTTGAGAACGATGATGATTTCGAGACTGGTATGACCGTGTACGCCACGGTTGACGCCGCCGGTATCGTTGCCGAGAACTCCGACGAGGATGAACTTGATGCCGATCAGTTGAATGGTGATGCTGCGGGCAACCTGGCTTACCTCTACAACGTTGGTCCTCAATTCACCATTTCGTCCATCACGACTTCCGAGATCCAAGCCACCGATAATACTGCCGCTGGCATTTCCGCGACCTTCAAGGTTGTGGTTGAAGCGATTGGCGGTGATATCTACCTGGCCAAGAAATCCGATTCCGAGAATTCGTTTGATGTCGAATACTCCATTGACGACGCTGCCGGTGTGAATGCGGGTAGCATTACATACACCAAGCCGTCCGGAGCCACCGAAGTTTCCGGCACTGGCGATGTTGCGACCTTCTACGAGATCGAAGAGGGTGAGAGCCTGACCTTTACGGTCAATGCCACTCAAACCGTTACAACCGATGGTTATTACGATTTGAGAATGGCGGGCATCTCCTGGACTGATGCTCTCGACACTGATACTGCCGATATGGTTTCTTCCACCTATATGGATGGCCAGGACGAGTGGATCAGCGACGCCGAGTATCTTCAGGCTGCCGGATCCTAGTTCTCTCTAAATCGCCTTTCTTGTGGACTGGCGTTACTGGTGGGTTTAACCCTCCGGTATGGCAAAAACCCGCTTAACCGCGGGTTTTTGTTTTCTTTGTGCGACTGATCCTTCCAACATCGCAAAAAAAGTTTGTGCAAGGTCGCACCTTGCACAAATTGTGCAAGGTGCGACCTTGCAATACTTGCCAAAACTATTGTCTTTGCTTATTATTGCGATAATATGCCAAACCTTACTCGTAATTTTGCTATCGGCGATATTTATCATATCTTTAATCGTGGAGTAGAGAAGCGCGCCGTTTTTATGGATAACTCCGATTACTACCGCTTCGTTTTTTCGCTGTATGAATGTAACGACGAAACTGCGGTTCGGGTTGGCCAGCGTATAATTGAGCGCCGCCAAAGAAATACCAACAAAGCAAGTTCTGCAAGGTCGCACCTTGCAAGCTTGCAAGGTGCGACCTTGCAGAATTCAGAAGCGCACAAGAGAGAGCTGTTGGTTGAAGTCGTGGCTTTTACCCTGATGCCTAACCACTATCATCTAATTCTGCGCCAATTGGTTGACGGCGGCATTTCGCTATTTATGAAAAAATTAGGCAATGCCTATACCGGATATTTTAATGAGCGGCATGAACGTAAAGGGATGGGAGCTCTTTTTCAGGGACGTTTTAAGGCGATACGTATTGCCGATGACCGGCAATTTTTGCACCTGGCCGAGTATTTGTTTTCAAACCCTGTCGAAATCCTGGAACCGGACTGGAAGCTGGGCGGCGTCCGGGACCCCGCCGCCGCAATTGATTTTTTAAATAATTATAAATGGTCAAGCTATTTGGATAGTATCGGTATGAAAAATTTTCCTTCCGTTACCGATCGGGATTTTTTGTGGAAAGTATTCGCTGGTTCCACGGACGAGCGGAAGGGGAGGTGTCGCGTCAAAGAATTCACCGAAGCCTGGATCAAGAATAAATCAACACTGTTTTCCGGCATTGCTATTGCTCAAAAAATATCTTTTGATTAGTTGAATTGTGCAGGGGTAGGCTTGCAGATTAACAGAACATTAAAAACAAATCTTGACTCAAAATCGGCATCATGATAATTTACCGTATTTTAACAGATACGATCGTATGCCAAAAAAATTTTTGCTGATCGAAATACTGGCCATTGTACTGGTCCTGGCAGTAAATTGGCTTATAAGCCGTCCCGCTGGCCCGGCTATAACGCAGGCAATGCCCGCGGCAAAAACCAACGCTGGAATGCAAGGGAACGCCAATAACACCGTAACCCTTGAACGGCCGCCATTTTTAAACGAACAATAACAAACAAAAAAATTAATAAACCCGGGGAGGAGGGTTTAAATTCTAGATTATGAACAAGAAGATTAAATTGGTTTGCTTTTTAACCTCGTTGGTTCTTTCTTTTAACGCTCTTCCCCTGGTGGTTCGCGCCGATGAGAATGCAACTTCTACTAATCCGTTTGTAGATATGGGTATGGCCGCCTACGTAAAGCTTGATTCCATCGATCAAACAATCTTCGATAATGCCACTGACCATTTTTTTGAATCTGCCGAACAATCTGGCACAACCTACATTATCGGCACCAAAACTTACTATGCCAACGATAATTACCTGGCCAGTAAAACAATCCTGCATTTTTATCTGGCAACCAGCGGTTGGCTGGTAGCTTATCTTGCCGCCGACCAACCAGCCTCGGCAATGGTTAACTGGAACGATAGCGCTTCGTTGGAAGATAATCTACTTAAACTGGCCATTGATGAAGCGGTGGAGAGTATTGGCGCGTCCTACGTCGATTCTGAGATTAAATACTACAATTTCCAGTATCCTGACGCCACCAAAATGACCTTAGTGCGCGAAAATATCGCTCCTGGAGAGGAATTAACCGATGAATTTACAATTTCCGTCCCGGGTACCATTCAAGAAGCTTCTTATGCTATGGTTGCATTCGAGGGAGCTATCAATTCTTGGAGTCAGGCGGCCGTATTGACGCTGGACGATACCCCTGTTAGGCATATAAATATTGATAATTTTCTTTATGGGGCCTACGATTCATCAATATTTACTGCCGGCAAGGCCCATAAGATAACTTTAAAAAGCCGCGACGCCGAATGTTCGATTGCCGCAGCCACTCTTGTCTTGTATAGCCTCGACTAAGTTCGTCTTTGAACGGTTTTAAATTAACTAATCGATCAAATATGAACTCAAGTCATAAAACTTGGCTATTCTTCCTGCTCGCGATTCTGGCGGTTTTGCCGGTCCTATCTTTAGGCGAAAGCGAAATCGAAATCGACGGCGCTGATGATTTTTGGTCTGCCGGAGTTGAAACTATCCACAGTTCGGCAAACAACCCCTCCGGCGAAACCGGAGATGAGCCTCTCATCTGCCACGCCGATGATGTTTGGACTGGAGTTATCGCCGCTCCCGATAATATGCTCCTCGACACCACCTTCGGCGGCGATTTTGACCTACCCGCCGACCTACCCCTCATCTGCCACGCTGACGCGATATTGAATTTCGCTTCACTCCAACCTAACTTTAACGAAGAACCCGAAAACCCAATTGAAAAACCCGAGGAACCCAAAAACATATTTGTCTATGTAGCTTTGGGCGATTCTTATCAATCAGGCGAAGGCGCCGGAAATTCCATTCTAAATACTCAAGAATATTTAACAAGCGCGTACGAATCGGGAACTTATACCGACACCTTGATATCAGGGGATAATAGTTGCCACCGGTCTTTGTTTAATTACGCAAAACTGAATCGCGACAAACTGAAACCCGGCGCCGAGGTAATATTGATCGACAAAACCTGCAGTGGCGCCAAAATAGAAATGGGAGATATGCCATCTATTATTGGCAATATGATCCCTGGACAGATTGCGCCCGATTCTCAAATATCTCAAGTATTAGGCGAATTAGTTGCGCAGGGTCTTTCTGTGGATGATGTTGACCTTGTTACGGTTGGAATGGGCGGTAACGATGCTAAATTTGCGCAAATTGTACAAGCATGCGTAATACCAGGTTTAATTAAAGAAGCTCTTAATCGATATCCTGGCGCTCCAAATGGCATAGAAGAGGATGTGGCGCTGTATTTGGGGGATGCCGGAAGCTGCGAACAAGTTGAAGAAAAAATGGGTATAGCCTCAGACCAATTTATAGATTCATTGGTTGAAAAAGAAATTTGGGCTCAAAATATCATTTTGTCAACTTTTGCCAACGCTCAAATTATGCAGATCAACTATCCGGATATTCTGCCATTAAAAAATAAAGCGCCGGAATGGTGCGGAGGCATAAGAAAGAGTGATCTTGATTATGCAAACAAAAAAGTACTGACTATTAATCAAAAAATTTCCGAAGCGCTAAACGCGGTAGCAACGGTTAACCCGCGGCTTAGGCTTGTGAATATTGAAAGAGCGCTTGGTGATAATGCATTATGTCCGGCCGCGGAAAGTTCCACGTTGGCAAACGGTATAAAGCAAAAACTCTTTGACAAAGAAGTTGACCGTTTGCTCAATGTCAACGGAAACGGCAATGCCAAAACTAGGGAACTGGCCGACAAAATATTTGTTCGATACAACGAAATTAAATCGTGCATAAGAAAAAATTTCTTACCATTTCAATCCTGTAATGTTGGCGAATTTAAGAGTCAACTTGTATCGGCGGTTGAAGAATTTAGCAACTATTTGCTCGAGCCAGATCAATTTAAGGTTATTATGGCTAGCTTAACAGAATCATCGGACAATGAATCGATAGAAAGCAAATATGATAGATCTCATGGCTTGTTCCATCCCAATGCAAGGGGATACGAGATAATGGCATGTAACGTTTTGGCCGCATATAATAGGGAATCAGCTAATTTATGTTTAAGCCAGCCGTCAAAGGCATTTACTTGTACGGCTAATGGGCAGGAAGTTAGTAATAAACCGATACATACCGAAGCAGGGAGTGATATATGGCTGTATCTTGACGGTTTTAAGCCAAACTCATTAGTTGAAATGACTATGCGTTCAAATACTATTAATTTGGGGACAGCGGTCGCTGATGCTAGTGGCGTGGTCGATGTAATTATTGAGATGCCGGAAGCGAGCCCGGGCGTACATAGGATTCAATTAAAAGGGGACACTGCGAGCGGAATCGGTATTATTCAGGAGATAAAAGTTAACTATCCCGGTAATCCCGGCGGCAATGATGAAAGCTACGGAATGTATTTAACCGGATTTGCGCCAAACGATGGTATGCATGAAATCGAGCAAGTAGACATCATTTATGGCGGTACGACATTCGGTCCATTTATACCCGATGAAGACGGGGGGATTCTAATAGAAGTTCCATTGTTTAATCAAGTCGGTCAGACTTCGTTACAGGTTAAAAGTCAAACAACAAATACGGTTATTGAAAAGATAATCCAGGTCGCGGATATTGAAGCACCCCAAATCGATATTGAGATACCGCTTCCTGCCGAAGAAAAAAAATATTTGAATACAGATGGGTTGTTGCCAATAAAATACTTAATTACTGACAACAGTGGCGAAAATATTACCGGGCGAATATTTTTGGATGGCGAAGAGTATAATAACGACTATATTAATTTGGGTCGGTTTATTGAATCCGGTTTGCACTCGCTAGTTATTGGAGCCGAAGATTCAAGCGGTAATCAGGCCATCAAAAAAATTATTTTTGATGTTGAGCCAAAATCGCTGATGGCATTCTCCGTTAAAAATATGCAGTTAAGGGTTAAAAAATCACTCATAAAAAATAACGCCAAATCAGAAAATGAATCCGTAGATTTCATTCTGTCCGGTGAGTTTGAATTACCGGAAAAGGTCAAAAAAGAAAACTTAGATTTTGGTGCGTTTTTATCATTTTCGATGGCAGGCAGTACTAGTACAGCAAAATTGGAATTCAACAAAAAAAACAATATTTGGATATACAAACAGGATAAAGAACAAAACCAAATATTAAAGATAAACAACGCTATTCTCTATTGGGATTCGGGGAAAAATTTTTGCACTAAAGATGAAAAATGCTTGAGCCAACTTAAAAACAAGAACTGGTTTTATATTCGAGGAGAATTAATGGCCGAATCGAAATATATTCCAAACGAAAATATTATAATATCCTTGAATTTGCCGTTAACGCCAAGCGGAGAAACTGGCAGTTTATATGGTGAAGACAAAAAACAATTGAGTAAAAACGGCAATTTATTGAGATTTGATACCAGAGAACAAAACGATAAATGGATGAGCGAATGGTGGAGGGGATGGGAACGCTTTGTGTGGTAAAATAAAACAAAAATGGGGAAAAAAATAATAGTAATACTTATTCTAATAGGGGTAACTTTCATGTTTGCAATTATAGATATTCTATCAAGCGAAGGTATCGTTCCATTCCAAAAGGATAAAATTAATGTCAATAAAGACCTTGGGTTGGAAATAATACCGTGCAATAATGCAACAATAATAGAATTAGGGAATCCCTATGTTGGTAAAGAGGTGTCAGAATTTACCACTAACGGTGGCACATTCTATGTTAAATCGCAAAAATTCGATCACGCAGGAATAATGACACCCGAACAATATAATGAAACTATTTATATTGGTGAAATTAATAAATTACCAATTTGGGATCATCAAAAAGGAATTGTAGTTAACGCGGCTCAAAAAATTAATTTTAAAGAGGGAAATTATGGAGAAATAAGAACTTCATCGGGAAGATATTGGTTATGGTCGGGAGGAGGGGATGTTATTTTGGTGAGCTGTGATCCCAATGGCGTGAGCGATCCCAAACCGGTCAAATAGTTAATCGTGTCCAAAAACCGAAAAATCTGGTTTTTTTGCCGCGAGCAATAAAGGCGCGGCGGTCAAGCCTTCGCATTTTACTTTCATATTCCAACGGGCAGGGAGGTCCGGTTTTGTATTTTGGCGGGATTTATACTATATATAAAGTATTGGCTTTAACTATGGAACATAGGTTATTTTGCGGTTTAAGATTTAAAAAAATAGCCCTGATGGCGGGGATTTTTGCTTTAACGCTGGCATTGGCGCCGCTTTTCGCGCGTGCCGATAACTATGGCGCCCAAAAGACCTTTAATATCGATAAATCCTACGATGCCGCCAGCCGCGCCAAGCTGGCCGCCACTTTGGTTTATTCGGGCAACAAGCTTTATTTTTACGTGGACGACTCGTGGTGGAATGGCCTCGGCTCCGGCGAAAAATCGAAATACAACAAATCGTTCGAATCTCTGGATATGGAATTTGCCAAAACCATCTATCCCAGATTAACCTCGGTTTATGGCAGTGATGTCAATCCCGACGTAAATCGTGATGGTAAAGTTACAGTGCTGGTGCATCCGATGGTTAAGGATGCCGGCGGGTACATCAATACCGGCGATGGCTACAAAAAAGATTTGGTAACCACTTCCAATGAGCGCGAAATGGTCTATATGAACACGCGCTTCATCAATGCATCGCTGGCCAAGGCCTATCTGGCGCACGAATTCACCCACTTGATCACCTTCAACCAAAAAGACCGTCTGCGCGACGTGACCGAAGATATATGGCTTAACGAAGCGCGCGCCGAATATTCGTCTACGCTCTTAGGCTATGATGCCGTTTATTCGGGTAGCAATTTCGAGCAGCGGGTTAAATCATTTTCTGCCGATTCTTCCAAAAGCCTGGTGGAATGGCTCAATAAGTCATCCAATTATGGCGCGGCGCATCTGTTTGTTCAATATATCGTTGATCAGTACGGAACCGGTATTCTGACCGATTCAATGCAAACCGATAAAATCGGCATCGCCGCCATCAATTACGCTTTGGGTAAAAACGGCAAGAATATCGATTTCAAACAGATTTTCCGCAACTGGGTTGTGGCGCTCACCGCCAACGATTGCGGCCTTGGGCCGCAATATTGCTACAAATACCCGGCTTTGGCCAATTTTAAGGTTGCGCCTAAGATAAATTACCTGCCTACTTCGGAACAAGCATCGCTTTCGGTTATGTATAATACTTCCTATTTTGCCGGCAACTGGCAAAAGATCGTGGGCGGGGGAGGCGATTTGACGCTGGATATCACCGCTAACTCTTCGTCGAAATTCATTATTCCGTACCTTTTATGCTACGCCGTGGGTGGGGAATGTATCGTTGAGGATTTAAAATTGGATAGCAACGGTAAGGCGACCTTGAAACTGCCTCAATTTGGCACGCAATACGCCTCGCTGACCCTAATGCCCTTCGCAACGGGGAAAGCCGCGGGTTTCAACAATATGACCGCCAGCTCGGTTTCCTACAGCTTTAAGATCGCGGTAGCGGCTCCGGCGGCTGGTACTGCCTCCGGCGATGACCCGGAACTTATTCAAAGGCTTGCCGAGCAGATAGAATATCTTAAAAGCGAAATCATTCGCTTGCAGACCCTGCTGGCATCCAGATTGAACCAATCCCAGGCGGTCGCGGGCACCGCCAAAGCTGTCGGCGCCTATTCTTGCTCGGCAATCACTGCCGATTTGTATTACGGCGTCGAAAATTACAACCAAGTTAGATGTCTGCAGGAATTTCTGGCCGCCCAAGAGGGGCAAATCTATCCGCAGGGAACAGTGACCGGCAGTTTTTCTTCCTACACCCGCACCGCAGTCGCCCGCTTCCAGGAAAAATATGCCTCGCAGATCCTTACGCCGCTCGGCCTGGCTAATGGTACCGGCTACGTCGGCGCCTCGACCCGCAGGGTCATTAATCAGTTGATTCAGGCTTGAAATCTGGTGAAAATATTGTAATCTGACTGATTAACCAAACATTACATTATGGCAAATAAAAAAGTGCTTGTAACGGGAGGGGCTGGTTATGTTGGAAATGTAGTTGTTAGAGATTTATTATCGCATGGTTACGATGTACGAGTTCTCGATAACCTGATTTTCACAGACGCTTCGCTGCGAGATTTGCGCAATCAGATCGATTTACGCTGGGACGACGTGCGCAAGGTTGGACCGGAGATTATGGATGGCATTTGGGGCGTTATACATCTGGCCGGAATTTCAACTGAACCAACATCCCAATATAACCCGCGGTTTACCGACCTCTTAAATCACATTGCCACTGAAAAGATTGCTGTATTGGCCAAAACCGCAGGCGTTAAACATTTTGTTTTCGCCTCCTCTTGCTCGGTTTATTTTACCTATGACACGACGCTGGAGCCTAATAATTATACCGAAGCAAATGCAGTCAATCCGATTTCTCCATATTCTTTGTCTAAAAGAGCTGCCGAGCAGGCAATTCTGGAACTGGCTGATGAAAATTTTCAACCGGTAATCTTCCGTAAGGGCACAATCTATGGATTGTCGCCGCGTATGCGTTACGACTTGGTAGTAAACTCGTTCACCAAGGATGCGTTTTCCAAGCGCCGTCTTACGGTTAATTCCGGGGGGCGGCTATGGCGGCCCTTAGCGGATATCCGTGATGTTTCGGCGGCTTATGTTAAGGCATTGGAACTGCCGTTGGAATCTATAGGTGGGAAAATCTTCAATATTTGCAATGAAAATTGGAATATCGGAGAATTGGCCAAAAGAATGCAAGCAGTTATTAAAGAAAAGAAAAATATAGATATCGATATCGATACACAGGAAATTGGTATTACGCGGAACTATAAGGCCGACAATACGTTATTTGTAAAAAAATTCAATTACAAACCGGTGCGCACTATGGAAGACGCAGTTATGGAAATATGGGATAATTTGGAAAAAAATCCGCAAGACGCGGTAAATCCGCTATTTTACAACGACAAATGGCAAATTCATCTGTTGGAGAGGAAGCAGATGTAATAGAAACGATGATAAACAAAAAAATACTTATTGTTGGCGCTGATGGGCAACTTGGTTCAGATCTGGTTAAATCATTAATTTGCAGCGAACTCCTGAAACCCTCATTAGAGGAGTTTGATGTCGCGAATTTTAGACAAGTAGCAGATTATATTAAAAACAATAAGCCAGATATTGTGATTAATACCGCAGCATTTCACCAAGTTGATGACTGCGAAAAAAACCCTGCCAGAAGTTTTTTGCTTAATACTGATGCGGTTAAAAATTTAGTAATTGTATGCAAGGAAACCGGAGTTACTTTGGTGCACATTAGTACCGATTATGTTTTTGGTTTGGATGAAAAAAGAAATAAACCCTACTCCGAGGATGATATTCCCGAACCGGTGAATGTTTACGGTGTTTCCAAGTTAGCCGGTGAGAATTTTATTCGTTACGGTATGGAGAAATATTTCATTATCCGTCCAGCTGGGCTTTTTGGGGTCGCGGGAGCCAAAGGCAAGGGGGGGAATTTTGTTGAAACGATGCTAAGGTTAGGCCGTGAGAAAGGCCTGGTCAAAGTTAAGAATGATGAATTTACTACGCCTACTTCAACCCGGGAGTTGGCCGAAAATATCGCTGCCTTAATAAAAACCGATAAATATGGCTTGTTCCATATGACTTCGCAGGGCCAATGTTCATGGTTTGATTTTGCAAAAAAGATATTCGAGCTGACAAACGAAAAAGTTGAATGTTTACCGATAAGCTCCTTGGAATTGCCCACATTAGCTCGTCGGCCAAAATATTCCGTGCTAGAAAACAAGCGCCTAAAGGAAATAGGCTTGGATTTAATGAGCGATTGGGAGACGGCTCTAAAGAAATATCTAGAAGATAAAGGTTATATAAGTAAAACTAACAATAATAATATGGCAGAAACAAAAAAAACAAAGATTGACGGTTTGGATGTTGCGAGTTTAAATGTTAATTTTGATGATCGCGGTTATCTTTTTGAAATTGTACATAATTATGATATACCCAAGTTTGGCCAAGTTTACATCGTTGGTGATCCTGTGCGCGGATTGATTCGCGCGTTTCACAAGCACGATGTATTATGGGATTACTTTTGTATTGTAAAGGGTTCAGCCAAATTCGTATTTTCCGATGACCGCAAGGACAGCAAGACTTACAAACAAATCGAAACGCTCGTGATTTCCGAAAAAACACCTAAAATGATTATAGTGCCGCCGGGGGTTTATCATGGTTGGATGTCGTTAGAGGATGATACTATTATGGTTTCGACCGGGTCGGAAGTATACAACAAAGAAAAACCAGACGAGTACCGGATTTCGCCCGATACATTCGGTGATGTTTGGACTATCAAGGGAAAGTAGTAAAATTTGTCAAAATCTAAACGGCGAAATTGCTTAGCGTCATCCTTCCGTTTAAACGAATAATCGACCCCAGAAATTAACGCGGCCAAGCTCAAGTCGGGTTGCTTTCACGGCGGTTATTGCCGCAACAGAATGATAGAATGGTTTTTTGCGTTTGGCGACGCGACGGAAATAGTTTTGAAAGACATAAAAACCAAATAAGGGTGGGTGATTCTCGTTTCGCCGGAAAAACCCGCAAAGAATAACGATTTATCCCGGCATCGCGGGCACCGTTATTAATGAGTAAGCCCCAAACGAGTACTTGTTTTCGGGAGTAAATGTATGAAAGCTATTATCAAAAAAGAGCATCTGGCGCCAAAATTTTGGACGGGTATGTTCTTTGGCAGCCCGACAAGGAAAAGGCTTTCGGGGAATTTTTTTTCACTCTCAATCCTGCAGGCGGCTAATTATATATTGCCGCTGTTAACGTTGCCTTATTTGGTTAGGGTTTTAGGGCCGTCAAATTACGGTCTTGTTGCTTTTATTCAGGCATTTATCAATTATTTCCTGATATTCACGGATTATGGGTTCAATCTTTCGGCAACTAGGGCGATTTCAGTGGAAAGAAACAATAAAATCAGGGTATCGGAAATTTTTTCATCGGTCATTGTGATTAAATCTTTGTTTTGCCTCATCAGTTTCGCCGTTCTCATTTTATTGTTGTTTTTAGTGCCAAGGTTCCATGACGACTGGATTGTCTATATCTATGCGTTCGGAACGGTTGTGGGCAGCGTGATGTTTCCGGTTTGGTTTTTCCAGGGGATGGAAAAAATGAAATATATCACATTGATCAATGTTGTCTCAAAACTGATTTTTACGGTTTGCGTATTTGTTGTTGTCACAAATGCCAATGATTATCCTCTCGTTCCGCTAATAAACTCGCTAGGCTATCTGGTTGCCGGTATCATTAGCGTAGTGTTAGTATTCCGGAATTTTGGTGTGAAATTCAAGCTGCCAAGCATTAATGCTCTCAGATATCAAATAAAAGACAGCTGGTATTTTTTCGCGTCTAATGTTTCGATTAGCCTTGTTTCCGGAAGCAATGCTTTTCTTCTGGGTTTGTTCTCTCCCGATGTGTTTGTCGGTTATTACAGTGCCGCGGAAAAAGTGGTCAAGGGATTGCTGTGTTTTGTCTCTCCGATAAGCGGCACATTGTTCCCTTTTATCAGTCAATTGGTAAAAAAGTCAAAGAAAGAATCAATAGATCTGTTAAAAAAAATCCTGCGGTTCAATATGGTGCTGGGCGGAGCAATTTCTTTGGCGCTGTTTGTCTTTTGCCCTCTTATCGTTAATATTGTTTTCGGATCGGAATTTTCCGGGTCGATTATAGTTCTTAAAATATTGTCGGCGATTATTTTTTTGCTGGTTACCAACGATATCGCCGGAATGCAGACAATGATACCCTTCGGTTACGAAAAATCCTTTTCAAATATCATCTTAATGGGTAGTATTATAAATATTCTATTGGTCGTGGCGTTGTCTCCGATTTTTAACCACGTCGGAGCGGCTATAGGCTGGTTGGTAAGTGAAATAGCAATTACCGCTTCCATGTTTGTTTTTTTGAAGAAAAAGGGTATAGATTACTTGTCTTTTAATTTTACTAAAAAACTATGAGGATCGTTTTTGATCTTGACGGTGTAATTTGTCCGTTAAAGGAGCCGGACCAAAAGTATGCGGACTTGGCACCGAACCCAGGTGTCGTAAAGATAATAAGGGACCTAAAAGTTGGCGGCCATTACATTATTATCAACACGGCGCGGCATATGAGGACTTGCGGCGGCGACGTGGAGAAAGTTATTGCAAAGATAGGGGGCGCAACAACAGAATGGCTTAAACGGCACGATGTGCCGTTTGATGAATTGCTTTTTGGCAAACCTTATGCGGACATATACATTGACGATATGAACGTTGTTTATTCTACGCCGGAAAGATTA
Organism: uncultured Candidatus Saccharibacteria bacterium; assembly: GCA_964470995.1. GTDB lineage: Bacteria > Patescibacteriota > Minisyncoccia > Minisyncoccales > UBA5738 > UBA5738. The sequence goes on from CAYYEP010000003.1 coordinate 51,248, forward strand.
AAAAACGATATAAGATCGCTGATGCCTAATTTTGTGATCCCAATGGCGGGGAAGGGAGAAAGATTTGCGAAGGCTGGATACAAAACCCCGAAATATATGGTTAAAGCCGGGCCGGAAAGCTTGTTTGAATGGGCGTTAAAAGGCATACCCTTGGACCTTGCGAATAAATTGGTGTTTATATGTCTGCAAGAGCACGAGGCGAAATACGGCGTGTCCAAATTTATAAAAAAAGCGATAAGCACCCATTATCATTTCTTAAATGATAAATACGAGATTATTTTCATTAAAAAATTGACTCGGGGACAGGCGGAAACCGTCTTGGCGGCAAAAAAACATATCAACAATTCCACCCCGTTGGTGATTTATAATATAGATAGCTATTTTCGTTCATCGAGATTGAGGCAGCGGTTGATAAGCGCGAGAAATCAGAAAATTGACGGGATATGGGGGGGATTTAACGGCAGCGATCCAAAATTGAGTTTTGCGAAAATAAACAAAAAGGGGTTTGTAACCCGTACAGCCGAAAAAAAGCCGATCTCCAATATCGCTTCAACCGGACTGTACATTTTTACTGAAGGAAAAGATTTTGTTGGTGCGGCCGAATACGCGATAAAAAATAACATAAAAACTAACGGCGAATTCTATATTGCGCCTCTTTATAATATCCTTATAAAGCAAAAGAAAAAATATATTATTGATACCGCCGAAGAGTTCTGGTCTTTAGGGACTCCGGAAGATATGGATTGCTTCGCTAAAAATTATTTGAAAGAGGGCGAAAAATAACCGGCCGGCGCCGGTTGCAAATATCGAGCTAACTGGCCGCCGATATCCTTATGCAAAAAGATACAACAATAATGATTCTGACGGGCAGCAAAATTTCCAGTGAATTGGCTTCCGTCTTTGGCGAATTGCCGTCCGCCCTGGTGCCGGTCAATAACCGGCCGGCTATTTTTTGGACTCTTGAAAGATTTATCAACGACGGTTTTGATAAATTCGTTATCTGTGTCGGTTATAAAAAGGAAAAAATAGAATACTTTGTTAAGAGTAATTTTGGGAAAAGGGCAACCATCGAATTCGTTGATGTTGACCAAACAAAAAAACCGGGTAATTCATTTATTAAAGGCCTTGAATCTGTGGATTCGGGGAGGCTATTGGTCACGCTGGGTGATACGCTTATTTACGATAAATTAAATTTAAAATATTGCAATGATTCTATCCTTGTCTCCGGGGATTTTAAGCGGGAAGAATCTTATCGGTGGGCGCTAGCCCACGAAGAAGGAGGGTTTCTGAAAAATATTTTCGATAAAGTAAAAGTTATTGATCCGAAAATAAACGGTAAAAATTTAAGTTTGATTATTGGCGTGTATTTTTTTACCGATACCTTGTTGCTCAAGAAAATTGCCCGGAAAATTTCCGAAAAGAATAATATTGAAATCAGCGAGATATTGGATAAATATAATGACAGAAAACCGATAAAATTGATTGATTACAAGCACTGGTTTGATTTCGGCCATTTGGATAAATATTATCCGTCTGCGAAGAAATTCATCCAGTATCAATCGCGGTATTTCAATTTTTTGGAATACGACGATGTTTTAAACATAATCACTAAAAAAAGTAAGGACAAAACAAAATTCAACAACGAAATAAAATGGTATCTTTCTCTTCCGCAAGATCTGCAGGTTTTGGCGCCGCGGGTAATCGATTTCGCGGTGGGCGATAAACCTTTCCTGACCCTGGAGTATTACGGCTATCCCACTTTGTCGGAGCTTTATGTTTTTGGAGATTTGCATGATTTTGTTTGGCAAAACATTATCGAACGGGTCATGATTATCATGAAACTCTTTCATCGGAAGAAAGGATATGTTTCCCAAGATGAATATTTCGATATTTATTGGGGAAAATTGGAAAGCAGAATCATCGGCTTGGTCGAAATGAATCCCAAATTCAAGGAAATTTTCCGATACGAAACGGTAATTATCAATAAAAAAGAATACATAAACTTCGACGGCCTCAAGGAAAAAATAATTTCCAGGATAAAGGGCCTGTATTCAAAAGATGACAATTGCCTTATCCATGGGGACTTTTGCTTTTCCAATATCCTTTACGATACCAAAAATGGGATTGTAAGAATTATCGATCCCCGGGGCGTATGGGGAAATAGCTGCTTTGGCGATATAAAATATGACGTGGCGAAACTAAGGCATTCCATCACTGGCCAATATGATTTCATCACCAATAATTTGTTTAATGCCCGATTGGAAGGAAATAGTATAGATTACCAAATTTTTGACCAGGAAAAACACCTTTTTTTGTCCAAATATTTCGATTCAAAAATCGGCAAGTATTGGGACCCGGAACAGATCAAATTCATAGAGGGTCTGCTTTTTCTCTCTATGCTTCCCATACATAATGATTATTTCGAACGCCAGTTGGTGATGTATTCGATCGGGATGCAGAGGTTGAACGAGGCAATAAATAAGAGCAGGTGAATATGAGAAACATAGTTCTGACAATTGCCATTCCCAATTATAATGGAGCGGAAAACATTATAAGGGCCATTACGTCATGCCAGCACGTTGGTTTAGGGACTGATGAATTCGAGATTCTGGTGGTGGACAATGCGTCCGAAGATAAATCGGTAGATATAGTGGAATCTTTAGAAAAGAAATTTAACAATATAAAATTGGTCGTTAATAAGGCGAATATCGGAAGGATAGGCAACTGGAACCGGTGTTTGGATTTGGCGCGGGGGGAATATATAATGTTCTTGTTTCCCACGGAAGAGATTTTCAAGACGAACAATATTGCCGCGTCTATTGATAAAATGCGGGAAACGGGGATCATTCTTGCTAAATCGGATGTTGTTTGCCGTGGTGGGTTGGGCTATGCCTGTATTAAGGGAAAAAGGGCAGGCTTCAAGAGGAAAAATTTTAAACACACATTGAGGAATGCGATGATTTTATCAGGATCTTTGCCGTTCGGGCCATTGCAATCTTTTATTATTAAGCTTGGTTTTATTAAAGAAAATAATATTAGATTCGACAAAAAGTATAATATTGTCGGCGATCAGGACTTCATAATTGGCATAGGCGATAAAAACGCCGCAAACGCGGGAGGAGCCGACTATTTGTTGACCGAAAACACAAACATTATTTTTGACGATAATTTCGGAAATAGAACGCACAACCGGCTGTCGATATATTCAAGATTAAATGAAAGCCTGGATTTGATCGTCGAAAGGGGATACTATCGCTTTATTGGTTTTGGTTTCGACGATATTGTGTGTTTTGTCTTGGCGCAGTTGCGTTTGGTGGACAAAATTTTCGGAAACAGGAGAGAGCGTTGCGGAACGGAAATATATGAAAAAGATAAGACAAATTTTTATAAAAAATATCATCACGGCGGAAACAGGGTATTATTGGTGTTCCTTCTGACAAGCTGGGTTAAAATTCTGATGAAAATCGTTAATGTTGCGAAAAACTTAACGAAATTTGACATCGTATGCATAATGGGGGAATTAGCGGCTGATTTAAGCGCGCGCCGCAAAACAAAAAAAGATCGTTCTGTCGGATAACGTGTTTGTTCAAGCCGGCCAGCGTGTTTATCCGAATCGGCGCGAAAGACGGGAGTGGCGCTGGTATTTGACGGTCAGCAGCTATTTGTCGGATAACGAGAGAATTAATTTCTAAAATGTCATTTAAAACAATAAATAATTGCTTAATGTATCTGTTTGTTATCTCTCTTCCTTTTACCGCCTTTTCGGTATTTTCTTTTTGTGGGAAGAGTATTATTTTATCTTGGTTTCTGATTTTTCTGCTCGGTATCGTAAATTTTAAAAAAATCATAAGTTCGTTTTATATGCCCCGCGTCGTTTATGTATGGGTTTTGGCGTTGATTTTTTCGATTGCTGCGGTTTTTTTGTTCAATGGGGCGGTTTTTGGGAAAAATTTTACTCAAATTTTAAACATTATAATAATGCTCCTCCACTTACCGGTTCTTTGGGTGGTTTTTAAGGAGAAAAAATTTGATGATGCCAAAAAATTAATAAGCTTATTGGTCGCCGTATCGTTTATTCTGTCATTGTTTACTTTTTATCAATACATCAGCTACTATTTGACTTTTTTGCCGCCGCTGGATCTCTTTCGTAACGCCAATATATACAATATTTATCGAGGCACTGGAATTGAAGGTTGGTCCGGCACCCATCGGGTTACGGGTACCGCGCCCGAACCGGGTTATTGGGCGGCATTCCTCCTGATACCGATGTCCTTTTTGCTGCCGTATTTTTTTCATCCGACTAAATTTTTTCTCAAAAAGATAACATTTTTGGCGCTTCTAGCCTCCTTCTTTCTGACATTCGGGCGTACCGGATGGGCCGGATTGGCAGTTATAGTTTTGCTTTGCCCTCTGATTCATCGCATACCCGTCAAAATAAAATATGCGTATGTAGCGGCTTTGATGTCGGCGTTTATGGTCGCGCTGGTGATTGTAGAAAACGGTTTTTTGTCGCTGGCGTTTACCGATTTGTCATATTTCGAAAGGCTTTCATCGTTAAAATTGGCCTTCGATATTTTTTCCGGTAACCCGTTTTTTGGCATAGGATTCGGAGCTTTTGATCAGGCTGTTCGGGGCTATGATAATCTCGCGTTTAATCATTTGGTGGTCCACAATTTTTATATTAGATTGCTTGTTGAAACCGGTATTGTCGGTATCGTTGCGTTTCTTGCCTTCATATCTTTCATTTGTTTGAAAATTTTCAATTCCCTGAAACTATCAGTCTTGCTCGGGAATCGAGATGAAATCTATTTTGCCGAATCGCTTGGACTTGCGTTCGCGTCGATAGTGGTCTTTTGGTTTTTTGTTCCCGGCTATAATTTTTCTTATATTTGGTTTATTATTTCATTGATTGCGGCGCTGCCGATTATTTTTAAAAAGCAAATTAATTTAACCGGACAATGAAATACATTTTGAGTTTTTACAACCAGGTCGCCGCTGGACCTCGGAACTTGACGGAAACATTTATTTCGGTTTTGACCGAAAACAAAACAACGGATAACTTTCTTGTTATTCTGCCCGGATTGGATTTTTATAAAAAACTATCTTTGGGGCTGCCTCCAAGAATAAAAGTGATATTTCTGCCTTATTTCCCCGGGTTTAGCAAGCTGATAGCATTATTTATCTATAATTTTTTCATATTTCCGTTGATCGTTTTTATAAAACGGCCCAATGCGGTGCTTTGCTTCGGCTCTTTAGCGCCCGTTCCTTTTGGCTCGATTCGGAAAATTGTCCTTGCGCATCATCCTTATTTGGTGGATGACGCTCTTCTTGAGAAGCTGCCACCAATCCAGAAGATTATTGAGAAAATAAAAAGAAATATTTTTCAAATAACTGCCCGGAAAAGCGATCTTATTGTTGTGGAAGGCGCAAATATTCGAGAACAAATATGCAAGAAATATCAAATTCCGGAGGATAGGGTTGTTGTTGTCAAAAATCCAATCAACCAGGGACTGTATTCCGCCTATTTGGAAAATAAAAACACCAAAGATAACGGGATCAATAAAAAAGATTTCTTTTTTTATCCCAGTAGATATGCATTACACAAAAACCATAGGTTCATTTTTGATTTGGGCAAAAAATACCATAACGAATTAACGAAAAGTGGGGTTAAATTTTATGTTACAGTAGATGAGGATCTTAATTCTAATGCCAAGGAATATATAAATGCAATAAAAAATGCCAAATTGGATGAAATTATTATTAATTTGGGCGAATTACCAAACGCAAAACTTTGCGATTATTACCGCGAAAGCTTGGGGTTGTTTTTCCCGTCAAATTCTGAAACATTTGGTATACCCCTGATAGAAGCAATGGCATTCAAGCTGCCGATAATTGCTCCGGATTTGGCATATGCCCGCGATGTTTGTGGAGAAGCTGCTTTGTATTATTCCGCAAACAATATCGACGATGCTTTCTCAAAACTAATTATATTAGTCAGCGATCGTGAAGAATGGGGGAGGTGTTCAAGAAAAAGCGCAGATCAATTTCAAAAATATCCGTCTCCGAAAGAGTGGGTTAAACAATACATCACATTATTAAAAAATGGTTAAGCTATCTATTGTCATAGTAAATTATAATGGCGGCAATATTATCAGAGAGTGTTTATCTTCGGTTTTTAGCAAGGTTAAAAATATCGATTTTGAAGTTATTGTTTCCGATAACGGATCGACAGATGGGAGTGTCGAAACGATAAAAAATGAATTCCCGGGGATAATTATTGTTAAAAATGGTAATAATATCGGTTTTGCCGCCGCGAACAATGAGGCGGTAAAAAGCGCTCATGGGGAATATGTTTTATTACTGAATCCCGACACGCTCGTTTTGGATAAAAATATTTCCAAATTGGTTGAATTTATGGATAAAAATTCTCAAGCCGGCGCTTGTGGTCCGCAGATCTTGAATTCTGATATGACTATGCAACGCCAGTGCAAGCGGGGCTGGCCTACATTTCGTAATTCTTTTTTTTATTATTCCGGCTTATGGAAATTTTTTCCCAATTCGCGGAAATGGAAAAAGATAACCGGCGGCTATTTTTGCCTGGAGAAACCTGACGACCAAATATGTGAAGTCGACCAGCTAAGCGGCGCGGCGCTGCTGGTGAGGCGCGATATTTGGAAAAAATTAGCCGGAATGGATGAAAAATACATCATGTATTGGGATGATACCGATCTGTGCTTTCGGATAAAATCTCTTGGATATAAGATTTTTTACGTGCCGCAGTCCAAGATTATGCATTACGGCGGAGTCGGTGGCGCGCAGTTGCATGCTTTGCGGAATATGTGGTATTTCCATAATGGAGCTTGTATTTTTTATCACCGCTATCTTGCCAAAAAAACATTTTTTGTTTTTAATTGGATGTATTACGGCGGAGTCTGGGCGGCGTTTTGGGTAAAATTTTTGTCCAATGTATTTCGCAAGGAAAAAATTATCGGATCCAAAAAACCGCATAAAATTTGCTGATAATGGTTTTTAATTCGGTATTTTTCATATTTTTATTTTTACCGCTTTTTTTGCTTGCATATTTTACCGCCAAAAAGGAATGGAGGAATTTTTTGATTGTTATGGCAAGCATGGTTTTCTATTTTTGGGATGGGAATAGGTCCGTTATGGTATTGGCTCTGTGTATTATTGCGAACTATATATTTGGCTTGTCTATAGAAAAATACCGTTCCCAAAAAACAGCCCCCGGAGAAATTATTTCAAGAAATATTTTAATTGCGGCGATCATTTTCAATGTCGCGTTGCTGGCGTTTTTTAAATATTCTAATTTCATACTGGCGAGCTTATCTAACCTGTCATTTTTTCATTTTGGTGGGGCGGGCCATACCCCTCTGGGAATATCTTTTTTTATTTTCTCGCTCATATCGTATGTGGTTGACGTATACAGAAGAAAAGTTGCCGCACAGAAAAATGTCATTGATTTTTCGATGTATGCGGCGCTTTTCCCGAAATTGATCATGGGTCCGATCGTGAGGTATGCGGATATTGCCGGAACGGTAAAGGATCGGGCAATAACGTGCCGGAATTTTGCCCGCGGGATCGAAAGATTCATAATCGGCCTTTCCAAGAAGGTGCTTATTGCCGATAACGTAGGAATTATTGCCGACAATTTTTTTAATATGCGGCCGGATGAACTGTCGTTTGGGGTCGCCTGGCTGGGGATGATTTGCTATATGATTCAAATTTATTTTGATTTTTCCGGATATTCCGATATGGCAATTGGTCTTGGCAAGATGATGGGGTTTAATTTTTTAGAAAATTTTAATTATCCTTATATCTCGCGATCAATAAGGGAGTTTTGGCGCCGATGGCATATCTCGTTGTCGTCTTGGTTTAGGGATTATCTATATATCCCGCTCGGCGGAAATCGGAAGGGGAGAATTAGAACTTATTTGAATCTCATGGCTGTTTTTCTGCTTTGCGGCTTATGGCACGGGGCAAGCTGGCTGTTTGTCATCTGGGGCGGTTGGCATGGGATTTTTCTCGTTTTGGAGCGGTCGCCCTTCGGTAAATTTATGGATCGAAGAAACGCGGCATTTCAGCGTTTTTATATGCTCGTTGTTGTGATGATTGGCTGGGTATTTTTTCGGGCGGATTCTTTTTTCCAGGCGCTGAATATTTTTAAGAACATGTTCGGATTGAGCGGGCTTAGTATTGCGATCACGCCGGGGCTTATGAACGCTAAAGGACTGGCTTCTTTACTTTTAGGCATTATTTTCTGCATCCCGATCGGCCAAGTATTAAAGGCGGCCGCCCAAAAAGTCAAAATAGCTGACCGGGCGGTTCTTGGCGGCGTTGCGCAAGAGTTTAAAATGTGTCTGCTTCTATTGTTATTTGTTGTATGTTTGATTTTTTTATCCGGGGCCACTTATAGTCCGTTTATTTACTTCAATTTTTAGGAATTCAAATGTCGAGTATAATCACTAAGATTAAAAATAATAACGCGCGCTTTATTTTTATTTTCGTCGCCATATTATTTTTGCCTTTACTTCAAATGATTTTTGGCTGGCTTGAGGAATTAAACTTGAGCGAAGGCAGAAGGCTGGCGGAAATGCCCAGTTTTGCCAGCTTAAATGATGTAAGGCATTGGGATGATTATTTAAGGGCGTACGAATTGTTTTTTAATGACCATTATGGTTTTAGGTCGTATATGGTCAAACTCAATTCCGAAATTAATTTGAAGGTTTTTAACGTAAGCCCAAGGAATGATGTGATTATTGGAAAAGAAGGCTGGCTTTTTTATGATTCGCCTACGGATGGAGCAAGCTTAAAAGATTTCTACGGGAAAGCCAATTTTGACCACAATCAATTGGCGTTAATAAGAAATAACCTATTAATATTAGAGAATGAATTTGCGAAAAGAAATATAAATTTTATTATTGTGATGGCGCCAAATAAGCATACTATTTATTCTGAATTTTTGCCGGATTATATCAGCGGAAATAGAGGATTAACGACAGCCGCGGATCAAATTGGCAAAATAGCGGATGAAACCGCCATAAATTACATAGACTTGCGGTCGTCGTTATTGCGAGCTAAAAATAACTATTCGTATCCGTTATATTATTTGACCGACACTCATTGGAATAATTTAGGAGCCTGGGTCGCCTTCAATGAAATAAGGCCTCATCTTGTTTCCGGCAAAGGTAACGATTATGCGTGCGAATGTATGGATACGGTTATTGGCGTGGCCGAGAATAAAGGATTTGGCGATTTGGCAATATATATCAATAATCAGGGAAAAATGAAAGATTATGAGATGAGCTACGCGATTCCCGGTAGCGGCTGCTCAAATGGCATAGAAGCCAATAAAAATTATCGCAAGCTCGCAATTATTGGCGATTCCTTCGCGGAAAAATTAGTTTATTATTTATCGCAATCATTCGGGGAAGTTATCTCTGTGAAGGATGCTAAAATTGATTTTGAAGTTATCGATAAAGAAAAACCAGATATCGTGATCTATGAATTCGTCGAAAGGTATTATCACAATTTATTGATAAACCCGTAAAACCCCCAAGCAGGCGGTTATATTTGTAAACTGGCGCCTTGATTCCGGCGATAATCCGAGCTTTGCGAGACCCAGCTTCATGGGGCAGGTCGTTGAAGGTGGGGGAATCTATGCTATTATCGGTTTAACTCGAACATCAAAAATGAGCCAAAGCGGAATTGTCAAACTGATTTTAGCGGTTGTTGATATAGCCTTAATGTATCTGGCGCTGTTTTTGGTATTGGCTTTCCGCTATCATGATTTTTCGGTTTTCCCCGGGCCGCAAAGCGGAGAATTTTTTTTCCATTTCGCGTTTATTCATTTATTCTGGCTGGTGTTGCTTTACGCGTTCGATCTTTATGATGTTTTTCTAGTTAAAAAATTCCTGTTTTTTTTAAAAAACCTGTTTCTATTTTCGATCTTTGCGTTCGCGGCCGGAGCGGTGTATTTTTATCTTAATCTTCATTCGTTAATCTCGCCCAAAACGATCCTGCTCTTCGATGTGCTGCTGTTTTCGTTTTTCGCGATGTTGCGCGGGTTTATTGCCGCCAAAGTTGCCGGATCAGAGCATTTTGGCAAGAATGTAGCGGTAGTTGGGTGGTGTTCCCAAATGGAAGAGATTGCGTGCGGCCATTTTGAAAGGTTTAATTATCGGATAGCGGCGGTTTTCCGTCCCAGCGCGCTGGAAGGATTCAATAATTTAGATATTTTTACCCGGCAAGATGATTTTATCGCCGCCCTGAAAGAAAAACGGGTAAGCTTGGTTGTCTTTGCCATTCCCGCGGGTACGCGCCGGGCGCTAGCAGACTTGGTATCAAGGATCGATATCGGCATTAAGGTTACAACCATCGAAAGCGTTTATGAGGAAATGGCTGGCAAAATATCTCTGGAATTGATCGATAACATCTGGATGTCGGATATCGTTCGGCGTACATCGCGCCAAGGCTATGTTAACAGCAAAAGAATCTTTGACGCGGTATTTGCGGCTCTCGGTTTGGCGGCAACGGCAGTTATCTTTCCGATTGTGGCTCTGGCGGTAAAATTGGATTCAAAAGGGCCAATATTCTACATCCAAAAAAGGAAAGGGAAGATGGGTAAGGTTTTCAATCTCTACAAGTTTCGCACGATGACTGCCACCGATGACCAATATTCGGTTTTTCGCGCCGAAGCCGTTAACCAAGTGACGCGCGTGGGCCGGATCATCAAAAAAATTCACGTTGACGAATTCCCGCAATTTTTTAATATCTTAAGGGGAGATATCAGCTTTGTCGGGCCGCGGCCGGAATGGGAAAAGCTTGCCGCGGATTACGAAAAGGAAATTCCTTTTTACAAATACCGCTATCTGGTGCGCCCGGGTTTTACCGGCTGGGCACAGATTAATTACAAAGCATCGGCTACCGCCAAAGAAGCCCGGGAAAAGTTCGAATATGACCTTTATTACATCAAAAACCGTTCGTTCTTGCTGGATATGTCCATCATTACCAAAACCATCCAGCTTTTCTTTCGCTAAATTAAGAATATTTTTAACCGACAATAAGCTAAAATAAAACTATGGAAAACAAAAAAAATTCGCTAAATAAAGATTACGATGAGATTGACTTGCGCGACGTGGCTGATGTGTTAGTCAAACGAAAAAAGATTATTATATTTTGCACCCTCGCGGCATTGGGTGTCGCGCTGGCCGCAAGCTTAATGATGCCCAAAATATATCGTGTTCAAACGGCCCTGGAAATAGGGACGGTCGATGGGGGTGTTTTGGTGGAAAGTATTGTTCAGATAAAAGACCGGGTTGATCGGGGATACTACTCGGAATTTCTTAAAAAAGAAGATACCGCGATATATCCGATAAAAACCGCCAATACCGCTGGCAGCGATATTATTACGCTCGCCGTTGAATCGCCCGACCGGGAGAGCGCGTTAAGTTTTCTTGAAAATATCGGCCAAATGATTATTGCGGAGCATAATAAATTAACTACGGCGCGCCGTCAATTTATTGACAGCCAAATTGCCGCCGCCGAATTCAACAGCAAAGACATTTCCGCAAGTATTAAAGCTCCCAGCCAGGAATGTTCCGCGGAAAAATATCTGGCGATTAATAATTTGGAGTCACATATTCTTAATCTTAAATTTGTTAGAACCCAAATCACCGATACCGCGATAGCGGGCGCGTCGGCGGCGCCGGAGACTCCGGTAAAACCCAATATTAAATTAAATGCGGTTATGGCCGCAATCTTGGGGCTGTTCTTCGGGGTTTTTGCTGTTTTATTTGGCAATTGGTGGCGGGAAAGCGGGATGACAAAATAGGAAAGCATAAAATAGGTTGGGCAAGATGCAGTTTGTGCAAGGTCGCACCTTGCAAGCTTGCAAGGTGCGACCTTGCACAAAAGCTAAATAGCATAGTTATGGAGAATAAGGGGATAATAAATTTTATAAAACTCGGGATATTTGCCGCGCTATTGACGCCGTTGATCAAGCACGCGGAGTTTTATTTTCCTTATGTGGGTCCCAAAAGCATTTATTTTATGGCCTTGGCCGAATTGGTGTTCTTCGCCTGGGTCATTTTGGCCTGGCGCTGGAAGCAATACCGGCCCGATCTAAAAAACCCGCTTGTTATCGCCATTCTTGCCTCTTTGGCGGTATCGTTTGCCAGCGCGGCCGCCGGCGCCAATTTTTTGGTAAGTTTTTGGTCGAAGTTCGAGCGCATGGGCGGTATATTGATGTTTTTTCACCTCGTTGCGTTTACGCTCGCAGCCGCTTCAGTGATGGAAAGGACCGATTGGCGCCGCTTTTTTTACGCCACCGTCGCCATCGCTTCATATGTTGCTCTGGCGGCATTCTTCGATAAAAGCAACGGCGCTAATGAAGGGGGATTGATCGGCAATAATTCTTTCTGGGGTACTTATATTTTGTTTAATATTTTCTTCGCGCTTTACCTTTTTGTTTCCGCCCCTCGCCATGATTATAAAACAAAAGGCTTTGCCGCCGCCGCTTTTATGGCAATGGCGGCAAGCCTGATGCTGGTGGGAACTCGGTATTTGGCGTATATGGCCGGATCGGGAGAAGCACCGGCCGCAAGCCTTTTGGCCGATATTTTTGGCACCGGCGCCCGGGCCGCCAAATTATCGCTGGTAGGGGGTATGCTATTGTTCTCCCTGCTTTGGTTTTCTTTCTCGAAGAGCCGCGCGGTTAAGCTTGCCAGCCGTCTTTTATTGGTCGCCGCTACTTCCTGCGGTGTGGTGCTGGTTGCGATGGCGCTTCAGCCCGGTAGTCAAGTTTATCGGTTTGCGGTCGAAAAGTTCAACCAATCTACGGTTCAGGGCCGCCTCGTCGTTTGGGAAATCGGTTGGAAGGGCTTTGTGGAACGCCCCCTGCTTGGTTGGGGCCCGGAAAACTTCAATCTGGTGTTCGCGCGCTATTTTAATCCCTGTATCGGATCGCCGGAATGCACCGGCGAAATTTGGTTTGATCGCGCGCACAATGTTGTCGTCGATACTCTGGTTGAGACCGGTGCCATCGGTTTAGCTGCTTATTTGGCGATCTTTGCGGCCGCGCTCTGGCTTTTATGGCAGCCGGTTTTCAAAAATGGGCAGGGTCTGGCCGAAGCTTCGGTAATTACGGCGTTGTTTGCGGCTTACTTTGTTCAAAACCTGACAGTTTTTGATATGGTGGTCAGTTATTTAATGTTTTTTATCTGTTTGGCGTTCATTATTTCGCGCGGCGCCGAAAAGCCGGCCGCTAAATACGCAGCTCCCTTGCCGGTAGTGTCCAAAATGGCGATTGCCGCCGCCGGTATGTTATGTTTTTATTTTTTTGTGGTTGGGCCGTTCCGAACCGATTATGGCGCGGTGGCCGCGGCTAAAGCCGTTTATGGTAGCGATCAGCGCATCGAGCTTAGCCGGAAAGCGTTAGCCGCGTCTCCTGTAGGCCGCGACCAGATAAGGAATTTCTTTGCCAAACAGTGGATTGTGGCAATGCAAAATGAAAAAGTTTTAAAAATCTTAACCGTCGGCGCCGCCGCGAAAAATTTTACTTACCTTGCTCAAGAACTGGAAAAAAGCCGCGCCGAATCGCCACTGAATCTGCAGGTACGCCTGCGTCTGGCCGAGCTTTATAACTCATGGGGCTTGATCGACCAAAAAAAACTTATTCTCGCCGAAGAGGTTTTAAGCGAAGCCCATGATTTATCACCCCAAAACCAGCAATATTATCTTGAGCTGGCGCAAACACGAATAGAACAGGCTCGCCTGGAAGACGCCCATTCCCTGATAAAACAGGCAAAAGATATTTACTCCGCAAACCCGAACGTAAATGCTTCCTTGGAAAAAATCGAAAAGATTATAGACACTGCGTCTGCCGCCAAAACTCCAAAACAATGATCGCATTTGAGTTTTCCAAGGCTTTGTCCTGAAATCTTGCAGAGTGAGGCCATGCGCGGCTTCGCGCAAACGCATTTCATTTCCGCGTTAAAAATGTAGAATTAAGAATTACGATCATATTATGGAATCAACTTCTATAAAAACAAACGAAATATTGGCTAATCATTGCACTTACCGCATTGGCGGCCCGGCAAAGTGTTATTTTAGCGCGGCTGGCGAAGACGAGGTTGCCGCCAGTTTGGAAGTTGCCCGCGAAAACAACCTGCCCTTTTTTATTCTTGGGGGAGGTAGCAATGTTTTGTTTTCCGATGAAGGATTCCCGGGAATGGTGGTAAAAATGGATAATAATTCCATCGATGCCCGCGACAATGGGGAAAAAACTACTGTTATTGTCGGCGCCGGCACTCCGTTGGCCGCGCTGGTAAAATTCACCCGTGATAATTCTCTTACCGGAATGGAATGGGCCGCCGGGATTCCGGGGACCGTGGGCGGTGCCATCCGCGGCAACGCCGGCGCTTTTCATCATGAAGTGGGGGAAAGTGTTTTAAAGGTGCGCGTTCTGCAGGTTGTTGCCGCCGGAATCGAAACCAGACTGTTTCAAAAAAACGATTGTGCGTTCGCATATCGCAACAGCGCGTTCAAGTGCAACAAAAATCTGGTGATTGTTTCGGCCGCACTGTCGTTTGACAAGGGGGATCCGCGAAAGATCGAATCCGAAATTCAAGAGTATCTTGCCAAAAAAAATACCACCCAGCCGCTGGACCATCCATCGGCCGGTTCAGTGTTCGCCAACCCCGAAGGTTTTTTCGCGGGTAAGATTATTGAGGAATGCGGCTTCAAAGGTAGGGTTGTCGGCGGCGCCAAGGTTTCAGAAAAACACGCCAATTTTATCGTCAATCTGGGCGGTGCGACTGCCGCCGATGTTAAAAAGATTATTTCTTTGATTAAAAAATCCGCCCAGGAAAAATTCGGCGTTAACCTGGAAGAAGAAATCGAGATCGTGCGATAAGTGCAATAAATCGGAAAAAAAGGAACCGCTGTTGCGGTTTTTTGGTTATTAAAGCCGAAATTTTACTTAAGTATATACTTAGTATATACTAAGTATATACTTAACTTAAAAAAATATTTCCCAGTTATTTTTTTTTAGTTTTCCACACTTGACAAACTTGTATGAAGTGAAAAAATAATATTAGGATACTGTAAAATTTTTTTAAAAAATTTTTCAAGTATCCAACGGTCGAAAATTTTTTTAAAAAAATAACGGACCGCAAAATGGTCCGGCAAAAAAAATGGCAACAAAAAAACCTGTGAAGAAGGCTGCCAAGAAGAAGCCTGCCGCCAAGAAAAAGAGGAAGTAGTTTTCGCAAAACATTTTTTGTGAAACCGCAGTTAAAGCCAGCTTTAATAAACGATCATAAAATTATGGTGGTAGTACCGAAAAAAAAGAAGGCTCGTCCTTCAAAAGAAAATAAATTGAAAGCCCGCAAGAGCAAGAAAAGAGTTTCCAACCGGTAATTTCTCGCACTGGCAAACTTTTTTCCCGGATAGGGAAGTAAAAATTAAAGCAGCTTTAACAACAAAAGGAATATTCTAAACAAATATCCTTTTGTTGTTGCGTTTATATTGCAATCTCAACCGTGCCGCCGGTTTTTTTATTTACCTGCCAGAATACCTCGGAGCTTTGCCGCGGGGATGAATGGCGGCCGCAGCGTCGCGGAGGCTAAAAACTTACTCTTCCTAACGCGCAGCGTAAGCGGAGCGGAAGGAATACCTCTGAGCTTTGCCGCGGGGTAGTTTATTTGTATTGGCGGTAGCTCCCATAGGCGTCGCCAATTGGAGCTTGTGTATTTCGGATTTTTTAAACTTTGATATAATAACTGTACTTCGAGGTATTTTAATTGACCGGCCGCGCCGATTTATCCGATACAATACATATATGTTTCGGAAAGATTTTCGCGGCGGTTCGTCAAAGATGAATATTATAATCCGGACAAAAAATATCGAAATGACCCCGACGTTGCGCGAATTCATCGAGACGAAGATAGGTTCCATAGAAAAATACTGCCGTGATTGCCAGGTTGACGACCAGCCGGGGCTGACGGCGGCCGCCGAAGCCATTGTGGAGGCGGGCAAGGACACTTTGCATCACAAAAAAGGCGACGTCTATACGGCACAGTGTCAGTTTACTTTTAACGGCAATAAAGTTTTGGCCCGCACCGAAGCCGATGACCTGGAAAAAGCAGTCACCGCGGTTCGCGATGATCTGCAGGACCAATTGACCCGCCTAAAAGGCAAACGCCTTGATAAAAATAGAAAATAATGAAAATGTTCCATCGAGGTGGTTGGTAGTGAAAAGGTATTTTGTAATAAATGCCATCGGGAAGTATTTAATCCTGGTTGGTATGAGAAATGCCCCCATTGCGAAGGAAAGGTGAAAGCAATTTAAAAAGGGGTGCGCCAGAAGCGCAACCCCTTTCTTTTTTTTGTAATTCCACTACAATATAAAATTCGGCGATTTATGAACCGCGATTTGTGATTTAAAAATTATAACGCGGTATTTTATATTTATTCATAAAACATAATTCATAAATCATAAATCAAGCATTTAGATTAGATATGTCTTTTTTAACCAAAATTTTCGGCGACGAAAATAAAAATTACTTTAAGAAACTCCAGCCCGACGTGGACGCGATCAATGCCCTGGAACCGGAGTTCAAGGCGCTTGACGACGTCGGTTTGCTTGCCAAAACCGCCGAGTTCAAGGAGCGGCGGGCGAAAGGGGAGGCGCTCGACAGCCTGATGCGCGAAGCTTTTGCCTTAGTGCGCGAAGCGGCTCGGCGTAATTTGGGCCAGCGGCATTTTGACGTCCAGTTGATGGGTGGCATTGTCCTGCACCAGGGCAAAATCGCGGAGATGCGCACCGGCGAAGGCAAGACTTTGACCGCGACCTTGTCCGTATATTTAAACGCCTTATCAGGATTAGGCGTGCATTTGGTGACGGTCAACGATTATCTGGCCCGCCGCGACGCGGTTTGGATGGGCCAGGTTTACCACGCACTGGGTCTTTCGACCGGTTGTATTAACCACGACCAGTCATTTGTCTATGATCCGGAATATAAAAAAGCCCAGGAAAGCGAAGATACCATGCGCGATAACTTAGGTTCGTTCCATGTGTCGCAGGATTTTTTGCGTCCCTGCAGCCGCCGCCAGGCTTACGCGGCCGATATTACTTATGGCACCAACAATGAGTTTGGTTTCGACTATTTGCGCGACAATATGGTTTATCGCATCGAGGATCGCGTTCAGCGCGAACCAAATTACGCAATTGTCGACGAGGTTGATTCCATTTTGATCGATGAAGCCCGCACTCCTCTCATAATTTCGGCACCCGACGAGGAAAGCTCCAAATGGTACCAGGATTTCGCGCGTATCATTCCGCAGTTGAAGGAAAAGGAAGATTACGAAGTTGACGAAAAAGACCGCGCCTCCACGCTAAGCGAGAATGGCATCGTCAAAGTGGAAAAGATAATGGGGGTGGATAACATATATGAAGAGAAGGGCGTTAAATACCTGCACCATCTGGAACAGGCCCTGCGCGCCCAGGCGCTTTACCGTGCGGACCGCGATTATGTGGTCAAAGACGGCCAGGTCATCATTATTGACGAATTCACGGGTCGTTTAATGCCCGGGCGGCGGTGGTCGGGCGGCCTGCATCAGGCCATTGAAGCTAAAGAGGGCGTCCAGGTAAAACCCGAATCGCTGACGCTGGCGTCCATTACTTTCCAAAACCTTTTTAGAATGTACAAAAAACTGGCGGGAATGACCGGTACGGCCATTACGTCGGCCGAAGAATTTGATAAAGTTTACAGCCTCGACTCGATTCCTATCCCGACCAACAAATCCATTAGCCGCGTCGATCTGCCCGACCGGGTTTACAAAACCGAAACCGCCAAATATAACGCCGTGGTGGCCGAGATCAAAGATCGTTCTAGTAAGGGCCAGCCGGTGCTGGTCGGCACCCGCTCGGTGGAAAAAAATGAATATTTAACCAAACTTCTTGAGCGGGAGGGCATTAAACACGAGGTTTTGAACGCCAAGAACCACGAACGCGAAGGCGAGATCATTGCCCAAGCGGGAAGCCTTGGCGCGGTGACGATCGCTACCAATATGGCCGGCCGCGGCGTCGATATTCTTTTGGGCGGCAATCCTCCCGAACCGCAGAGCGTCCAAAAGGTGCGCGATGCCGGCGGTTTGTTTATTATTGGCACCGAGCGCCACGAAGCCCGCCGCATCGACAACCAGCTGCGGGGCCGCGGCGGCCGCCAGGGCGATCCGGGTACAACCCAGTTCTTCATCTCTCTCGAGGACGACCTCCTGCGCATTTTTGGCGGCGAACAGATGAAAAAACTTATGGATATGCTCAAGGTTCCCGAGGACCAGCCGATCGAATCGGGAATGCTTTCCAAGCGCATCGAAGAAGCCCAAACCAAGATCGAGGGTATGCATTTTGACACCCGCAAGCACCTGCTGGACTATGATAGCGTGATGAATAAACAGCGCGAGGTAATCTATAAAAAACGCGTCGATATTCTGAATATGGCCGATGAACAGGTTCGCGGGTATATTACAGAATTAGCCGCCAAGGGCGAGGCGGCCGAAAAATATTTGGAACGGGAAAAGGAAAACGGTGTCGAAGCCATGGTTCGCGCGGCGCGCTTCATCGCTCTCAAAACAATCGATTTTTTCTGGCAGGAGCATTTGGAATTGATGGACAATGTGCGCGATTCGGTGCGTCTGCGCGCCTACGGTCAGCAGGATCCTTTGGTTGAATATAAAAATGAAGCCAATAAGCAGTTTCGCATCCTTTTGGATACCGTGGAAGCCAACATTCTGCAGAATATTTTAAACGTTACGATTAATAAGAATGTAACTGCTTCTGCTCCCGTGGCCGCCAGTTCCGGACCCACTGCCGATTACGGTAAGGTTGACCGCAATGCCCCTTGTCCGTGCGGCAGCGGCAAAAAATATAAGAAATGCTGCGGCAAATAAAAAATATTCACCCCGTAACCGTATTTTGAGATCGTACCTCGGCGTAATCGCCGAGGTGCGATCTCGGCAAACTCGCATTTAACTGTTTTTTTTGCCCCGACACGCCATGCAATCCGAAAGATTTAAATTGATTCCCGCGGTTTATCTTTTCCTCATAAAAGACGGGAAAATTTTGCTTTCGCGCCGGTTTCAGACCGGGTATCGGGACGGCAGCTACAGTCTGCCCGCCGGCCATTTGAACGGCAACGAATCGATGCGGGCCGCGCTTATTCGCGAGGCCAAGGAAGAGGCGGGGATCGATATCGATCCTCGCGAGCTTGAATTCGCGTTATTGATGCACCGTTCGGCCGAAACCAACGATCACGAACGGATGGATATTTTTTTCACCGCCGCGAAGTGGCAAGGCAACATAAGTAATACCGAACCCGACAAATGCGACGATCTGTCATGGTTCGACCTGGACCGTTTGCCCGAAAATACGGTTGACTACGTTAAAGTGGCTATCGGCTGCCATTTGAAAGGTGATAAGTATTGCGAATTCGGCTGGTAAAATCAATATAGCTTAAAAAATGATCCAATGAACGCCGATTTTCATAAATATCTGATCGGCCCGTGGCACGAACTTTCGCTGGCCTAACCACTTGGCAATACTGGCCGCGAAGTCAGCTGGACACGCCAAAATCAAGGCAAAGACAAAAAATTCTGGGGTATGTTGCGCGCGGCCAAGAATTATTTTTTAAAACGCTATTCGACGGGTGCCGGTCAAAATGGAAGGAAAAAAATAAGCTGTGCGTATGAAATTTTTTGCGGCTCGGTTCTGGAGGTAGGGCCTATGGCGGCGATCTGGAATCGCCGGATAAATGTTTTAATTATTTTGCGATACTGGCAGTTTCAAAATGAAAAATAATTCCAAGTCATTGGGCACCGCCAAGCAATTTCTGGGCAAGAAAGTTGAAGTTGTCGTTGACCGCAAATTTGGGAGCAAGCATCCCAAGTTTGGTTTTGTTTACGAAGTAAATTACGGTTATGTTTCGGGCGTAAAAATGCCCGATGGAGAAGACCTTGATTGCTATTGTTTGGGATGGGATACACCTCAAGAAAAAATCAGGGGCAGGGCAGTGGCGGTGGTTCATCGTCTTGATGACGATGATGATAAACTAGTTGTGGCGGCCCCCGGATTATCTTTGGAGCCAGCCGATATTGGAAGGGCGGTCGCCTTTCAAGAAAAATATTTCCGCCACGACTTGTTATTAGCCGATTGAATTCCTTTGCGATCGGAAGTTGGACTTTTACCGTTTTTTATGGTATTTTGGGTTCGAATAAATTGGACTGGCCGGTTTTGCCGGTTTTGAATATATTATGAAAAAGAACAATCTGTGGTCGCTAATATTTATTTTTGTTTTGGCGGCGGTTTCGGCGGTATTTTGTTTTCCGCAATATGTGAATCCGTATATCGATAAGGTTAATTCCCGGTTGAAATGGGCTGTCCCGCATGTTTCCGAAAAACCATTCACGCTTGGTTTGGACGTTAAAGGCGGAGTGCATCTGGAATATCAAGCCGATCTTTCTTCGGTAGCCGAAGACCAGCGCGCCAGCATGATGGAGGGCGTTAAGGATCTCATCGACCGGCGCATCAACAGCTACGGAGTGGCCGAACCCCAGATTCAGATTTCCGGAGAGGACCGCTTGATCGTGGAGCTTCCCGGCATCGACAGCATCCAGGACGCCATTGACTGGATCGGCGCGACTCCCTGGTTGAGTTTCTCCGAGCTTCGCGCCCAGGAAGAAACCGATGCGATTCTTGCCAAGATCAAGGAGTTCGAAGGTAAATCCACCGAAGAGATTATACAGATACCGGATTACCAGCTGGCTCTGCAAAACCCTTATTATAAAGAAACCGAATTAAGCGGCAAATATTTGGAAAGAGCCACTTTAAGCTTTGATCAGAACACCGGCGCGCCGTTGGTTTTGCTCAAATTCAATGATGAGGGCGCCAAAGTTTTTGAAACCGTAACCGAGCGCAATATAGGAAAGAGTATGGCTATTTATCTGGACGGTCTTTCGATCATTGATACCAACGGCGATAACGCGATTGACGGTGGCGATCTCTACGCTCCCCGGGTTAACGAAAAAATCACGGGCGGTTCGGCGCAAATCACCGGTATTTCCAGTATCGCGGAAGCCAAGACGCTGGTCAAACGCCTCAATGAAGGCGCTCTGCCCGTACCATTGGGGAATCCGATAACCCAGCAAAAAATCGGTCCGACTTTGGGCGCGGTGTCGCTGGAACAAGCCGTGAAAGCCGGTATTTACGGCTTTCTGATCGTAATCGTCTTTATGGTGCTTTATTACCGCATTCCCGGTCTGCTGGCCTCGCTGGCTTTGGCGCTTTACGGGGTGGTCCTGCTGGCGATATTCAAGTTCATGGGCGTGACGATGAGTCTGGCTGGTATCGGCGGCTTCATCCTGTCGGTAGGTATGGCCGTTGACGCCAACGTGCTGATATTCTCCCGAATGAAAGAGGAATTAGGCAACGGCAAAAGCTTGGTTGCCAGCATCGAGGAAGGCTTTAAACGCGCTTGGCCGGCCATCCGCGACGGAAATTTTACCACGATCGTGGTCGCGCTGATTCTTTTTTTCCTGGGAACCAGTTTCGTTAAAGGCTTTGCCGCAACCCTGATTTGGGGTATCTTCCTTTCGATGTATTCGGCGATCGTCGTGACCCGGACATTCCTGCGACTTGTTGCCGGAACCAAACTGGGTAAGACAGCCGGGTTATGGAAGCCTCTCGCCTGATCCAGAAGCTAATAGGAACTTGTTGAAATCGGTCGAAACTTATCGCATAATGCACAATAAATTTCTATTAATTTCACGAAGCTAGTTTCAATAAATTTCAGAATTAAACCATGATTCCATTCATCAAATACAAGAAGTTCTTCATCGTTTTGACCATGGTGGCAATGGCTGTCAGTGTCGCCGCAATCGCTGTTTACAAGCTTAAGCCCGGCATTGAATTTACCGGCGGCAGCGTGATCAACCTTGAGTATAGCAATACCCGTCCGGATAACGCGGCGGTTTTGGCTAAGATTTCCGAATTAAACCTTGGCGATGTTCCTACGATTTACGCCGAAGGCGAAAAGGGGCTGATAATTCGCACGATTACTTTGGAAGAATCCCGGCACGCCGCGATTCTTGAAAAACTGAAGGAAACCGGCGATTTCCAGGAAAAAAGCTTTGAATCCATCGGCCCGGTGGTGGGACAGGAGTTAACCTCAAAAATGTCGGTTTTAATCACGATATCCCTGCTGGCGATGCTGGTCTATATTGCCGTTGCCTTCAGGAATGTTCCCGGACCGGTTTCGGCATGGCAGTACGGCGCAGCCTCGTTTTTGATCCTGGCGCACGACGTTTTGGTGCCGCTGGGGATATTCGCGGTTCTGGGCGCCCAATACGGAGTGCAGATCACCATCCCGGTTATCACGGCCCTGCTGACCGTGGTCGGCTATGCCATCAACAATGTAATTGTGGTTTACGATCGCATCCGTGAAAATCTGTTGCGCGATCATCGGGCACCGTTTAATCAGATTGCCGACCGCGCCGTCAACCAGACCTTAAGCCGCCAGATAAACACTTCGGTAGCAACGCTCATTCCGGTTTTTGCCATTTATTTTTGGGCGGGAGCCAGCCTTAAATATTTTGCGCTGGCGCTTATTTTAGGCATCATTACCGGCACTTATTCATCGGTATTTTTGGCCAGTCAGATTTTGGCGGTATGGATGGATTTTGACAGGAAAAAAAGCGCGCGGCACTAGCGCGGTTTCGCGCCAAATATGCGGAATCATCCCGGTAGCGCACCAGAGACAATAAACCGCCAACCCGTTTTTAGCTTCAAAACAGGCCTTTAAGGCCTGTTTGACAAATATTTGAAAATACTATATAATAATTAAAGACCAAAAAAAGGGTTTATTGAACAAATCTTAATACCCCGCGCGTTTTCCGCCGCGACTGCGGCGGGGCGCCTCCCGTAATCGGGAGGAAGCGGGGGGGATGAAGATTTTTCCCCGCAGTATGCGGGGGACGCCTGGAGCAAGGCGGAAGGCGGTTCAACCAAGATCACGTAGCGTTTGTCCCGGGGAGATTCATTGTAGTTTTCAATAATTTCATAATGAAAATAAATTAAAAGTCGTAAAAGCATGATAAACGTTAATTATCAGGAAATTGTCCAGGAGCTCTTAACCCAGCTTCCCGCCAAACAGCGCGAGGTTATCGAACGCCGTTTTGGTTTAAAAGGAGGGGAGCGCGAAACCTTGGAATCGATTGGCAAGAGCCATAGTATCTGCCGCGAGCGCGTCCGGCAAATTGAAAAGGTTAGCCTGGCTAAAATGAAGAAGAAAGCTTCGGGTTACAAGGAAGCCGCCAGGTTGTTCGCCAAGTATTTGAAGAATATCGGCGGCGTACGCGAGGAAAATGCCTTTTTAGAAGAATTGGGCGGCGGCGATTACAAAGCGCATGCGTATTTCTTGCTGGCTCTTTCGGGTGATTTTGTCCGTGCCAGCGAAACTGAAGACTTCAATAGCCTTTGGGCGCTAAACAAAGAATCTCTTGAGACCGCCAAGAGCTTCATTAAAATTTGCCAGGACTTGCTCGAAGGCAAAAAGCAGCTTTTAGCGGTGCGCGAACTGGCTTTGGCTGGCGGATTAAAAAAGAACATCGCCGAATCCTACTTGGGAATTTCCCGCCGTGTGCAAAAAAACAAAGAGGGTTTATATGGATTGCGCGAATGGCCCGAAGTTAGTCCTAAGGGAATCAAGGACAAGATCTATTTATTGTTCAAAAAAAACCGCAAGCCACTTCATTTTACGGATGTGGCGGGTAAGATTGAGGGAAGCCTGGTGCAAACCGTGCACAACGAACTTATTCGCGATAAGCGTTTTGTATTGATCGGTCGCGGCATTTATGCTTTGCGCGAGTGGGGATATGTTGAAGGCGACGTTAAGGATGTGATTCTCAATATTTTCGCGACCGAAAACAAGCCCTTGACCAAAGATGAGATTCTTAGCCGCGTAATGAAGCAGCGCCTGATCAAGGAAAACACCGTGCTCATGAATTTGAGCAACAAAAAATATTTCACGCGCGACAATGAAGGCAAATATTGGCGCGGGAACGTGCAGGAAGCATAATCTTTTAATTCTGGGTGGCTCAAGCTATAATCAAAGCGTATCTGCGACGCTTATTTTGCGTTTATATTAATCAATCGTGTTTCAAGAAATAGGAGAGGGTATCGCATTTTTATGGAAGCTTTTCTGTTACTGGTGGTGGATACCGGGGTTTTTCTATTTTCAAAAAAAATTTGAACATTATTGGACTTGGTGGCGCCGGGAAATGTGGTATGGCACGCTTTATAAACCTACTTTGCTTGAAATTCGCATACCCAAGGAAATTTTTAAACCGATCCGTGCCATGGAAATGGTTTTTACGGCTTTGCACGGCGCAATCTATAACGATCCCGATTGGTGGGAAAAATACATTACCGGCGAGCCGCAAACAAGCTATTCGTTCGAAATGGCGTCTATCGACGGCCAGATCCATTTTTATATCCGTGTTCATGGCGATTACCGCGATCAAGTGGAGGCGGCGATCTATTCGCAATTTCCCGGCGCCGAAATCGAAGCGGTACCCGATTATACCAAGCAAATTCCAATGGATATCCCAAATCAAGGATGGGATCTTCATGGCTGGGACTGGAAGATGGTAAGGCCGGCGAATTATCCAATCCCGACCTACAAATCGTTTGAGGAAGAAAACAAGAATGCCGAAGAAGAAGAAAAAATCGATTTTATGACGTCCCTGATGGAGGGTATGGCGAAATTGAAACCCGGCGAACAAATGTGGATCCAAATTCGCGCCAAACCGATTTATTATGCCTTGCCTAACGGCGAAAAATTTGTTAAAGACGGCGAGCACTTGCGCGACGTGCTGGCCAAGCGCATTGACGAAAAGGAAATTAAACTGCCGCCGCTCTGGAAAGAGTTGCTTGACTTTGTCGTGCACGGCGCAACCGCTCCGGAAGAAAAACCCCAGGAACTTTTCCCGGCTGAAATGCGCCTGACCACCGGCGAAAGAAAAGCCATTGACGAAGTGGAGCGAAAATCCTCCAAGCCGATTTTTTCCTGCACGATTCGCAATATCTATTTAGGCAAACGGGATGTTTGGTTCAAGCCCAACCACCGCCTTTTTTATAATTATTTCAACCATTTTACTGATCCCGATATCAATTCGCTTTGGATTTGGACTAAAACCTTGACGCGCGTTAAAAAATCCCCGTTCTGGTTTATAAACTACATCGCGCCGCGCCGCGCCTATGTAAAGTGCCGCCATCTTTTGCGCAGTTACCGGGACCGGGTAGAGTATTACAGCCCATGGGAAAAAGGAGATGAAGGCGCCAAGATCAGGCTTAACGTTGAGGAGATGGCCACGCTTTATCACTTCCCGTCGTACGGCGTTTCTCCCACGCCCGGTATCCATCGTACCGAAGCCCGGGAAACCGCCGCGCCTCATAATCTGCCAATCTAAAAACGGCCTTCCGAAAGGGCCGTTTTTTTGGTTACGAGAAATTTCAGATTCCAAACAAATTCCAATGATCAAAATCGTAATGGCCAAAAGAATTGTTTTAAATGCCGGGATTTTGATATGGTTTGTGATTTGGCGCTGGTAATTGGGAATTCAAACCGGTTGGTCAAAGCCTTCGAAAAAGGGTAAAATGAAAAAATACGAAAAAAAATCCAATGGAAAGGGAAAAAAACAATCTGATTTATATTGGCGAAGTAACCTGGCGCGGCAAGAATACCAAATTCGGCATCAAGCCTGATGACCGCCGCCGCCACATGTATCTGGTTGGGAAGACCGGGATGGGCAAATCAAATCTGCTGGAAAATATGGCTATCCAGGACATTCAGGCTGGCCGGGGAGTGGCCTTTATCGATCCGCACGGCGAAGCTGCGGAAAAGATTTTGGATTACGTTCCTTCTTGGCGCGTCAACGACGTTATCTACTTTAATCCGGGTGACGTAGGCTATCCCACAGCTTTTAATGTAATGGAGATCTCCAATCCTGAACAGCGCAACCTGATTACCGCGGGCTTGATGGCGGTTTTTAAAAAGATATGGCCCGACGTGTGGTCGGCCCGCATGGAATACATTTTAAATAACACCATTTTAGCACTCCTGGAATATCCCAACGCCACGCTTTTGGCGATCAATCGCATGTTCTCCGACCCGGGTTTCCGCGCCAAGGTGGTGGAAAGGGTAACCGATCCTATCATTAAGTCTTTCTGGCTGACCGAGTACGCCAACTATGATCCCAAATACGAGCGCGAATCCACTGCCGCTATCCAGAACAAGATCGGCCAGTTTATCGCCAATCCTCTGATGCGCAATATCCTGGGCCAGGTAAAATCCAGCGTCGATATGCGCAAGATTATGGACGAAAAAAAGATATTGATCGTCAATATTTCCAAAGGTATGGTGGGCGAGGACAGTTCCCGGCTTTTTGGCGCGATGCTGATTACCAAACTGCAGCTTGCCGCTATGTCGCGCCAGGATATATCCGAACAGGAGCGCGAAGATTTCTACCTTTATGTTGATGAGTTTCAAAATTTTGCTACCGAGTCTTTTGCCAACATTTTGTCCGAGGCGCGCAAATACCGCTTAAACCTCGTATTGGCCAACCAGTACCTGGGACAACTTGAGGAGATGGGTGCCGCCGGTAAAAGCACCAAAGTCAAAGATGCGGTTTTCGGCAATGTGGGCACTATGATCGTTTTTCGCGTCGGCGCTGAAGATGCAGAGTTCTTGGAACCGGAATTCGCTCCCGATATTTTAATCGAAGACTTTGTGAATCTGGGTAAATACCACGTTTATTTGAAGCTGATGATTGATGGCATCACCAGCGCGCCTTTTTCGGCAAAGACGCTGCCGCCCATTGAAAAACTGGCGGTTTCTGAACGGGAAAAAATCATCAATGTTTCCCGCGAGCGTTACAGCGTGCCGCGCGCGATAATTGAAGAAAAGATCGCCAAATGGACCGGCGAAATGAGCGAATCGACCGCTAAGAACCCGCCCGCCAATAACGGACAGAACGCATCCAAAATGCACGAGATAACCTGCTCGATGTGCGGCAAAAAGACCAAAGTGATCTTCGAACCCGAACCGGGCCGCAAGGTTTATTGCAAGCCGTGCTTAAAGAAGCTTCAGGAAGCCAATAGTTCGCGCTCGGAAAACAGAGCGCCGGATAGCGGCGCGGCTTCCGGCGTTTCGGGGCCGGCGACATCCGGCTTACCGGCAAGCAACGGCGCGGGGAATAACTCATCCACCCGTCCGCCCGCGGCTTCCCGCTACAATTTACGGCCGGAATCAGCGGCGCCGTCGGCGGTAAATCCGATGCCGCGACCTTCGGTGCCGTCCGTCAAGACTCCTTCTGCAGCACCTTCGCGGCCGCAATTTTCTCTCAATGACTTGGCGCGCGCCCAGCCGCAAAAATTTGACGTGCCGCGGCGGTCCGAACCTCTTCGGGCCAAAAAGGAAGTCCATATGGATGAGCTTAAAAAAGCGTTGAGCGACGCCCTGGGGATCTCCGGACAAGCCGGCGGCAAAAAAAACGACAAATAATTTCTTCATATGAAACTTCTAAAAGACGGTATTTTTACCAATAAACGGGTGTTGGTGCGCTGCGATTTCAATGTGGCGATCGACGATAACGGCAAGATTGTCGATGACTTCCGCATTATCAAAGCCTTGCCCACGATCAAGTACCTGATTAAAAGCGGGGCGATTGTCGTTTTGATAAGCCACCTGGAGAAGAAAGGTAAAATTTTAAGCCTCGAAGAGGTTGCTTACCACCTGGGAAGACTATTGTCGGAAAACATTACTTTTTTGGATGACTGTGTTGGCGATCACGTCAAGGATACCATTCGCAAAGGAAAGCCCGGCGATATTTTTTTACTTGAGAATTTGCGCTTCCATAAAGAAGAGAAAATGAATGAGGATGATTTTGCGCAAAAGCTCGCTAAACTTGGGGATTTTTACGTTAACGAAGCGTTTTCGTGCTCGCACCGGGCGCATGCCTCAATCGCCTCGCTTCCCAAATATCTGCCGTCCTATGCCGGCCTTCTGCTCGAAGAAGAGACGGCCAATCTTAGCCGTATAATCAAGAATCCGGCTCATCCATTCGTGGTAATTATTGGCGGCTCGAAAGTGGAAACGAAAAGCAAGATGATAGTTAATATTTCCAAGATCGCCGACCACGTCCTCATTGGTTCAAAGATTGGTGAAGATATTTTGATACAAAAACAGCAGTTAATGGGCCGCCGGGAAGTTAAGCGCGACCCGGCCGTTGACGCGATCGATCTGACCAGTCCCCGGATTCATATGCCTATTGATGGCGTTCTGGCCCTGCGCGACCTTTCCGAAGGCTATTCGCGCCGCGCCGCAATCGGCAAGATGCGCGGCGAAGAGGATATCTATGATATCGGGCCGGAAACCGTTAAATTCTTTGCCGACATTATCAAGGATGCCCGAACGATTTTTTTCAACGGTCCGGTCGGATTATTCGAGCGGCAGGAATTTTCTATCGGCACCAAATCCTTGCTGGAAGCGATCTCGCGCGCCCATAACGCTTACCGCGTTGCAGGCGGCGGGGAAACTATTGAGGCCATTCACAAGTTTAGTGCCGAAAAGATATTTAATTTCATTTCCACCGGCGGCGGAGCGATGCTGGATTATCTTTCGGGCAACGTTTTGCCCGGTATTTCCGCTTTGGAGCGCAGCGTTCGCGCCGCCGCTCCGGTTAAGGCGGCCGCCGTGCCTTCCCCGATTCCATTGCCGGATCATAATCTTAAAAAATGAAACGCTTCCAATAGCTTAAAATTAGTTCGGGTGAATAACCTCATCTACCAAGAAAAATGACCGAAGGAAAAATAAAAAACATGGATGTAGTGGCGGAGCGCGTCCGCCGGGCGGTTAAAAATGGAGAAAAGATTATTATCTACGGCGACTCTGATCTTGACGGCGTGTCGGCTTCAATTATGGCCGGTGAAATCGTCAAAAATCTGGGCGGACGCGTCGAGGTTTATTACTTTCCGAACCGCGAAACGGAAGGTTACGGCATCAACCGGATTGCGTTAGGAAGACTAAAAATCCACGCTCCGGCGCTTTTGATTGCCGTTGATCTTGGCATCGGCAATTTCAGCGAGGTCAAGCTGGCTCGCGAGCTTGGTTTTTCCACGGTTATTATCGATCACCACGAAATATTGGACGGCGTACCCGAAGCCGATATTATCGTTGACCCAAAACAGCCTGGCGATAATTATCCTTTCAAATTATTTTGCGCCGCCGGTTTGGTTTTTAAACTGGCCGAAGAAGTGTTTGGAAATGATTTTCATGGCAGTCTCCGCCAAAGTTTCGCGGAGCTTGCTGCGCTGGCTACAATCGCCGATATGATGCCCCGGGAGGAGGGAAACAAGGATATTATCAGCGAAGGAATCAGCGCCATCAGGCATTCTTTCCGTCCCGGTATCCGGGCATTCTTTGACACCGACGCGTTCTTCGAGAATGACTCGCGCAATTTTAATAACCGTATCAACCGAATCATCACGGTTCTAAACGTCCGTGATCTGCGCGGCGGCGTTCCCGCGGCCTTCGAATTGCTGCGCACTCCCAACTTAAATAAAGCCGCCGTGCTTATCCGCGAGTTTCTTGCGATCAATGAACTGCGCCGCAAAAAAATCGATGGTATGGTTGCATCAATCGAAAAACGTCTCAACCCGGCCGATTTGATAATCTTTGAAGGCGATACGGATTGGGAGTCTAATCTATTGGGGACGATCGCTTCAATTTTAAGCATTAGGTATCAAAAACCAACCTTCATCTACAAAAAAATGGAAACCGAAAGCCAAGGAACGGTACGTTCAATCGATATGATTGATAGCGTGGCGCTGATGAAAAAATGTAAAGACCTCCTGATAACCTTCGGCGGCCATCCCAAAGCCTCGGGCTTCCGTGTAAAAAACGAAAATCTGTCCAACTTCAAAACCTGCCTTCTGGAGAACCTAAAAAAGAATTGATTACTGTCTGTTAATGATAAACCGCTCGTTAGGTATTTTGGGGTCTAAGCGCCCGCGATTACGCGAGGGTTAGACTCCCCGAAAACACAATATCCGCGCAACTATAGAACGATATTCGCCAAGGGAAAAGGATGCTTCCAGGTTTGGCAAACAACGAACCCGGGAATCAAATCTTTCCATACCGACTGTTGCCTGGCCGCCATTGCCGAGTAAATCGAGTTAATCGCTAAATTCAGCCTCGCCTCCGGGATAACGCAGGTATTTTTCACCAAGCTCAATGGAATTTGACAAAAGTCAAATTTAATTGTTAAAATATAAAGGTTGGACGGCAAACCCAAGCCGGAAAAGCAACTGCTCTTATGGTTTAAAACCATTGGAGAGGAAAGTCCGAACTTCCATTTCCCGTTTTACGGGATCTAATCTGTAAAGGGTAACGCCCTTCTACTGCAAAGTGCGAGGTGCGAACAGAAACGCCCTGATCCGAAAGGCGCGGGGCTCCCGAACCGCAAGGCGAGGGATGTGGCCTATGGCAACATAGGAATGAAACGGCTAAATCCTTACTGGATGCAAGAGTAAACCCGCCCAAATTTTTGTCCTTTGTTTTGTAAGCTAAACTATGTTCTGTTTCTGCGCTATGGAAAGCCATAAAAGTGGATGGGGCATGGGGCTTATAAAAATAAACCTTAAGAACTATTTTAAGGGCAAAAATTTGGGCGGGACCAAGTAACTCGCTAGAGGCGGCAAGTAATTGCCGTCCCAGATAAATAGTTGCTCATTCGGCTGATTCGGGACTTGTCCCGAGCCTGCCGAGGGACAGAATTCGGCTTATTGCCGGCTTGGGCTTTCTGTCGATGTTGAATTTCTTATTAAGTAAAAAAGTTTCTGCAAGGTCGCACCTTGCAAGCTTGCAAGGTGCGACCTTGCAGAACTGGTTATGGCAAATCTTTTTTTGAGCGGTAAATGGCTTAACGTTGAAAGCCGGGGGATCGTCATTCCGGCGATAATCCTGGCAGTGTCTTCAATCGCCAGCCGTCTGCTCGGGATCGCGCGGGACTGGTTGCTTTCGGAGCGCTTCGGCGCCGGTGCTGACCTCGATGTTTACTTCGCGGCTTTTCGGATCCCCGATCTTGTCTATAATCTGCTGGTTTTCGGCGGTATTGTGGTGGCCTTTTTGCCGCTTTTTTCGGATTACTACGCCCAAAAAAAGGAAGCGGCGTGGCGGTTTGCCAATAACCTTCTGAATGTTTTTGTCGCCCTGCTGGTTTTGGTGAGTGCCATCCTTTTTGTGTTCGCGCCCGAAATGATGTCGTTGGTTGCGCCGGGATTTAGCGCCGCTCAAATGGAAAGGGCCGTGCTCTTGAGTCGCATTATGTTTTTTAGCCCCATAATTTTTGGTATCGCTTCGATTTTTTCCGGTATCCTGCAATATTTCCAAAGGTTTGTGGCCTACAGTCTGGCGGCTTCGCTTTATAATCTGGGAATAATCGCGGGGATTCTGCTGTTCGCGCCTCATTTCGGTATTGCCGGTGCGGCCTGTGGCGTGATACTTGGGGCCCTGCTTTATCTTTCGGTGCAGATCGTGCCCGCGCTAAGATGCGGCTATCGCTACCGGCCAATTTTTGACCTCAAGGCTTCATCGTTGAAGGAGGCCGCGTATCTGATGCTGCCCCGGACTTTGGGGATCGCGGCCAACCAGCTTAATCTTATCGCGCCCACTATTATCGCTTCATCGCTGGCGGCCGGTTCGATTACGGTATTCAATCTTGCTAGCAACATCTATGGCATTCCCGTGGGAATCATTGGTGTCTCCTGGGCCACGGCGGCATTCGCTTCTTTCTCCCGGGCCTACGCCGAAGGAGAATTCAAAGAATTAGCTAAAGAATTTGCCGATTCTTACTGCCGGATCGGTTATCTGGTAGTGCCCGCGGCTCTTCTGCTGTTCGTTTTGCGCCAGCCGGTTGTGGATTTGCTTTATTATCACGGCCAGTTTAGTCGCGAAGCGGCACTCCTTGCTTCGGCATCTCTCGGTTTATTTTGTTTGGGTATATATTTTGCGTCGATGATGCCGGTAATTTTTCGCTTTTTCTTTTCCATTAAGGACACTGCTTCACCGACCGCCAGCACCGTCATTTCGGTCGCGGCCAACATAATCCTGAATTATTTTTTTGTGGCGCTTCTTGCCGCCGGGCCTTTCGCGGCTATGATGCGCCGCATTTTTAACTTGCGCGATATTGCCGACATTTCGGTTCTTGGCCTGGCGCTGGCTTATAGCGTGGCCAATATTCTGCAATTCGCGATTTTGGTTTTTTTTGCGCGCCGCAAAAGGTTCGTCCCGCTCGATTATAGTTCAATGGCCAACTCGCTGGCTAAAACCGTGATTGCTGGAATTTTTATGGCGGTTGCGGTATATTTGGTTAGCGGTGCCTTTCCGTATCGCGGTATGGTACGGGAATTTGCCAACATTGCTATATCCGGGATCGCGGGTGTGGCAATCTATATTGCGGCTACCGCCTTGCTCAAATCGCCGGAATTAGCGGCATTTAAAAAAGAATTATCCAAAAGTAAATGAGTTTTGATCAATCAAAAATCAGGAATTTTGTCATCATCAGCCATGTGGACCATGGTAAGTCGACCCTTGCGGATCGTTTTTTGGAGTTGACCGGTACGGTTAAAAAAGAAAATCTGGAAGCCCAGTATTTAGATGGTATGGACTTGGAAAAAGAGCGCGGCATCACAATCAAAATGACGCCGGTGCGTATGGACTACAAGGGATATATTCTGAATCTTATCGATACCCCCGGCCATGTTGATTTCGGATACGAAGTATCCCGTTCGCTTGAGGCGGTGGAAGGGGCCATTCTTCTGGTGGATGTAATGCAGGGCATCCAGGCTCAAACTCTGGCCAATCTGGATTTGGCGCGCAAACAGAATTTAAAGATCATCCCGGCCATCAATAAAATCGACCTGCCTGGCGCCGATGTCGATAAAGCAAAGCTGGACCTTGCCGCGCTGTTGCAGATTTCCCCCGACGAGATTTTTTCCATTTCAGCCAAATCGGGTTTGAATGTGGAGACCCTGCTCGATGAAGTGATTGCGGCAGTTCCCGCGCCCCAGGGCGACCCGCAAAAACCGCTTAAAGCGTTGGTGTTTGATTCCAAATACGATCCCTACCAGGGGGTGATCGCTTACGTGCGCCTTATGGACGGCCAGGCGGTTTACAACGACAAGTTGTTCCTGATTCAGAATAAGGTTGAAGGTTTCGTTAAAGAAACCGGTTATTTCAAGCCCGAACCGGTAAAATCCAACGGCATTTATTGCGGCGAGATCGGTTATATCGCTACCGGTATCAAAGATCCCGAAAGGGTCCGGGTGGGGGAGACTGTGACGCTTGCGTCGGCCTATAATGAAAAAATGAAAATTTTTTTGGTCGATCCGCTTCCCGGATATGCCGAACCCAAACCTATGATCTTTGCGTCGGTTTTTCCGGAAAACGCCGACGATTTCGACACGCTTAAAGTTGCCCTGTCCAAACTCAAGCTCAATGACCCGGCATTTCTTTTTGAGCCGGAAATGAAAGAGTTTTTGGGCCGCGGCTACCGGTGCGGATTTTTGGGAACCTTGCACGCCGAGATCGTTTGCGAACGGCTTTTTCGCGAATTCGATCTGGACCTCATTATTTCATCGCCTTCCGTGGTCTATAAAATAAAGAACGAACGCGGCCAGGAATTAACCATTTACACCACCAGCGACTGGCCCGACCCGGCCTCGATCAAGGAATCTTTCGAACCATGGGTGAAGCTTGAGGTCGTTACCCCCATCGATTATCTGGGGCCGATATCGGATTTGGCCAAGGAATACCAAGCGATATATCTCAACACCGACTATGTGGGGAATGAAAAACTCTTGCTGTCCTATGAAATACCCCTGCGCAAGATCGTCAGCGGTTTCTATGACGCTCTCAAGGGGGTGTCCCAGGGATACGCGTCAATGAATTACGAAACCATCGGTTATCGCCCCGCCAATCTGGTAAAAATTGATATTTTGATCAACGGCGAAAGAGAAGAGGCGTTTGCAAAAATCGTCCCCGAAGCCGACGCGCCTGTTGAAGGTCGCCGGATCGTCGCCAAGCTTAAAAATTCCCTGCCGACGCAGATGTTTGCTTTGCCGATCCAGGCGGTATTGGGCGGCAAAGTGATCGCTCGCGAAACCCTGGGCGCCAAGCGCCGCGACGTAACCGCGCCGTTGTACGGCGGCGACGTAACCCGCAAGAACAAACTCCTAAAGAAGCAAAAAGAGGGAAAGAAAAAACTCCAGGCGCGCGGCCAGGTGCATATACCTTCCAAGGTATTTATGGCCATGTTCAAAAATAACTAAAATCTTTGCGTTTTTGAATTTTTAATCAAATGATTCTGGTGTGGCTTGGAGTTTTTTGGCAAGCTTTCGAATGTTATTTTAAATCAAAAACCCTCAAAGTGAGGGTTTTTGATCGTTAGAAAAAACGCAAAGATTTATCTACATAAACATCGGTGCGACCAGAAGCAGTGCAGTGCTTATCGCCACGAATATGGCGATTACTTTCCAAATCTTTTGCGCAAGTTTCTTGGATTTCATAGTTTATTGGTTTTGGTGTAAAATTATCTATCGGCCCATCATTGGGCGGTCTTACATTCTATTTATCGGTTATTTTGCTCATTCCGTCAAGGATTTGGTTTATTGAACAAATTTTAATACCCCGTGCGTTTTCCGCCGCGACTGCGGCGGGGCGCCTCCCGTAATCGGGAGGAAACGCGGGGATGAAGATTTTCCCTCGCAGTATGCAGGGGACGCCTGGAGCAAAGCGGAAGGCGGTTCAACCAAGATCACGTAGCGTTTGTCCCGGGGGAGATTCATTTTTTAATATTTAGAATTTAGTACTTAGAATTTATTCGGTATGGCGGTTAAAATTCCTCGGTCTAAAAAAAGAAAAAGCTTCCGTTTCCGGCTTATTTTGGTTGCCGGCGGCCTACTGGTCTTGGGAGCGGCCGGTTTTTTAGCGGTTTCCAATTGGCGGATTTGGCAGGATCGCCAGGCGACCCAAGCCAAGATCGAAGAACTGCACGAGCAAATTCAAATCCTCGAAGAACGCCGCCAAGTGCTCCAGGCTGGTCTTGCGGCCGCGCAAAGCGAAGATTTCCAGGAGGAAAAGATGCGCGACCAGGGCTACAAAAAACCCGGTGAAGAAGTGATTGCGGTATTGCAGAACGAGTCATTGGATGCTACAAATCAAAATGAGGCTGGCCCTCGTGATAGTTTTTGGTTCCAGCTTTGGCAAAAGCTCCGCGGAACCGGCCAATAATATCGATTTTGATCCGCTATCGACTATTAACCATTAACTATAAACTATAGATTATCTCGCGCAAACAGGATTTGCGGGTGTCGTATAACGGCTATTATGCAACCTTCCCAAGGTTGAAACGAGGGTCCGACTCCCTTCACCCGCTC
>CAYYEP010000004.1:0-67497 GCA_964470995.1 uncultured Candidatus Saccharibacteria bacterium
GCAATTTTTATCGTTAAATAAACAGTTTGGCGGGCAGAAAGATCGGATTCGTTTTCAATCCACCGTGGAATTTAATCGCAATTTCGGCCAATTTTAACGACAAAGCCGCGCGAAGCGCGGCGAAATTTGGCGAAATAGGCGTTAATTGTACTAGCTAGCTGGCACTCTTAAACGAAATTAGAACTTATTACCAACAGAATCCGCCCAATTGACCCCCGACTGAGCTCACTTCGCCCTTCCAAACTGCTGTTTTTCAGGGCTCCGCTCGCAAAGGGGCAGCCGGCCCGGAATTGAGGCAGCCACAACGCATTTTAGCCGCAGGTGGGGGTAAAAAGGGAATTTAAGCATTTAAAAAATATATAAATCGAGGCCGTAGGCCTCGCGAATTTTTTAAAAATCTTAAAATTGAAAAAAGTCTAAAAAAGAGCTATCTTGAATAGGATAGAGTCAATAACGAATGTTGATCGTCAACATTAGCTAATCCATAGGAATATGGCTAATTTTATAACAAACAACGAAACCAAAGATCTTAAAAATCGCTTAGTTGAGCTTATACAAAAAAGCGAAGAACTGAAATTTCTAGTAGGCTTCTTCTATTTCTCCGGAATCCGAGAACTTTACGAAGGTTTAAAATCAAATCCCGATACCACGATAAAAATTCTAGTAGGCTTAAATGTTGATCGTTTCAACTTTAAACTGATCGAATCATCTGAAAACGAGCAACTATCGGATGAAGAAAAAATCTATAAGTTTTTTGAATCGACAAAAAAATCCATTAATACAAAAAGTTTTGATAATAAAGATTTTTATGAACAAATCCGCTTTTTTATTGAATTAATACAGAAAGATAAGCTAATCATTCGTAAAACGTATAATCCTAATCATGCCAAGCTATATATTTTTAAATTAGAACAAGATCAGGTTGGCAGAAAAAATCTATTTATAACCGGAAGCAGCAATCTTACTAAACCGGGAATTTCCACCCAAGATGAATTTAATGTAGAAATTAGCGATTATGGTTTTGAAGATGCTGAAAATTATTTCAATAATTTATGGGATGAAGCCGTTAAAATAACCGAGTTTGACGATATCAAGAAAAAGCTCGTTGAGGTTATTGAAAAAGAGACGCTTGTAAAACAAGTCAGCCCTTTTGAGGCATTTTGCTTGGTATTAAAAGCTTATCTTGATTCTTTTGAGCAAAAGGAAATTGGCGGTTCAATAGTGGAAGCATTGGAAAGTAATGGGTATAAGCCATACCAATATCAGCTTGATGCGGTAAAACAAGCTTTATCTATCATTGAGAATAATAACGGCGTAATTGTGGCCGACGTGGTTGGCCTGGGAAAAACGATCATCGCTTGCGCCATTGCTAAGCAATTAAGAAAACGGGGAATAATTATCTGTCCGCCTGGGCTCATGGGGGACAAAAACAAGAATTCCGGTTGGAAGAAATATACAGAGGAATTCGGGCTTTCCGATTGGGAAATTTGGTCTCTTGGAGATTTGGAAAATGCCCTGAAATTCGCTCAAAAAGCTAAAGATATAGAAGCTGTCATTATAGATGAAGCGCATCGTTTTAGAAATCAGGATACAAAGGATTATGAAATCCTTAAGAATATTTGCCGTGGAAAACAGATTATCTTGCTGACCGCGACACCCTTCAATAATCGGCCAGCCGATATTCTTTCACTTCTCAAGCTGTTTATTGTTCCTAAAAAATCATCAATCACACTAGAAAATAATCTTGTAGACCAATTCAAGAGCTTTAAGGGTGTTTTTGACCGACTTAGCTACATTAAGAAATATTGGAAATCCATAGATGATTCAAAGAAAAATAGGGCACAAAATTATTATAAGGGCTTATTCGAAGAAGAAAAAATTGACCTTAAAAAGGTGGCGCAACGCGCGCGTTATTTGGCAAAACAAATTAGAAGTGTTATTGAGCCAGTTACCATTCGGCGGAATCGTTTGGATTTGCAGAACAATCCTTATTATAAAAATGAAGTAAAGGAGCTTTCCAAGGTAGCTGATCCAATCGAATGGTTTTTTGAGTTGAATAAGGAGCAATCAGATTTTTATACCCAAATAATCGAAGATTATTTTGGTGATCCCAATAATGGTGGAAACTTTAAGGGTGCGATATACCGACCTTTTGAATATGAAAAGGGATTTTTGGGGGTTGGCTCAAATGATGCGGAAGAAAAGTTAAGCCAAAACGACAATCGCCAATTAATGCAACAGAGGAACTTGTTCGATTTTATGCGCCGCTTGCTTGTTAAGCGTTTTGAAAGCTCTTTTGGATCATTTGAGCAAAGTATAAAGAACTTTCAAAAAATATTAGGAGATAGCCGCAAATTTATTGATAAAACCGGCGAATATATTTTAGATCGTTCGCTTTTGGAAAAAATATATGATTCCGATGCGGATGAAATTGAAAATTATTTGGTGGAATATGAGGAAAAAATTAAAAAGGGAGAGTATCCAAAGAATCACAAACGCTACAAACTAAGTGAATTTAAACTAAAAAATCAATTTATCTCCGATATTGATTCAGATATTAAATTATTCGATGAAATATTATTTAACTTATCGAAGTTGAATTTAATTGAGAACGATCCAAAAACTGCTTGCCTAATAAATAATATTAAAAAGGAACTTACAAAGCAACCCAATACTGGAGAACCAAAAAGAAAGGTTATTGTGTTTACCGAGTATAGAGATACCGTCCGTTATCTAGAAAAATCGCTAAAAAAAGAATTTGGCGATAGGATTTTGGTGGTTGCTGGTGATTTGACAACTTCAAAAATTACACAGATCAATAAAAATTTTGATGCTTCATATGTGAAATCTGAACAGCAAAATAATTTTGAAATACTATTAACATCCGATAAAATTTCTGAGGGCTTCAATCTTAACCGCGCAGGAATGGAGATTAATTACGATATTCCTTGGAACCCGGTGCGAGTTATTCAGAGATTGGGACGCATTAATCGCATAAGCAAGAAAGTTTTTGCAGACCTTTACATCGTAAATTTTTTCCCAACCGAAAGAGGCGCAGAGTTAGTGAAGTCTCGCGAGATTGCAGCAAATAAAATGTTTCTTATACATACCGCTCTTGGCGAAGATTCAAAGATTTTTGATATTGACGAAGAACCAACGCCCGCAGGATTATTTAACCGTTTCAAGCAAAATCCAGATGAACAGGAAGGGGAGAGTTTTTACACTAAAGCGCTTAAAGAATTCTTGAAGATAAAAAGAGAGCATCCTGAGATAATTGATAGTCTGAAAAACTATCCTCCAAGGATCAAGGTAGCCAAAAAATACAGAGAAGGCGAGCTATTGGTATTTTTCAAGAAAGGTCGTCTATACGTAAGCGCCGCCAAAGTTACCAACGATAAGATCGAGCCATATCAAACTACTTTTGAAGATACTTTCGATAAAATTGTTTGTCTTCCAAACGAAGAATCTCTGGATTGGAACAATGAACAATTTTGGCAAGCTTATAGGGCAATCCAAGATTTCAAGGAGTACCGCTTGGGTCCAATCAGCGAACAAAGTCTTGAGCAGAAAGCGTTAAACAACCTCGATTCCCTTATAAAGAGTCCGCGGGAGGAGCTAATGCCGTTTAAGAGTTTTTTGCGCACACTTCGCGAAGATATTTTAGACTATGGAACATTAGTAGATTACACCTTGCGCCGTATTGCGGATTTTAGCGAGAATAGCATTAACGATATTCAAAATTTATTGAATGAACTGGGCGAAAATTATTTGATTACAGAAAAAAAATTACAGAAAGATCAGGAGAGGGAAATTATAATCGCGATTGAAAATCAAAAAATATGAGCCAAGCCCGCGAAATTTTGGAGGATATAATAAGAAATTTTTCACCCGAAAAATTTGGACGGTTCTTTCGCGAAAAAAGCCGTCATTTTGTTATCTTAAACGAAGAATATTCCTTTTGCGATGATATTGATTTTGAAAGCGGAATAAAATTAGGTGAAATTAATTTTCCCGATAGTGATAGTTTAATTATATGTAATTTTGAGATAAAGAAAGGACTTTCCGAGCGGGCTGGTAAAAAAGTGCAATATGAAAAAGCCAGGAATATTTTAAAACTTGTAGAAAACCAAAAATATGCTGGCGGGATTTTCATTTTTCACGACAAAAATGGTAATTTCCGTTTTTCATTGGTATATCGCGAATCGGCGGGAACTCACCGGCAATGGAATAATTTTCGTCGCTTCACCTATTTTGTAAGCAAAGACCTCACAAACAAAACTTTCCTACAAAGGATCGGAGAAGGTGATTTGGATTCATTGGATGATATTAAAGACTCTTTTTCGGTAGATAAAGTTACCAACAAATTTTTTGACGAATTTCGGCAAATATTTGAT
The DNA here is from genome assembly GCA_964470995.1 of uncultured Candidatus Saccharibacteria bacterium. Classification (GTDB taxonomy): domain Bacteria; phylum Patescibacteriota; class Minisyncoccia; order Minisyncoccales; family UBA5738; genus UBA5738. The sequence continues at coordinate 4,395 of CAYYEP010000004.1, forward strand.
AAAACAAAACAAGAATTTGAGAAAACAAACAAAAATACCGTTTGCCTATGGTTAAAAGATAGATATTCGGATGATGATTATAGAGAGCAAATAAACAAATTTACTTTTACATTCTTGGGGCGCATAATTTTTCTTTACTTTTTGCTGCGTAAGGGCTGGATTGAGAACAAAAAAGATTACATTAGGAAGATAGTAGAAGATAAGAATCAGATAAATTTATATTTTAATATCTTCGAGCCGTTATTTTTTGAAGTATTCGCCAGGAAAGAGGATGAAAGAAGTCGGGAAATAAGGAGCAGCTATAAAGATACTCCATATCTCAATGGCGGGCTTTTTGAGCGAAGTGAAATAGAGGGCGCAATGCACAGAGCAGGAATTTCGGTTCTTTTCGAAGATAAATTTATTAGAGAAATAGTCCTCGAATTTTTTGAAGCATATAATTTTACTGTTGATGAAAATTCGCCGGATGACCAAGAAGTGTCAATCGATCCGGAGATGCTTGGGAAGGTTTTCGAAAACACACTGGCAGAAGAAGAAAGAGGCAAAAAGGGTACTTTTTATACGCCAAGAGAGATAGTTCACTTTATGGTGAAAGACTCTTTATGGCAATATTTGAAAAACGAAACTGATATTAAACCAGAGCTATTGCACGAGCTTATTTATCATGAAGATTTTGATTTAGATATTTTACCGAAAGATAAAATTCGCCAGATAGATACAATATTAGAAGGTATCAAAATTCTTGATCCAGCCGTAGGTTCGGCTGCTTTTCCGGTGGAAATGATGCAAGTCTTAGTGAAGATTCGCAAACGTCTTAATGTAAAGGTTGGAAACAATATTAATGAAGTTACTCTTAAAAAGAGCTTCATTAAGAACAATTTATACGGCGTAGATATTGATCCTTCAGCAATAGAGATCGCCAAATTACGTTTATGGTTATCCTTGATTGTTGATTATGAAAAATCCGAGGCTGAACCGTTGCCTAATCTTGATTTTCAATTTCGGGTAGGAAATTCTTTGCAGGAAAAAATTGATGATGTAGATATCTTTGGGGAAAATAACTCAGGAATACAAGAATTATTCAAGAAAGAGTCTGATTATGAAAGAGTAAAGATTCGAATGATAGATATTAAAGATCAATTTTATACCGAAGACGAAGCTAAAAAAAGAAAACTTAAGAAAGAATTTGATAATCTTGAAAGGCAGTTAATAGAAAAGGCATTAACAAAGCACCGTCAAAGCTTAGACGCACAATTAAAGAATTCGCATTTCGCAAAGATAGCAAAGGAAGTAGAAAAAACTATTGCCAAGATAAATCAATTAGAGCAAAAAATTAAGGACGGTACTTATAAGTTATTTAAACCCGACTTTCACTTCTCTGAAGTTTTTGATCGTAAAGACCAAAATAATAAGAAAATTGACGGCTTTGATATTGTTATTGGCAATCCTCCATACGGAGTAAAGATCGAAGAAGATATTAAAGAATGGCATAGGCTTGGGAGCAAAGATAGTTACGGTGTATTTATTTCCACTGCCTTAAAAAGATTTTTAAGGCCCGGAGGTGTTTTGTCGTATATCGTTTCAGACACTTGGCTAACAATAAAAACGCACAAGCCTTTAAGAGAGCAAGTTTTGTCGAAACAACTACATAAAGTAATTCGTGTGCATCAAGATTGTTTTGAAGCAACGGTAAATGCTTGCATAGTTAGCTTAACAAATAAGCTTAATGATAATGGAAAATTATTAGGGGCAGACTTAACAAATATTTCAACCCGAAAGGAAGTTGAAGAAATGAGGAGTAAATTATATCATCTATCTGATTTTATTAATCAATCAACTCCCAAATTTGCGGTATATGAGTATGACCAAGATTTAATCAAAATAAATTCTAATATTCCTATCTTTATAGGAAGTCCGAAATTATTTTTGTTAATGAATGATACAACCTGTAAAATAAAAGAAAGGGAGGTTTGTGGTAAAAAAATAAAGGTAAGATGTATCAATTTCAATAATAAAATTATCGAGCTGGTTAGATTCGGCGACATATCAGATGTAAGAGTGGGGTTGCAAACAGGGAAAAATAAGGCTTATCTCTTTCAAAATCAAAATACACGCGGTAGTTACCGCGACATTAATCATTTTAAAGAATTTCTTATAACAAGTGCCGATCTAAATAAAATCGTAAACAATGATGGATTGCGTTTAAAAATTATCTCGAAGGGATTTCATAAATCGATAAATGATAAAAGTTTCGATAGCGATCTATGGTTCAGTGGAAAATACATTATACCTTACGATAAGGGCGGAGAAAGCGACACTGAAACTGGCTGGCTACCAAATTATTATGTACCAACGGACTTTTTCATTGATTGGAGTTGTGAAGCAGTAAAAAATCTTTCAACAAACGAAAATGCTAGATTTCAAAATACTGATTATTATTTTAAAGATGGGCTTACCCTATCCTATACAGGTCAATATGCTCCAAACTTAAGATTAAATTCAACGAGTGTTTTTGATGTCGGTGGTTCCTGTATCTTCCCTGATATTGTCGACAAGTACCAAATCCTCGGGAATTTTGTTTGTAAAATAACAAAATATTTTGGCAAAAATTGGATAGATCATTCGGTTAACTTTCAGATAGATGAAAATAAAGAGTTACCGATGTTAATTAGTGAGAATAAGGAAATTATCAATATTGTTCTTAAGATTATTAATGCTCAAAGGAAAAACTGCCGTTATGACTACATGTCCAACGAACAAAAAGAGATTGATAAATTAGTTTACAAAATGTACGGGCTGAATGCCGATGATATTAAGGAAGTCGAAACTTGGTATGCAAGACGTTATCCAAAGTTAGCAAGATTCTGCAATATTTAAACGCGTTCTTATCCGAAGGATAAAAGATAACAAGAACAATTACGGATATGTATATAAAGGAGCTTTATATTAAGAATTTTCGTGGTGTAGAGGAATTGAATTTTGAATTTAAACCAGGAGTGAATGTATTGATCGGCAAGAATAATTCTTCAAAAACTGCACTCATTGATGCTATTCGTCTTTGCCTTTCAGGAAAGAATCCAGACGGAAAGCGAGATATATGGTTTGATAAGGATAAGGATTTGAGAATTAATTTATTAAGCAAACCACCAAAAAGGGAAGAAGAATCTTTTTTTAAATTTATTTTAGGCTTTAATGCTTCCGAATTAAATGTCGCGGATAAGGAAGCATTAAGGGAGGCATCAAAAAAAGGCGAAGGCCAAAATCTTTTTGACGATTTAAAGATTAAATATACTGCTCCATATTTTCACCTAGCAAGTTTGAAAGACGGAGAAATAATATTTACAATTAATGTTCGTTATTACATCGAAAAAAGCACAGTTGATGGGCAAGAAAGAATAAAGAGTGAATTTTGGGTAGGCGATGATAAGCAACGATTGATTCCCCAGGAGATGTGGGAATATTTTTATGTGGTCTATTTGCAGCCGTTAAGAGATGCTGTTGCTGCTTTGCAACCTCCTTATAGTAAATTAGGAGAACATTTTGAGTTTATTTCAGGAACAAAAAGTGAAAGGGATGAATTGGCCGAAAAAATTCATAAAAAAATGGATGAAGCTGATGGATGGAAAGCACTTAGACTAAAAGGGATGAAGAATATAAACGAAGTTCATTTCCAGAACCTATTGGATGCTGACAACCAAGATCAAATAGACATCGGCTTTTTGCCATTTGATTTTCGTAGGATCGCGAATCAACTTAGGATTAGATTGCCGTATGGCGAAAGCGCGACCAGGAAAGATAATGATTTCTTTGAATTAGATCAAAATGGACTGGGATACAATAATCTAATATTCGCTTCAACCGTACTGGCAAATATTGAAGAAAAGAAAAATGATAATATAAGTTCATTTCTACTCATCGAAGAACCCGAAGCTCATCTACATCCACAACTTCAAAATCAATTTTTCCAATACCTTAATGATTTAAGTAGCAGGGGTTATCAAATTTTTTTGACATCTCATTCTCCAACGATAACAGCAAAGGCCAATATAAATAGAATTATAGTGTTGCAAGGCTTAAACCGTCAGGTATCCGTATGTCATATATCAAAGCTTAAACTTGAGGAAAGTGCAAAATTTTTGCATAAGTTTCTTGATGTTACTAAGTCTCAACTATTTTTTGCGAATGGCGTTATCTTCGTTGAAGGATATTCTGAAGCAATCTGCCTAGAGATATTTGCGAAGAGGCTAGGTTTTGATTTAGTTAGAGCAGGAATTGAGATCGTTAATATTCGCGGTGTTTCGTTTAGACATTTTCTTAAACTTTTTAACTGCGACAATGGATTGAAAAATCGTTTCGCAGTCATTACCGATAGAGATACAGACAAAGGAAAAAGTAAAGATCGGATTGAAAAATTGGAACGGATGATAAAGGATAATTCAAATGGAATAATAGCCGTATCTGGTCAAACTAATTTTGAAGCAGAGCTTTATACCTCGGAAAATAGAACTGCTATCGATGGGATTTGGCAAAATATAAGGCCAGAAGCTGGAGGCAAAGACATTGAATATTTTAAAGATGATCCCCAAAAGTTTGCAGAGAAAGTTAACGACCTCGATTTGAAAACTGAATTGGCGTTTAATTTATCAGAAACACTTCAAGATCATAGAAATAGTTTCGTAACTCCGAAATACATCGAAGAAGCAATACGTTTTGTGATAACAGGAAATAAAGATGAGCCTAAGACGGCCTAGCGAAAAACAACAACATATAATTGATAGTATTCGCTCTAATAAAGGGAAATTTATTATTAGAGCTTGTCCTGGAAGCGGAAAAACATTTACCGTTGCCAGCCTTTTTTGTGGTGAACTTAGAGAATGGAATAACCGCGGCGAGGGGATTGCAGTGGTCTCTTTTACGAATGTTGCACATCAAGAGATTCATCAAAAAATTGAAGAAATAATGGGGAGCCGTCTTTCTTTAGGGTATCCTCATTTCATAGGGACAATTGATTCTTTTTTAAATCAAAATATTTTTTTACCATTTGGTTGCGAATCAATGGAGTATACTTCCAGACCAAAACTCGTTGGAAGACCACATGGCGAATGGCATTATCTACCAGGGATTAAATGGTCAAGTTATTTTGAATATATTAACTATAAAATTGATGGATCGTTTGAGAGTATAGATTGCAGAATGGCCGGTATCGATAGTGCCGTTGAAAAGAAGAATAGAGCAGATATCATTAATGCGAAAAAATTAGTAAATAAATCTGGATTTGCCACCCAGAGCGATGCGAACTATTTTTCCTATAGAACATTAGCTAATAATCCAAAACTCTCTAAGTTAATCGCGACGAGATATCCTTACCTTTTAATTGATGAAGCCCAAGATTCGACCGAAATACAAATGGCTATAATCGATATATTAATAGCGAATGGATTGAAAAAAATAGTGCTTGTTGGCGATCCGGATCAAGCAATATTTGAATGGAATAATGCAAAACCAAAGTTGTTTGAGGATAAATTTAAAAATGACGGGTGGAAAAACTTTAAGTTAGATGAAAGCTACAGAAGCTCGGCTAATATTTGCAAATTTGCTTCAAAATTTAGAGGTGGTGAAGGATTCAGTCCTTCGGATTTGTGTGATTCTAAAGATTGTTCATTTATGCCTTGCTTTAAATCTTATGAGGATAGCAAAGATATCCAAAGCATAAAGAATGAATTTAAAGATATTTGTTTGAGAGAAAAGATTGATTTTGCATCGAAAGCGACGGCAATTTTATATAAAGCTTCAACTGATTTACCGGTATTAAATAACTGCGAAGATAAAGATAGCGGAAAGGTGAATAAGAAAAAAAAGTACATTGACTGGGGAAAATGTAAATTGCCTTATACACAAGATTTATGTAAAGCGAAATATTTATTTGATTACGGCAATTTTGAACAATCTGGAAAATTATTTATTGATGTTGTCTCCAAAAAGAAGTACAAAAAGGCAACTTTAAATGCGGAACAAATAAATCAAATCATTTTAGGCTATGGGGGTAAAATGAATCTCTTTATAAAAGGCATTAACGTATTAAATGAATTATCTCCAATTAGCAATAAGAAAATTTCAGACTGGATCAAAGAAAACGGTAGTTATTTCCCAGGAGAAGACTTAAATTTGTTTGGAGATAACGTTTTTGATGACATTTTTTCTTATGGCAAACCTCAAACAATAGACGAAAAATTACCTTTGTATTCAACGATACACGGAGTGAAGGGAAGAACTTTTGATGCGGTTTTAGTATATTTAAAAAGTAAAGTAAAAGACGGAAAAAATTTCATTACTTATTTGAAAGATGGCTATTTGTTATCCGACGAGAAAATGGAAGCCATGCGGATTGTTTACGTTGCAATTACCAGGCCTCGTAAAATACTAATGCTTGCTGTTCCCAAAAAAGATATAGATTTCTGGAAAAATTATTTTAAAAGCACAATACCGTCAGAATGAATTACTTAGTTTCCAATTTATTAAGAATTCATACACCGCACCATTCACAGGTTCAATGGCTCATCAGGAATTATTTTTTACAGATTGGATATGATTCGCGGACAGAAAAACAGGTTTGGCCGGGGCGTAAATCGCGGATAGACGTGTGGGCTCAAAGGGGTAGTTATTCTATAGGGGTGGAAGTTGATGACTGCACGATTCGCATTAATTCAATTGAAAAGTTAAACGCACTCAAACCGTCTCTGGCGGTTTTTGGTTGTGTCTATTCTCTTTGTTGACAAAATATCGTTTATGGCTTAATAGAACTATGGTGGTTATATGAAAACTGTTACGCCGACAAAGCAGTCATTATATGAGATGTTAATGAGATCAGCGGTCTTTATTGGAGACCTGCAAACCGCTCTTGTTGTGGCTGGCGAACTCGAAAGAGACATCAGTGAAAAAGAATTAGAAACACTCATAACGGGATATAACGCGAAGCATAGCATCCCAAATCGAATACAAAATAATTTATGAGCGTTATATCCTTTCCCTTTTTTAGATTCAATTCCGCATTAAAATGCGGTTTTTATTTTTTGACAATTGGAGATAATAAATAAAAATGGTGTCAATTCTGGTTTTTGAAGGTTCCGCGAGGAATGGTTGTGCTAAAATCGAAGAAAATTTGGCGGTTCGTTAAAGGCGGGAGGAGTTGGGGGGGTTGTTTGCCGCGCGAAACGGGGGTAAGGCGGTAATTTTTATTATTTTTTGCAAAGCCGGCGAGCTTCGTTTTTTTAATTTGACAAACATTTTAAACGGGATAAAATATCAATGGGGATTGATATATGAAACCGGAATATAGCAAAAAAAACTATCGTGAGGAAGAATTCGCGCAAACCGCGGCGATTTTGAAACTATTGGCCCAAGAAAACCGGCTTAAAATACTTTGCATTTTGCAAGGCGGCGAACATTGCGCCTGCCGGATCATCAAACATCTTGGATTGCCGCAAAATTTGGTTTCGCACCATTTGAACAAATTGAGGAAGGCGGGAATGATCGCGGGCCGCAAGGACGGGGTTTGGATCCATTATTCGCTAACCGAAAAAGGGAAAAAAATAACGGAAAATATTTTTAAAATAATCAAATGAAATATTCCAGCATTCTTGAGAATGTTGGAATGTTGTTAATTGCTAATAATCAAAAAAATGGAGAACAAAATTATTTCAATTGAGGTTATCGGATCGGGATGCGCCAATTGCAAGAAACTGTACGAATTGGCGGTTTTGGCGGTTAAAGAGTTAAATATCGGGGTTGAGGTTGTATATTCTAATGAAGTTCAAAAGGCTTTGGCAATGGGCGTCCTGCAATTGCCGGTACTGGCGGTGAACGGCAAGGCCGTGCTGACCGGGACGGCAGATGCTGATAAGGTTAAAAAAGCGTTGAGCCAGCGTAAGAGCGGCGATAATCAATCGGAATGCTGTCCTTGCGGCGGGGATTGCGGCTGTTTATAATTTTCTTGAATCGCGCGCTTAGATTCAAATGCTATTGGGGGTGAGTCCTGTGATTATCCCTCGGATTAGCTTGAAAAGAGATATATCCGAAAATATAAAGTCAAAATGATTTATAATGTCTTATGGATTTTTTTTCACCCATCCAATCGTTTGCTGATCTGGCGGTTAATAATTGGTTTGGCATAACCAATGAATATTGGGCCAATGCGCTGATTTTTTTCATTTACGACACGATCAAGATCGGCCTGCTTTTGGTGGTTATCAACTATTTGATGGCGATTGTGCGCTATTATCTGCCGGTGCAGAAAGTACGTGCTATTTTAGCTGGCCGCAAATGGTACGGGCTTGATTATTTTTTGGCGGCGATGCTTGGAACAATAACTCCGTTTTGTTCTTGTTCGTCGATTCCGCTTTTTGTCGGATTTGTGGGTGCGGGCATACCGTTAGGCGTGACTTTTACGTTTCTTGTCGCATCGCCTTTGGTAAACGAAGCCTCTCTTTTCATCTTCCCTTCGATTTTTGGCTTGAAGATGGCATTTTTATATAACGGCTTGGGAATTTTAATCAGCGTTTTGGCGGGTCTGGCGATTCAAAAATTGAAATTGGAGAAGAGCGTTAATCCGGCTTTTTTGCAATATAAAACCCGGCAGGACGCGATTAAGGAAAACGGCGGCCGCAAAGTACCATTGGCTAAAAAAACCTTGATTTGGCGGCAGGATGCTTGGCATATCACCAAAGAGATTTTTCCTTACGTGGTTTTTGGAGTGGGTATCGGCGCTTTAATTCATGGTTTTGTTCCCAAGGAATTTGTGCAAAACAATTTGTCGGCGGCCGATTGGTGGGGGGTGCCGCTGGCAACGATTTTAGGTTTACCTCTTTACGCCAATTCAGTGAGCGTGCTCCCGATAGTGGAGGTGCTGACCGGCAAAGGCGTGCCGCTGGGAACCGCGCTGGCTTTTATGACCGCCACGGTGACGTTATCGATTCCCGGATTGCTGATATTGAAGAAGGCGATGGATTGGAAACTGCTTTCGGCGTTTGTCGCGGTTACGAGTATTGGAATCGTATTAATGGGCTATTTTTTTAATTTGGTAAAAATTTAAATTCAATAGAAATGAAAAAATTAGCTTTAATTCTAATAATTTTGTTAATCGCCGGAATTTTAGGGATATTGTCGGCAATTCCAAAAAATGATGCGGAAAACAGCCAAAATGCGGGATTAAATAATGCGGCCAGCCGACAAAAAAACACCGGCAATATGTCAATCGCGGTCGCGCCCGCCCAAAAAGTGGAAGTTTTTCTGTTCCACCGCACGCAAAGATGCGTTACTTGCATAACTATCGGCAAACTATGCGGCCAAACTATCGAAGAAAGATTTGCTTCGGAGGTTTTGAACGGTAAAGTGATGTTCCGGGAGGTGAATATCGATGAACCGCAAAACAAGGAATTGGCGGAAAAATTTAAAGCCGGCGGTTCGGCTCTGTTTATCAATGCCGTTAGAGAGGGAAGTGATAATATTCAAGAAGATATTGAGGTGTGGCGTTTGACCAATGATCCGCAAGCCTTTAAAAATTACCTGGCGGGAAAGATAAACGGCTTGCTGGGCAAACAGTGATGGATATTTTAAATGTTTTAATAAGTAACAATGCCTTCCCCGCGCTTACAGCCTTTTTGTTGGGCATTTTAACTTCGATCAGTCCTTGCCCGCTAGCTACCAATATCGCGGCTGTTGCTTATCTTTCCAAGAGCCTGAAAACCGTAAAAAATACTTTGGCCAATGGCGCGTATTATGCCTTGGGCCGCACGGCCAGCTATACCTTTCTGGCAATCTTGATCTATTACGGATTATCCGCTTTCCAAATTTCAAAATCAGTCCAAGGCTGGGGCGAAAAATTGCTAGGCCCGTTGTTGGTATTTATGGGATTGGCGATGCTTAATGTTATTAAGATCAAATTACCTTCCGGCGGGGGCAAATCGGAAAAAATCAAATTTTGGCTGGCTAATAAGGGAGGCTTGGGAGCGTTTCTGTTGGGCGCGCTGTTTGCTTTGGCTTTTTGTCCGTACAGCGCGGTGTTGTTCTTCGGCGCGCTCATTCCATTGGTGCTGAAATCGTCCGGTGGCCTGCTTTTACCGTTTTTGTTTGCCTTGGGTACCGGCTTGCCGGTTATTGTTTTTTCTTTCTTGATCGCGTTTGGGGCGCAAAAGATCGGCGCAGCTTTTCAAATTATGCGGAAAATAGAAAAAGCAATGCGCCATATTGTTGCTTTAATTTTTCTTGCGATTGGATTATATTATTTGCGTTTTTTAGTAGGTTTATAATCCGGGAAACTTATTGTTTCAAAATGGCGGCTTTTTGATAAGCCAATGATAATTTTTGACTTGTGTATTATGATTATTTTGGGGCAAAAATGACCGGCTAGGATTGGCTCGGCAAATTTTTTGAATGGATAAGAATTAATGTGATGGAAGAGGGAAAAAATATCGCAGTCGTTAAAGATAGGCCGCGTTAAGCGGAGGCCGCGTTAATTTTAATGTATATACTTAGATATGTATTGCGGAACGCGCGATATTTGATCTTGCTCATTATTTGTAATAAATTTGCAGTAAACAACCGAAAGAAGCTGGAGCCAATTGCGTATAGGGATACCAATCATTATCAGATAACCAAGGGTTTTTTGGATAATCCCGACCGGTATTTGAAATATCTGTTCGCGGAATAAATGTCTTTCTTTGTTGGGGGGGTGACTTCTGCGGAGTTTTGGAAATTAGGAGAAAAACGAGTTTTGGTATATAGTCAAGGGGTAGTTAAAAACGCGAAAAAATAGTCGGCTTTCCGTTGTTCATAAAAGCAAAAACAAAAAAATGCAAGGTACAATCAAAACTCTTACGGAAAGAGGATTTGGATTCATCTCCCGCGAGGGGGAGGCCAAGGATCTTTTTTTCCATTCCAAGGAATTGAAGGGCGTCACTTATGACGAGCTGAAGGTTGGCGATACAGTAACCTTTGAGATCGTTAATGGCGAAAAGGGCTTGGCGGCGGTGAACGTTTCCCGCTTGTAAGCAAAAACAGGAGCCGTCCCGAGTTGTCGGGGCGGTTTTTGGTATATTCCCCATGTGGGTAATGTATTGCTTTTTTTTGGTTTTTGATCTATAATTAAGTTACGCGAGTTTTGACTACAAATTGGAGTCCGTTTAAAAGCGGGCTGGCGACCATATTTGCGACTCATGTGTTAATAAGTCGTTTTTTTGTATAAAAATATATGGCTAAAACATTGGAAGAATTTATGGCGGAGCATAATCGGCTTTCTCCGGCCAATTTACAAGTGACCAAAGAAGTGCTTTTGCGTTTTCGGGAAGAAAAAAGCTCGCTTTTTCGGGAAGGAGATTGGTCGATTGAGAAGATAAGGCGGCCTTTTATAGAGTGGCTATGCGCCGCTTCGCTTGATAAGAAAATAAAGGACCGTTCCAAGGACAATGGCTGGATAACATTTCCCCGTCCGGCAGAAGAAAATAAGGGCTTATATTAAAATAAAGAAACAAAAGCGAAATGAAAAATTCAAGAAATCCCAACCAGATCAAAAATAAATCGGCGCATAAGCGCTTGACTATTAAGCACAGGCCAAGAAAAAAGAATCGGCGCAAGTAAACTACCCCGGGTAAAGCTTCGAGGCATTGCGCCAGTTAAATAACTTTTTAAAGGCGGAGAGCATTTTTTGGTTTCCGCCTTTTTTTGCAAGAAAAACTATTACTAATCGAGGTTTTTCAAGAGCTTGAACGCGTTATTTAATTTTAGCGGAAAAATTACGGCAGAATTATGGAGGCTAGGCCCAAGAATGCCAAAAAACCAAGTACGTCGGTAGCGGTGGTGATAAAAATAGTCGCCGAAGAGGCCGGGTCTTTACCGAGCCGGTGCATTACCAGGGGGATCAGCGTTCCGGCTGCGGCCGCGACAACAAGGTTTACCACCATGGCGGCGAAGAGGATTGCGGAAATTAAAGGGTCGCGGTTGGCGATAAAAGAGATCGCGGCGACTATAAATCCGTTTATGACTCCATTGACGAATCCGGAAATTATCTCATTTTTTAATATTTCGGGTACCGATCCATTCTCGATTTGTTTTAGGGTTATGCCTCTGACCATGACTGCCATTGCCTGGGTTCCGGCATTTCCGCCCATTCCCGCGATGATGGGCATATATATGGCTAAAATAACGTATTTGGAGATTTTTTCATTAAATATGCCTACCGTAAAGGATGCCAGAAATGAAGTTGCCAAATTGATGATCAGCCATTTGTAGCGGAATTTTATTTTACTGGTGGCGCTATCAAAGACGCTTTCTTCTTCCGAGACTCCGGCAAAGTCATATAAAGACATTGATTCGCGCTCTTTCAGCAGGCGCAGAACATCGTCGGAGTAGATTATCCCCATAACTTGCCCTTTGCTTCCGAGTACCGCGACTTTTGTATTTGGGCGGTTGTGGAATAGGGCGATAACGTCTTCGTGGGTTGCTTGGGATGAAACCGCGGAAATTTTTCGGATGTATTTTTTAACTTTGTCCCGAGGCCGCGCAAAGCCCAGGTCGTGGCCGGGCAGATATCCGGATATTATTTTTTTATCCCTGTTTGGTTTCATCGCGATAATTGCCGGAGGCCGGCCGGTGCGTTTTTCGTGGGATCTAAACCGTTTTGATACTTCGGCGATACTGTTAATTTCATCAACTAGGATGAAGTCGGGGTTCATCAATCCGGCCGCCGATTCGGGATCGAAATCAAGCAATGTTTTAAGAGCATCCCGGGTTTCTTGGCCAACTAGATTTAAAATTTTTTTTTGTTTCTCCTTTGCGAAAAGCTGAAGGATGTCGGTAGCTTCATCGGGTTCGGCGAATTCGATCAAGGCAGATAATTCTTCTTCGGTCAGGTTCGAAAGCAGGCCGTAAATAATATATTTGTTCAGGGTCAAGCAGGCTTGGACCTGATCGGCAGGGTCCATTTTCTTGAAAATCTCAATTCGTTTTTCGGGATTGAGGATGATCTCTGAAAACGGCTCAATTTTCTTTTTATTGGATTTCACGCCTTTGGAAAATTATTTGTATCGTACATTTTAACTATATCCTTGATCGCTGTTTAGGCAAAATTATTTTTTTGCGTCGTAATGTTGCAAAAATTAGGGACGTAAACTATTTCCATATAGCGGGTAAGGTAGTAAAATGGCGGTATTATGGATAAAATCGCTTTGATAAACGAGGAAAAAAAATTTGATGGAACCGGTTTCGCGACGGATCATGTCAGTGGCAAGGAGTTTTTGCATTGCGAATTCATAAGATGCGATTTTTCGGATTGCAAACTGGCGGGAGCGGTATTTTGCGGATGCAAATTCTTGAATTGTAATTTTTCCAACGCGCGCGTCGAAAACTGCAGTTTTAGGGGTGCGGTATTCGAAGGATGCAAGTTGATGGGGATATTGTTCAATGAAATAAACCAATTTATGCTGGATTGGGAATTTAGGAATTGTTTGATTGAATTTTGCAATTTTGACGGACTTAAAATCAAGGGCGGAAAATTCGCAGGTTGTACGATACGCGAATCGGATTTCACCAATACCAACTTGCAGAAATGCGATTTTAGCTGCGCGGATTTGCAAGGAAGCATATTCCGGAGCGCCAACCTGACAGGGGCGAATTTTACCGGCGGCAGGAATTATTATATCGATCCGACGCAGAATAAAATGAAAGGAGCGAGATTTTCCCAGCCGGAGGTGTTGGTGTTGTTGGCGGCGTTTGAAATAAAAATTGAATAAGCCATATGGACAAAATGGAACAAGAGAAAAAAACGAAGGTGGGTGTGGGGGTAATGATTGTTAAAAACGGCAAGGTGCTTATGGGCAAGAGAAAGGGTTCGCATGGCGCGGGCGAGTTTGCTTTTCCGGGCGGGCACTTGGAGTACATGGAGTCGTTCGAGGCGTGCGCCAAAAGGGAGGCGGCCGAAGAAACCGGGATAGAAATAGAAAACGTTCGTTTTTTGATGCTGGCCAACGTGGCCAAATACGCGCCCAAGCATTACGCGCACGTTACGTTGATGGCGGATTGGAAATCGGGTGAACCACGAGTTTTGGAGCCGGAAGTATGCGAGTTGTGGGGGTGGCATAGTTTGAGCAATCTGCCCGAACCATTGTTTGAGACGTGCAAGTTGTCGATCGACAGTTACAAAACCGGCAGGAATTATTATGATAAATATTAAAAAGGTTTTTTATGGAGAAGTTAATTCGAAATAATTTAGTGGTTGAGCTGCACGTGCCAGATTTGAGGCTGGCAAGGGATTTTTACGGCAAGCTTGGCTTTGAGCTGGCGTTGGATGATTCACCCAATGAAGCGCAGCCGGGATATATGACGATGGCGCGCAAGGACGGTGCCGGCGTTACGATGCTTAACTTTTATGGCGGCGATGAGAGGGTTTATAATCAGGCATACTTTAAACAATTCCCAAAAGGCACAAAAAGGGGTTACGCGGTGAGCGTGACGATACCGGTGGCGGATATTGATGAAGTTTACGGCCAGGCGCAAAATTTTTTAGCCAAAAGCATCGTACGCGAATTAAAAGGGGTCGAAGACCATAGCAAGATGTGGAAAGATTTTCGAATGATCGATCCGTTCGGATTTTACCTGCGGTTTACCGAATTGTTGGATTGGGGCCAGCAATAGTGTTATGCTAGGGTTATCATTATTTAAGCGCAAAAACCATGAATAAAAAACTAGTCGGGATCGCGGTTGCAGTGGTTCTTATAGCGGGATTTTTTTGGTATTTGTCGAATGAGAACAAAAAAGTTCAGGTTGATAATTCGCTTGAGTCGGCAACCGAACAGGAAGAAGCGCAAGCGACGCTTCCCGCGGTAGAAGAAGGAACGGAAGAACCGCAGACGGAGGCGGCGACGGAAGAAGATCAGGTTAAAGAAGCGGAAAACAAGCCCGAAGAGACAATTGGCACATCTGCCGGAGGACGTAAAATTATGGCTTACCATTACGGCACCGGTTCCAAGGAAGTTTTGCTGGTGGGAGGAATCCATGGCGGATATTCTTGGAATACGGCGCTGTTGGCTTATCAAATGATGGATTATTTTGATGCCAATCCCAAGGCGGTTCCGGATGGAGTCAAGGTGACGATTGTTCCGGTGCTGAATTCCGACGGGTTGAGCCGAGTCGTAGATTCGGCCGGACGTTTTAAACCCACCGATGTTTCGACTTCACAGGAGGACAGGATCGCCGGACGTTTTAATGCCAATAACGTGGATTTAAACCGCAATTTTGACTGTAATTGGCAGGCAACGGCGGTGTGGCAGAATAAGACGGTGAGCGGCGGAACCAGCGTCTTTTCTGAGCCGGAGGCGCGGGCAATCCGCGATTACGTCCAGAAGCCGGAGATCACCGCGGTGGTGGCGTGGTATAGTTCGGCGGGAGGAGTATTTTCTTCAAGTTGCAATGGCGAGGTGGCGGCGGCGACAAAGGAAATGACTGATATTTACGCCAAAGCTTCGGGTTATCCGGCGCACAAGGATTTTGATTATTACGAAATTTCGGGTGATATGACGAATTGGTTTGCCAAGAATAATGTGCCGGCGGTGGGCGTGGTATTGACCACGGCCGACGATGTGGAGTGGGATAAAAACTTGGCTGGGGTGAAGGCGGTGTTGAATCATTTCGCCAAATAGCGATGGCCGCAAAAAACCGTAAATTTTTTTTGATCGCAGCGATCGGAGTTGCCGCGCTTGGCGCGGCAACGCTGTTGATGCTGGATAAGTTTATAAAAGAAACGAAAATTGAAATTGAAACGCCTAAAATTGAGGAACCGGTGCCAGAATCTCCGGCGCCGGTAACAATGGAAACCCCCGGGCCGCGGCAGGCAATAATCGGATTCTCGGTGCAAGGAAGACAGATTGAAGCGTATACATTCGGCGGCGGGGTAAAAGAGCTGCTTTTTGTGGGCGGTATGCATGGCGGTTATGAATGGAATAGTATTCTGCTGGCTTACGAATTCATTGATTATTTACAGCAGAATCCGGATGCTGTTTCGGAGAATTTAACAGTAACAGTGATTCCTGACGCGAATCCCGACGGTGTTTATAAGATTGTGGGCAAAGAAGGGCGGTTTATTGCGGCGGAAGTGCCGGCAGGTACAAGCGGCGACGGCCGATTTAATGCCCGCGGAGTTGATCTTAACCGGAATTTTGACTGCAATTGGCGGCCTGACGGCGTTTGGCAGAATAAAACCGTGAGCGGCGGGAGCAGTGCATTCTCCGAGCCGGAGGCGGCGGCGATTCGCGATTATGCGCTTGCCTACAGGCCGGCGGCAGTGATATTTTGGCATAGCAAGTCGGGGACGGTTTATGGCTCGGGATGCAATGCGGATATGCTGGATGAGACTGGTGATATTATGAACGCTTACGCAAAGGCGGCGGGTTATAAGACCGCACCGACGTTCGACAGCTACGTAGTCAACGGTGATGCCTCGGATTGGCTGGCGTCAATCGGTATTCCGGCGATAACAGCTGAATTGGCAACCCACAGCTCGATAGAATGGGACAATAATCTGGCCGGTATAAAGGCGGTACTGAAATACTACGAGAGCAAGGATTAAGCCAGGGTATTTAAAATGTAAATTTACGCAAGGTTTTAGCTTGTACTTTGCAAACTTTAAGGTGAAACCTTGGAGCGCGCCGATGGTTGCCACCTGGGAAAAATTGGTATAGAATAATGTGAATGTTGAAAAGCATTCTTTATTTTGTTTAAAAGCTATTTTAGGTAGCAGAAATCAAATGTTTGAAAAATTTTTAAAACCGTACAATCCGAGCGAAAATGAGGGGCCCATTTATAAAATATGGGAGGAAAGCGGTTATTTTAATCCCGATAATCTGCCAGCAAGGTATGAAGGGTATTACAGCATTATTATGCCGCCGCCGAACGCCAACGGCAGGTTGCACGCTGGCCACGGGCTGGATATGACGCTTAAAGATATTGCGGCGCGTTTTAACAGGATGCGCGGCAAGCGAGTGTTATTTTTGCCGGGAGCCGACCACGCGGGATTTGAGACCCAGATGGTGTTTGAAAAAAAAATGGCCAAGGAGGGCCGCTCGCGTTTTGGTATGTTGCCGGACCAGCTATATAAGGAGATTTGGGAATTTACGATGACCAACCGCGATACCATGGAGGACGATATCCGCCGCCTGGGAACGTCGTGCGATTGGTCGCGCAAAAAATTTACACTGGACAATGATATTGTCAGGCGCGTTCAGGATACCTTTTTAAAGATGTATGAAGACGGCCTGATTTATCGCGGCGAGCGGATTGTGAACTGGAATTCCAAATTCCAGACTTCGTTATCGGATATCGAGGTACAGTTTGTGGAGCAGAAGGATCCTTTCTATTATTTTCAATACGGGCCGTTCGTGATCGGGACGGTGCGGCCGGAAACCAAATTCGGCGATAAATATGTAGTGATGCATCCAGATGACCGAAGATATGCCGGATACAAACACGGCCAGAAGATCGACTTGGAATGGATTAACGGGCCGATAACCGCGACGATCATCAAAGACTCGTGTATTGATATGGAGTTTGGCACCGGGGTAATGACAATCACGCCGTGGCATTCGGCGGTTGATTTCGAGATCGCCGAAAGGCATAACCTGGACAAGGAACAGATTATTGATTTTAACGGCCGACTTTTGCCGGCGGCGGGAGAATTCGCGGGAATGAAAATTGCTGAGGCCAGGCCAAAGATTGTGGAGAAATTGAAGAGCAAGGGGTTGTTGGTGAAGGTGGATCCAAATTACGTCCATTCGGTGCCGGTTTGCGAACGTACCAAGGCGGCGATTGAGCCGCAGGTCAAAAAACAGTGGTTCGTGAGAATGAAGCCGCTGGCGGAAATGGTGATCGATTCGGTTGAAAAGAGAAACGAGATCAATATTTTGCCGGAGTATCAGAAGACCATTTTGCTGCATTGGATGCATAATACGATTGACTGGAATATTTCGCGCCAAATCGTGTGGGGAATTCCGATTCCGGCATGGTTTAGGGGGGATGAGGCTAAGGTTGGTTGCGATTGCCCGGGCGAAGGCTGGGAAAAAGACCCGGACACTTTTGATACGTGGTTTTCTTCGGGCCAGTGGCCGCTGTTGACTTTAGGCTATCCGAAAGGGGACGATTATAGAAATTATTATCCGACCGACCTGATGGAAACGGGTTCGGATTTGGTGTTTAAATGGGTGCCAAGAATGATCATTTTTGGTTTGTATCTGGGAAAGCAAATTCCGTTCAAGAATGTTTATTTCCATGGGATGGTCAATGACGAGAAGAACCAGAAAATGTCCAAATCAAAGGGGAACGTGGTTAGCCCGATCGATATGAGCGATAAATTTGGAACTGATGCATTGCGGATGGCACTGGTGGTGGGCAATACGCCGGGAGGAAGCGTGCCATTGTCGGAAAACAAAATCAAGGGTTACAAGCATTTTTCCAATAAGGTTTGGAATATTGCGCGTTTCGTGCTGACCAATACCCAGGATTACGATACCAATAGCCAGCCCGAATTATTGGAGAAAGATAAATCCCGGCTGGAAGAATTGGATCAGGTTTCGAGGGAGATGACGCAGGAATTGGAAGCATTGCGATTTGATTTGGCGGCGGATAAAATTTATCACTATGTTTGGCATACTTTTGCGGACGTAATATTGGAGGACAGCAAGAAATATCTTGCCGAAGGTAGCGAAGCCGAAAAAAGATCGACACAGAGAATGCTTTACGAAATATTTTGCCGGTTGTTAAAACTTTTACATCCGTTTATACCGTTTGTGACGGAAACAATTTGGCAGGAGATACCACAATCCAAGTTTAAAGAGTCCGAATTGCTGATGCTGGCCGAATGGCCGGCGTAAAGCAAGCAGAACGCTTTTTATCGAGCGGCTTTTGCAGGGTTGGATATTTGGGCGCAATTTGGATAAGTTGCCATGGATATAATTTACGAAGATAACCATTTGATTGCGGTTAATAAGAAAGCGGGTGAAATTGTGCAGGGCGATAAGACCGGAGATGAGCCGCTGTCCGATAAGGTTAAGGCTTACCTTAAGAAAAAATATAACAAGCCGGGGAATGTGTTTTTAGGCGTGGCGCACCGTATTGACCGGCCGGTGAGCGGCGCGGTTCTGTTTGCGCGAACGAGTAAGGCATTGGAAAGGATTAATGAGGTGATAAAAAAGCGCGAGATTAAAAAAATTTACTGGGCGGTAGTGAAAAACCGGCCGGCGGCCGATGCAGGAATGCTGACGCATTATTTGGTGCGTGATACCGAGAAGAATATTTCGGTGGTATATGACCGGGAGGTGCCTGGTTCACAAAAGGCGGTGTTGTCGTATAGTGTCGCGGGAAGCAATAGCGGATATTATTATCTCAAGATCGATCTGGAAACAGGGAGGCACCACCAGATAAGGGCGCAATTGGCTAAAATCGGCTGTCCGATCGTGGGAGACGTGAAATACGGTTATGAACGGCCAAACACAGGTGGGGGGATCAAACTGCATTCTTGGCGCATGGAGTTTGTCCATCCGGTGACCAAGGTGCCAATGATGATTACGGCAGCGGTTCCAAGCGATCCGGTTTGGAGTGGAGTTGTTTTGAAAGTCAAACCGATTTAAGTATATACTTGGTATATACTTAGTATATACTTGATGCTTGGAAAAACATAACTAAGTCGGCAATATTGCCGAATTCGGAAAGGCGATCAAGGGATTTCTTACAGGCGAGAGGCTGGGCTTTATATTAATACGAAAGGCGAAAGCGGAGCGGCTTACAATACTATCAACAAGGCGGGACTGGAGTTGCTGGCAAGCTTGAGGTATAGGCCACCAAAAGATACGAATTTTGATGGTTTTTTTGGTATTTGATCGTTAAAACGAGTCCAAAAAGTTAATAATGACCCGGAACCATCATCCAAAGTTTTTTTATCTGCCAGAATGCTTCGCCGGCTTTACCGCGGGGATGAATGGTTGCCAGTAGCGTAGCGGAGGCTATAAACAAACTCTTTTCCTAGCGCGTAGCGTAAGCGGAGCGGGAGGAAAACCTCGGGGCTTTGCCCGAGGCAGTTTATTTACAAGCTAAATCCCCGGCTTTAGCAGGGGTGTATGTTTGATGGCAACGCCGTATACTAAAGCCATCCGGCTGGGTGGCTTTGGTGACAATTATGTCTGCAAATTACCGCCTTTTTACGAATTAAAATACCATATAGTTCGGACGCCAAAGTACCGCGGAAAAGTATTGGCCCACACCAAGGTAAAAGATGAATTGAGAAGAATTTTTGAACTGATTTAATCCGGTTTTGGCGCAGTTTAATTAAAGCTCCCGGCGGTTTGCGGGAGCATTGATTGTTCTAAATATCGATTTGTAAGCTGTTTTTGATAAAATCCAGGCATAACTTCAATAGGATCGGGTGAGTATATGAGAAGCACCAAGGCTTGTTTTGCAATGCTTCTAAAAGCCTTTCGGGCGACCACCAAGAGAATCCTTTCACCTCTTTGCGGGTGTTTAGTTTGGGAACGAACAATGTTGGCGCAACCGCGATAAAAACGGGTGCGAAACGGGGACGCGACCCTTCTAAGGTTTGATAGAAAGTGTAAGGATCGACGACCATCATTCGGTCATGTCCGCTAGTGGTGGTTATCAGCGGGACGGCGATTTTACCGCCAGCGCCCAGAATTATAAAACCGTCCGGATTTGCGCTGATTTCTTCCCATATACCCCTTTCGGCAGTTTTTAGAACACATTCCAGTCTCGGGAATGTTTTTCCGGGCAATATAGCACTTCTTTCGCCGATGCATTCTTGGGTGTTGTTGTATATCGCGTCTTCTGGTTTTTCGCGGCAGTTGCGTGTTTGCGTTAGGATTTTGAATCCACCATTCTTTTTTTGGATAATAATTACAAACGCTCCTGTGAGCAGTTCGGTCTCCATAACAATCCTCCGGGTTTACTTTAATTAATCGGATAGAGCTTGTCAATCACCTGTACGTTTTTGTTCTTGACACGGTAAATTAATTTGTTGGCGTTTGTGGTAGGAGGTTATAATTTTGGAATCTGATGTATTTGTTAGGCGGGCAGTGGAAGGCTTTCCGACTGGAGCCGGCACAAAAGATTTTGAGAAGGATGTATTTAACCTTATCGATAAGGTGATTGATGTTTGTTGCGAAATGGACGAAGCAATAGTGTATCCGGGAAGCCATGAGGCAAAGATCGTTTTGGGAGGTTTTAGTGGTTGACGGTGTCCCCGAATTGCTTGAGAAAATCGATGAACCGAGAGAAGCTAATTACTATTTGAATATGTCGCTAAACTTTTTTATTTCATTGGACAAGAGATGCCATAAATTTCTCTTGGCCTTTTTTTATACAAATGGCATTATATTTGATATGATTTAGACATTAATTTTTACACTACGGTTATGGATTGTATTTTTTGCGATCGAGCTTTGGATAACGGCCAGCGTCTTTACGAGTCGGAAAATTTTTTTGTTAACGCGGGCGTCGGGATGGCGGCGCCGGGCCATGTGATGCTTATTCCGAAAATGCATTGCGATTGTTACGCCGAAATGCCCGCAGAATTACGGGCGGAGTTTTTGGAATTGAAGGAGTTTGTTTATCGCAAGATTAAGGGCGCTTTTAGCGCTCCTTTCATGGTTGAATACGGCATAATGCAGCAAAGCGTGCGCCATGCCCATTTGCATTTTATTCCCAAGGAACGGCAGGCGACGAAATATTTTTGCGGTTACAAGATTGATGATTTGTTCGAAGCGATGGGAATATCCCGGGTTTTGGCAGGCCAAGACGCAACCTGGGATAACGCGGCCAGGATGAATAAAATTAACGGCGGTTATATTTATTTGGAGGACGGAGTGTCCCGATTGTTTTCAGAATTCCCGGAAGGATTTAATCCCAAAAATTTGTCGTATAGAGATCTTTTCAGCCGGAGGATGAAAATCGGCGATATTCCGGCGGCTTGGAAGGGAATGCCGGAAAAATACCGGCAGGCAGATACGGCCAAAAGAAGAATAACCGAAACACGGTTAAAGTTTTGAGGCCGTAGTGTTTTGTGTTTCGGGGGATTGCGGCTTTCGTTTTTTAATTTCTTAAAAAATCAGATTGGATAATTACTCCGGCGAAATAGCTTTTGCGCGTTCAAGCATAGCCGCGGCGACGGTATCGTTTAACAATTCTAGAAGCGCGGCGCGGTCGCCTGCCAGAGCGGCGGCGCGGGCTTTAGTGGATGAGATATTATTAAATTTTTTTTCACAAAGAACGTAATGATAATGGCGGATGCCGAATTCTTGGCAGTTATAAAGGATGACGTCGTTTTCGTAGATAATGTCGTTGTTGTCGCGGATGCCGCGCACCATTACCGACGGGATGGCGCGGTTCCATTTTTTTAAAAATTCGTCGAGGGTTACCACTTCGATATCGGGTCCCAGATCGTAGGTTTGCCACATTTGCGCGCATTCGGCGGGCGTGAAAAATACCTTGTCTTTTTTTACCGGATTTATAGAGCAAATAACGATAACTTTGCCCAGAAGCCGCGCGGTTTCTTTGGCGATTGCGATATGGCCGTAGTGGGGAGGGCAAAACGTGCCCGGGTAGATATAGATTGGATTCATATTGATTTTATTTTAGCAAAAAATTTTTTTTGCCATAGGCGTATTGCGGTTTTATGGTTTAAATGTTAATATTGTAATGTTAAATTTATTCTTAGTCAAGATCGCTTTTGGGTTTATTTTACCAGAATTAAGCAATGTGGAAATATAAATTTACTGTTTTTACTCCGACTTTTAACCGTGCCGCAACATTAAAGCGATGTTACGAACATTTGCTGGGACAGACGTTTAAGGATTTTGAATGGCTGGTTGTGGATGACGGTTCCACTGATGATACCCAATCGGTCGTGAATGGTTTTATTTTGGAAAATAAAATCAATATCCGGTATTACCGGCAGCATAATTTTGGCAAACCAACCGCGATCAATTGGGGCGTGTCTTTGGCGGCGGGGGAATTTTTTGTAATTTTGGATTCCGATGATGCTTTGCGCCATGATTATATGGAAATATTGCTCAAGGAATATGACGCTATAGATGCCGCAAAAATAAATAAATTTGCCGGAGTGGAAGGATCGACGTGTTCTTTTGGGGGAAAGCTTATCGGAACCGAATTTCCGGTGGGTTACGGATGTGATTTTTTGGATTCGGATTTTATGGAGATTCGTTTAAAGCATAAAGTGCGGGGAGATAAACATGGTTTTATAAAGACCGAGATAATGAAGGAATATCCGATGCCGATATTTCCGGGGGAAAAATATATTACCGAAGCTGTTATTTGGAATCGGATGGCGCAGAAATATTGCGTTAGATTCATTAACGAAAATATTTATTTGGCCGAGTACCGACGCGATGGGCTCACGAAAAATTGGGTAAGGATGAGGATGAATAATCCTAAAGGAGGAATGGTTTATTGCCGCGAATTTTTAGGATTTGGGGTAAAAATTCCGATTTCGGCCATATTGGTGAAGTATAATAATCTGGTGCGTTTTTCTTTGCATGCCGGTAAATTGCCGGATGTGATTTCCGGCATCAAGGGGCCGCGGTTATTGCTGGCGCCGGTAGCGATTGCGGTGGGAATTTTATTATATTTTAAGGATATATTATTTGTTAGCCGGGAGCTGAAATCTTAAATTGATTGTTATGGCAAAGCTTTTATTATTCGACATAGATGGAACTTTGTTTATCAACGAGGGAGTCTGCTGGCTGATGGAAAATGAGGTTGCTTTAAGTTTGGGGCTTTCTCCGGCGCCGCGCGGGGCATACCGGGCCAGTTGGCACCAGCCAACGAAGCGAAGGCGGGCAATTAATTATCCCGTTGCCAATCAAAAAATTTTTTCTGATCGTTTTGAGGAAATGTTTTGCGAACGTTTTAAAAAAAAGCAGATGGATGCATTGAGCGGTGCGACAATTATGACGCTTGAGATTTTAAAGAAACGGCGGAATAAATTATCCGTGCTGACGTCGCGCCATTTCCGGGATATGGTCCATTTAACGGGAAAGGATTCGCAGTTTGGCGCGCTATTTGACGGAATTTACCATTCGAATAATGTAAAATATGGAAAACCCGATCCGCGGGTTTTCGATGGCCCGCTTAGAGATTTTAATACAGAACCCTATGAGGCGGTGTATGTGGGCGATACGGTTGCCGATGGTATTTGCGCAAAACAAGCCGGGCTTGGATTTGTGGCGGTATTAGCGGAGGGAGTGTCGGTGCGTGCCGATTTTGAGGGGGTTGCCGTCGATTTTTTTGCGGATAAGTTTGAGGATATTCTTGATTACTTAAAATGAAGCAAACCGTATTATTGATATTGGGGATGATCGCCATTATTAGTGTGATTATTTTTGGGTTTGCCCTAAACCAGGTGCGCGTCGAGCAGATTTCATTGGCTTCGGATCTTGAGTCGCGAACGCGCTTGCTGGCGGAAAGCCTGAAAGAATCAGTTGAGCCGCTTTATCTTTCGAATTCCGAGGAAGCCCTGCAAAGCGTTATGGATAGATTCACCGACCGGCAACGGTTGCTTGGATTGGCGGTTTACGACAATAAGGGGAATTTGGTGGCGGCTTCCGCGGGCTTGCCTGAGGCCGCGATCCAAGGAGCGGTTCTTGCCGGTAAAGTGATGGATGCCAACAAGGAGGCGGGCTTATTCGTGGAAACCGTGGGCGGAAAAGTCTATGATCTGGCAGTTCCTCTCTACCAAGAAAATGTGGTGGTTGGCGCGTTATTGGTAGTGCAGCGGGCGGATTATATCGATGTGGCGATATCGGAAATATGGACAAGCAATTTTTATCGTTTTTTAGTCCAATCCTTGGTTGTGGCATTGACGATAATGATAATCTTGAGGTTCTTTATTTTTCGGCCGGTGGCAATGATGGTGTTGTCCATACGCGCGGCGCTATCCGGGAAGATAGATCAAAGATTGGCTAAAGCGAATTATAACTTTTTTAATCCGTTGGCGCGAGAAATCTCGAGGATAACCAAAAGTTTACTTCAGGCAAGATCGGCGGCAAGCGAAGAAGCAAGAATGCGGCTAAAAAAAATTGATACGCCTTGGACGGCGGAAAGACTGCAAGAATTCATTAAGGCTTATATGAAAGATAGGAAGATATTCGCAGTTTCCAATACGGAGCCTTATATGCATAAAAAAATCAATGGCAAGATCCAATATATTATTCCCGCCAGTGGAGTAATTACGGCAATGGAGCCTGTAATGAGAGCTTGCGGAGGCTTGTGGCTAACTCGCGGCGTTACCGAAGAAGACAAAATTGTGGTCGGAGCGGATAACAAAATACAAGTTCCTCCGGAAGAGCCGAGGTATATTCTGAAGCGAATATGGCTGACGGAGCAAGAGAATAATGGTTTTAATGTTGGTTTTTGCAGTGAGACTTTATGGCCTTTATGCCATTCGGTGTATGTGAGGCCGGTTTTTCGTAAGGATGATTGGCTGGAATACCGCCGGGTTAACGGTAAATTTACCGAAAATATTTTGTCGGAAATAAGAAATGTTCAGAGGCCACTAATTTTGGTTCAGGATTATCATTTCGCACTTTTGCCGCAAATGGTCAAGAAGGCTCGTCCGGATGCGCAAGTAAGCATTTTTTGGCATATACCTTGGCCGAGCGCCGATATTTTTAATGTTTGTCCTTGGAAAAAGGAAATTTTAGAGGGCATATTGGGAGCGGATGTGATTGGTTTTCACACGCGGCAGTATTGCAATAATTTCATGGATACGGTTTCGAGAGAGATCGAAGCGGTGGTAGATATGGAGCAATTTTCAATTACGCGGAGCGGCCATACGTCGTATATTAAGCGTATTCCGATAAGCGTGGCATTTAGTAACGGAAAGCCAGTTTTAAATAATGAAGAAAATAGAAATGCTGATTACGCCAAGCGTTATGGGATCAAAACAAAATATTTGGGGCTGGGGGTCGACAGGCTTGATTATATTAAGGGTATCCCAGAGCGCTTTAAGGCAATCGAGTTTTTTTTCGATCGGTATCCGCATTATCGGGAGCAGCTTACATTTTTGCAAATTTCACCTTTGAGCCGGCAGCAAGTTGTCCAATACCAGATTTTCGGCAAAGAAGTTGTCGCAGAAATGGAAAGAATAAATTTAAAATTCGCAACCGATAAATGGCAGCCGATAAGGCTTGTCAGGGAAAATTTATCGCATGAAGAATTGCATTTTCTTTATCGGCAGGCAAATTTTTGTCTTATTACTTCTTTGCATGATGGAATGAATATGGTGGCGAAAGAGTACGCGGCGGCGCGTCACGACGATGCGGGAGTCTTGATATTAAGCCAGTTTACCGGCGCTTCGCGCGATATGAAAGGGGCGGTCATTGTGAATCCATATAGTGCCGAACAGACGGCGGCGGCGATGCATACCGCAATAACCATGCCTTTGAGCGAGCAGCGGCGGCGAATGGTGAAAATGAGGGAGGCTGTAAAAAACTATAATGTTTACCGTTGGTCGGCCGAGTTAATTAAAGCAACTGCCGGTTGCGATTAACCGATGGGCGGTATTGCGGCGGCGGCGATAATAATTGCGCCATTGCTACGATTTAGACTTAATCCTTTATATTGGAATGCCTGAAGCGTAAGCGAAGGGAGGTTTAACAATGATTACCGCGGCGTAATCCCGGAAGATTCATTTATTATAAGTTCGCAAGGGTGTATCAATGGATAATTTGTTTCATTTTTTGGATCCGAACGTGGGCTTGTTCGATGCGATTGCGCGAGATGCGGCCGTCGCGCACGGCTTTTAGGATTGCATCCTTGGCGCGATAAGGCATAGTTTCGTCGTAAACCGCGCTGTTGTTGGAGAATACAAGTATGTCGCAGCCGGCATTAATAGCACTAACAATGGCGTCTTCGAACCCATAGTTGTCAACAATGGCGCCCATTTGCATATCGTCGGAAAAAACTACGCCGTCAAAACCAAGTTTCTGGCGCAGGATTCCCTGTATGATTTTTTCGGAAAGTGTGGCGGGACAATCAGGGTCGATTTTTTTGTTGATGATGTGGGCGGTCATTACCGAATCGGCGGCGCCGCCGTCAATAAGTTTTTCGTAGGGGGTAAGTTCGGTTTCGTTCCAGGTAAGCGTGACGTCGGCCAATCCCAGGTGGCTGTCGCGGTCTGAACTTCCGTGGCCGGGAAAATGCTTTAGCGAAGTTATAATCCCAAAACTTTTATGTGCCGCGATCATGGAGCGAGCAAGTGTGGCGACGGTTTGAGGGTCAGCCGAGTATGACCGTTCCAGGCCGCCGATTACCGGGTTGTCGGGATTTGTGTCCAGATCAATTACGGGCGCAAAATTAACGTTAAATCCAAGATCATCGAGTTCTCTAGCCAATTCCCAGTATGAATTTATGGCGGTGGCGGGATCTTGTCCTAAAGTTTTCGCGCTGGGTATATTTATAAAACCAAGAGAAGGTTTCAAGCGGTTGATAAGGCCGCCTTCGGCATCAACCGCGACCAGGAGCGGCAGCTCCTTTGAATAAGTTTTCAATTGGAAAACGAGATCTTTGGTTTGTTCGTAATTGGCAATATTGCGGCCGCCGGTACTGGTTGGGACATCGCGGTCAAAAAGGATTACGCCGCCCAGGTTAAGTTCGGAAATTGTATTGGCGATATATGACTCCGGTTGAGC
Organism: uncultured Candidatus Saccharibacteria bacterium; assembly: GCA_964470995.1. Taxonomy (GTDB): domain Bacteria; phylum Patescibacteriota; class Minisyncoccia; order Minisyncoccales; family UBA5738; genus UBA5738. Next base: position 32,147 of record CAYYEP010000004.1, read on the forward strand.
CTGGGTGCCGCGAAAGCCGATCATAAGCATTTGGCCTACCTTGGCGGAAATATCATCGGCTGGGGCGGCAGGACGCGACTCGAAATATTCCAAAATGAGCGCGGTTACAAATAAGGCGATAATTGCGGATTTGAATACAGGCCAGTGGTTGCGGGGCACGATTATTTTTTTGAGTAAAGGTTTAAACGGGGCGGATATTTTTTTTAATGATTTGGCGCAAAAAATATTAACGCTCCGGATCGTGCGTTTGGTTTTTTTTCCGATATTCATAGGTTGGCAAGTAAGATTGTTGTTTCTTTATATATAGCAGGAATGGTGCTGATGCAAAGAGGCAAACAAAAAACCCGCCGTTTCGCGTCGGCGGGTTTTTTGTTTTTGAGATTATTGAACCGATGTTTCGGTGATTGCCTGGCTCATAGGCAACACGGTTATCCCTGATGATTTAAGAGCTTCTATTTGTTTGGCAAAGTCGGCGGTTGTGGTGTCGTAGGGTTCGAGGTCGTCGTTGGTGACGCGATGGTAAACAATAACAAGCCAGGAGTTATCCCTTTTGGCTTGGTCGATCCAGCTTTGGTATTCGGCCAGAGTGGTTGTGGTTTTTATGTTTTGCACCTTGATGCGGTCGATGTCGTAATTGTTTTGCAGGTTATATCCTTCGTCGGTCGGCCGGTGGGAAGTATAGTATTTTTTAATCGCAGTCAAAACGGTTTCGTTATAATCGCCGTACGGGGTGGCAAAGCTTTTTATGTTGCCGCTGCCAACAATATTTTCAAGGTAAGTTTTGGATTCGGATAGTTCTTGATCAAGTTGGGCGGAATCAATTTGTGTTAAAAAAGGATGGGTGATGGAGTGCGATCCGATTTCGTGGCCTTGCTCGTAGATTGATTTGACTGCGGCGGGGCCGTTCTGGCCAAGATTGTCAATGTTGGCGTTATCCTGCAAATAAGTGGTGGCGAAATAGTAGGTGGATTTGTAGCCATAGTTTGCCAGGGCGGGAATAGCAGTCGACGTGTTGGTTTCCCAACTGTCGTCAAAAGTGAGGCTTACTATTGGGCGGGTAAAGCCTTCCGGAACGATTTTGACGTAGGAATAGTCATCGGTGATCAAGGTGCCGGTGTGCTTGAGCGAATGCAGGATAGTCATTGTATTGGCACCGTAGGGCACGGTGACTATTCCTGAATATCTGGCCCAGCTGTTGTTGGTTGCGGGCGCGGTTCCCAGTTCAAGATAGCGCGGAATGCCGGATAAATAATTGAAGGCAACGATGAAGTGGGTGGGATCAGTGGCTTTATACCAGTCGGAGACCATATAAGTTTCGCCAGGTGTAACCTCAATCGGGTCGAAATACCATTTCGCGTCACCATCGGCGCCGTATTTGGTAACTGTTGTTTGCACAGATCGATCGCCGCTGTGGCCGCTATCTAGATAAGTGAAATCGGCTTTAATGTCGTCTTTTAGCGTGCTCCAGGCGCTAGTGTGCCAGAGATCGGGGGTGTTGCCGGCGGGAGAGATTTCGAGTGATGCGTTAGCCGGATTGCCGACGGGGACGGGGGCGACGGTAATCGAATAGTCGTCGGTTGTCAGCGAACAGTTCCCGCGTTCAATAAGATGCAGGACGGTTATAGTTTTGGCATTGGCGGGAGCGGTGACTACTCCGGCAAACCGGGTCCAATCAGCGCTTTGTGATGCGTTGCCAATTTCCGGATAAGAGGAGTCTGTGCCATTGTCGTATGTGATCATTGCCGCAACGCGGGTGTCGCAATCAGATTTGTACCAGTCAGTGATTAGATAGCGCAGACCGGGGGTTACAGCTACCGGATCAGGATACCATTTCGCGTCCCCGTCGATATAGGAAGTTATCTCAACTCTAGCGCTTTTAGAGCCGTTGTGGGCGTCGTCACTATAGTTATAATTTGCCGTATTGTTGCCCCAACCGCCTTGGTTCCAATTGATTGGCAGGGTACTGGAAGCTGCGGTTTCTTCAAGTGATGGATTAAGTAAAAGATTATCGGTAGGATAATTCCGCCGCACCAAGGCAATTAAGCAGGTTTTGCTATCATTACTAGCTAGGTTTATGCCACCATCGGCGGCACAATCGCCGCCAAAGGTTATTTTGTATTCAGCCGGGTTAGTGTTTCCGCGGCCGATCACACTGACCGCGTAATTTCCGGCGGCTAGGGTGAGGTGCGAGGTGCTGTTGCCAAGGTTTTCCATTTCAGCGGCGCCGTTGATCAGCAGGTCGAATTTGCCGTTGTCGCTGACATCAAGACTAATGTTGAGTTTGGCTGGCCCCGGGTTGTAAGTGTTTGTGAAAGTGCAGGTGACGGTCATACCGTCGGCGATAATAATATTATTTGGAGTTTGACTGTTGTCGCATTTGCCGCCGTCAGAATTCCAGTTATCGGCCGGCATTTCGGTGATCGAGTAGGTTCCGGCGGCCAGAGTTTGGCGGTTTTCCTGGCCGTTGGAAAGGGCGAATCCTTGATAGCCGCTTCCGGTGGCAGTGAACATAAAGGCGTTATCTCCGCCCGAAGTTATTTTTTTAACGACAATTGTTCCGGTTGGCGTTTGTTCGGTAAAGGATAGGTCATCCAAAGTGAGGTTGCCGATTTTGCTTATTGTGTGCAGGACCGAGTATTTGACGGTTTCGGCGGGCAAACAGATACTGGCCGAATATTGCTTCCATGCGGTTGAAGCCGGAGCATCGGCTAATTTAATGGTAGAGGCGACATTGGATGAGTTGTAGGCGACGACCGATACCTGCGATACAATGTTTGATTTGTACCAGTCGCTAAAAACATAGCATTTGCCGCCGGTTATTGCTTGCGGCGCAAAATACCAGCGAGCAAAGCCGTTGGTATATCTGGTAATTGTGGTTTTAACACTCATTGATCCGGTGTGGCCGGTGCCGGACGCGTAAGTGAACGCGGCTGAGTTGGTGCCGTTTTTTTCTTTAATCCATCCCAGGGGAAGATTGGTGCGGGGGTCGGTTTCTTCAAGCGAGGAGTTGGGGACATTCCCGTTGACGGTTGGGTCGGGAATTTGGATTAGCGAGTAATTATCGGTTTGTAGGGTGCCTTTCGCGGCGAGCAATTGGAAGACGGTTGCTTTTACCGCGCCCGCGGGGGCGGTAAACGAGTAGGCGGATTTGGTCCAAATAATTTTTGCTGCATTATTTCCCAAAAGCGCGTAGGTTTTAATTCCCGCTGAATTTTGGAATTCGGCGTAGGTTTTGGTGGGGGCGGTGGCTTTATAGTAATTCGTAAAATAATAAGTTTTTCCCGCGGTTACCTCCACCGGATCAAAAAACCATCGGGTGTCGCCGTTTGTATAGGCCGAAACGGTGATTTTGACCGATTTGGAACCGTTTTGCGCGCTGCCGGTGACGTAATAAAATGATGAGGTATTTGTTCCGGATTTGGCCGCGGTCCAACCGGAAGGAGTCTTGCGCGTTGAAGCGGCGGTTTCCAGTGATGGGTTGGAAATCAAGTTGGTGGCGGCGGTAACGTGTCCCGCATAGAACGCGATTGGGACAATAAGCGACAGAATGAAGCCGGTTATTTTTGTTTTTTGCATATTATTTTGATTTTATGAAGCCGATGGTTCATTTCCCGGGTATGGCCGGGCGAATAACTAATGAATAAGAATTAATGGATTAATAATAGCCGATAATCGTTAATTAGCAATTAAAGATGTTAATAATGTCCGCCATTAGTTGTCCTATGCAGATATTGTACTATAATATTTATCTTTTTAAAAAGAGTTGTCTTTCTAATTTGGATAACAGCGGTATTTTGTTAAATCGGTTATGGGATTTTTGTTGACAAATGATTGGTTGGTTTCTAGAATGAGATACCAGTCAGATCTCTTTAATCGCCAGAATATTTGTCCGCATAAGGGGGGTTCATCATCCATATGAGCGGAGCGCGGAAAAAAATTACCGAAGCTGGCATTGAGCAAGCAGCCGAACAAGTTGCTGGTTTTGAGTTGAGTCGCGCTAACAAGGCCAAATCCGGGGACATAGGTAATCCGATGATTGTCGAATACGAAGCATCGGGTAAGATAACCTTGTTTAATAAACGAGCCAGCGAATTTTTTGGGTATGCCGCCAAAGAGGTGTTGGGTAAGGATATTTCAATTCTGGCGTACGGGCGGAGCCGTACGGATGATGCCAAAAGGGGGATCACCGGTATCCATCAAAACATTTTTAACGATCCGGCGGATGGGGGATCTCATATTAACGCAAACAGGCGGCGCGATGGCCGGCGGGTATGGGTATCCTGGCAAAGCCGTCCAATTGTTTTTAAGAACGGGAAGCCGGCGATAATAGCGGCCGCGGGACGCGATGTCACATACCAAATTGAAAATGATGATTCCTTAAGGGATCTAAAAAAAATTGTCGGATCGATTAACGACGGGGTGGGGATAGCCGATAGAGACGGCGTATTGGTTTTTGCCAACGAACAAGCGGCAAAGATGATTGGTTACCGTTCCAAAGAGATGGTCGGAAAACGGATTATGGATTTTGTTGTGGATGAGGACAAAAAAATTATTGAGGAAGCTTTCGTAAGGAGGCGGGAAGGGTTTGCCGGGAGTTACGAATTACGAATGAAACATCGGAGCGGCGGTGTTGTGGAAACGTCGATTTTTGGGGCGCCCCGTTATGGTCGGAAGGGTTCTTATATTGGATCTTATGCAATAATCAGCGATATAACAGAGCGTAATCGCAACGAGCGGAATTTGCGCCGGATGAATCGGACATTACGAGCTTTGGGGAGGGCCAATAAGGCGCTTTTGCGCGCCGGCGACGAAAAAAATCTTTTACAGGACGTGTGCAAAATAATTGCTGAAGAATGCGGTAATTCGATGGTTTGGATTGGTTTTGCGCGCGAAGATGAAGAAAAAGGCGTTGATGTGGCGGCGCAAATCGGCATGGCTCGGGATTATTTGCAAACAATAAATATATCTTGGGGGGACAATGATCGAGGGCGCAGCCCGATGGGGACTTGTATCAGAACAGGTAAGATGCGAATTTGCCGAAATATTAAAAAAGATCCGAATTTTAATCTTTGGCGTCCGATAGCGGAACGTTACGGTTACGCGTCTGCGGCCGCTTTTCCGTTGCGAAGCAACGGAAATACTTTTGGCGCGATTGGGATATATTCGCGCAACGTGGATGGTTTTTCGGATGATGAGACTGTTCTTTTGGGTGATTTGGCAGATAATCTAGCGTATGGCATTGTTTCGTTGCGATTACGCAACGAACGCCAGCAAAATGAGGATATGCTTCGCAAGGCAACGCGCTATCTGGACAGTCTTTTGAGCTTTGCCAATTCGCCAATCATTGTTTGGGGCCCGGATTTCAGGGTTACGCGCTTTAATACCGCGGCTGAACGTTTAACCGGAATAAAGGCGGCGCAGGCTTTGGGCAAGGATGCGGATTTTTTCTTTTCATGCACAGGGATTGGCCGTAGGCGTGGCAGTTTTAAATCGGTGTCTTTGGATCAGCGATGGAAAACCATGGAGGCAGATTTTTGCCGGGCCGACGGATCAAGGCGCGCCGTGGTGTGGAATTTGGCCAATATTTATGGTTACGGCACTGAGATAGACAAGGTAGTGGCAACGATTGCGCTGGGCCAGGATATTACCGATCGCAAGATTGCCCAGGAACAAATCGAGAAATATTTGGCGGAACTTTCCCGCGAGAAGAAAAGGATCGAAAATTTGATGTTGCGAATCGCTGATGAGAAGAAAATATTGGACGGTATCATTGAAAATACCGAGGCTCTGATTGCCTATTTGGATAACCGTTTTAATTTTGTGAAAGTTAATACGGGTTATTGCCGAGAGTATAATCTTGCGCCGAAGGACATGATCGGCAAGAATTTTTTTTCTTTTTTTGCCGATTCGGAAGAAGAAGTGAAAGCGATGTTGAAGAAGCTGCGCCGGGAAGGCGTAGCGATAAAGCAGTTGGCGATACCGTATTATAATGAGCGGCATCCGGAGAGGGGGATAGTCTATCGGGATCTTATGGCGTCGCCGATAAAAGATGCCGCCGGAAACGTATCCGGGATAGTGCTGCTTTATCTTGACGCGACACAGCGCGTGCGCAATGAGAAGACCCTGGCGCTGCATTCCAGGCGGTTGCAGCAAATGGTCAGCGATCTTCGAAAGCTTCAAATGGCGGTCGAAAATGCTTCAGATATTATTTTTACCGCCGATCCGCATGGAATGATTACTTCGATCAATAACGCGGTATTGTCGATACTGGGCTGGTGCCCCCAGGATCTTATCGGGAAATCAGTAACGGTGCTGGGCGGTACGGAAAGACGGCAGGAGCACGGTGCGGTTTGGGATTCAATACGAAAGCAAAAAAAACCGTTTTCCGGTGAAATAGCGAACACTAGGATCGATGGCCGGACAGCTGATTTTGAATTGCATGTGTCTCCGATTATCGATTTGCGGGGCGAAGTTATTTCATATATTGGAATCGAACGTGATTTGACCGAAGCCAAGGCGGTGAGCCGAGCCAAAGAGGAATTTATTTCCATGGCGTCGCACCAGTTGCGTACGCCGTTGGCCACAATCAGTTTAAGCGCTCAAATGCTGGCTAACGGGGCGATTGGCAATATTGACAATGAAGCCCGAGGACAAATTGAGGAGATATTCAAGATTACGCACCAAATGGCATCGCTTATCGATCTTTTTCTGAATGCTTCCCGCATCGAGATGGGCCGTTTGGAAATAGATCCTCATCCGCTTGAAGTCGCTCCGTTTCTTCATGAAATTATTAAGTCGATTGGTTCTTTGGCCGCGGTTAAAAAGATTGAGTTGAAGGATGAGATCGCGCCTGATGTTCCGGTTTTAAGCATTGACCGCAAAGTTATGAATATGGTTTTGGAAAATTTACTGACGAATGCTCTAAAATATACGCCGTCGGGCGGTATTGTAACCCTGTCGGCCAAAAAGCAAGGGCAGGAGGTAGTTTTTGGCGTGGCGGATACGGGCAGGGGCATACCCAAGAAGCAATTTCATTTGTTGTTTAGCAAGATGTTCCGTGCCAGTAATGTTGGTGATGCCACTGGTTACGGATTGGGTCTTTCGATGGCTAAAAGCGTAGTAGAACAGAGCGGCGGGAGAATTTGGGCGCAGACGAAGTTGAACCGGGGATCTACGTTTTTTGTAGCGATTCCGGTTTCCGGCATGAAGCGCAGGCAAATTACCTTCGAGTCTTAAGAAACGTCTGAGTTGGTAAAAAATTCATCGCCCTGCTAAATGCAAGGGGTATTAAAGTTTGTTTTAATAAATTACCCCGGGGCAGAGCCCCGCGGTAATCTTTATGTTTCGCTTATGCTACGCGTTAGGAAAAGTTTGTTTATAGTTTTCGCTACGCTACGGGCAGTTATTCATCCCCGCGTCAAAGCAGGCAGGGTATTCTGGCAGATAAATAAACTATTTTGGGGGTTAAATAAGACCTTTGCAAATTTTTCCGTGTCCGGGCGCCTTTTTTTTGAAAAACATCTTTGAGGTATTCTTTTAAAATATAGACTCGATCATGCAAAATCAAAAATCAACTTCGCAGAGGTTTTTTGAGTTTAGAGCATTATTTGGAGCGGAGGCGGTAACCAACTCCGCGGATAGTTTCTAAAAGTTTGCGGGAGCGGTTTTTGTCGATTTTGGAGCGCAAGCGGTTAATATAGACATCGACAATGTTGGACATTGAATCGAAGTCGAAGTCCCAGATATTTTGCAAGATGTCTTCGCGTTCGAGTACTTGGTCGGGATGGCGCATAAAATATTCCATCAGCCTGAATTCTTTGAGGGTGAGTTTAAGCGTTTTACCGCCGCGCGAGGCGCTTTTCATAGATGGCACCAGAATAAGATCGTTGACCTTGAGTTCTGTAGCGATCACCGGTTTGGGCCGGCGGGTGAGGGCGCGGATACGTGCCAGCAGTTCGTTAAAGTGAAATGGTTTCACCAGATAATCATCGGCGCCGGCATCCAGCAGGGTGACTTTGTCTTCAAGCGAATCGCGCGCGGTCAGAACCAGAATGGGGAGGGAGATGTTGAGTTTGCGGACATCGCGGCAGACTTCCAAACCGCTTTTTTGGGGCAGGGTGAGGTCGGCAATGACCAGATCGTAATCCTGGTGGTGCATTTCAATGCGCCGCTGGCCGGTTTCTCCATCGAGAACGTAATCGACGGCATAGCCTTCGCGAGTGAGGCCGATTTTGACGATCTTGGCCAGGTTTTCCTCGTCCTCGATAATAAGAATTTTCATGGTTTTAAGGATTGATTTTACTTTAGAGTATATTCGTACAATAATTAATATTTCATTAATTTAAAACTGGCAAGCGAGATGTTGCCGGAGATAGAGTTTAAAAAACAACCCCTTATCGGGCTGGTTTTTTTGTATTTTGGAGTTGTTTTCTGTGTTCTTTTGACGATTCGGCAGCGCGACCCTTTCAATAACACCGGATACTAAAAACACAGAAAATACTACTTTATGGAGACCGCGCTATTGGAAGCGGAGTTTTTTGGGGGTATGATTTAATAATAATTTTAAATTATCGAATAAATGGGTTTTTTAAATGTGGTTGCTTACTTATTTCCGCCACGGAAGCTGAATAAGAGTTTGCGGATATTGATATCGGTCAATACGATAATGGTATTTATCGTGGCGATGCTGGCTCCTTTTTACGCGATTTTCGTAAAAGAGATTGGAGGTGATTTGGCGGTGGCGGGTTTTACTTGGGCGGTTTATCCGATTGTGGCGGGAATGCTGACGTTCTTTTTCAGCCGGTGGGAAATGAGGGTAAAAGAGCAGGAATTATTAATGGCGGTGGGCTATTTTATTCGCGGACTGGTATTTTTGAGCTATGCTTTTATGGGGGGGGTTGCGCAATTGATATTCACGCAGATATTATGGGGGATCGGCACGGCATTGAGCACTCCGGCTTTTGACGCGACTTACAGTTCCCATACCAGTCGGGAGGGTTCAATCGCCGAATGGGGCCAGTGGGAGGGAATGGCTAATGTTGCGAGTGGCATTGCGGCGCTGATTAGCGGTATCGTGATTCAGCAGGTGGGGTATTTTTGGCTTTTTTTGGGAATGTCGGCGGCATCAATAATTCTGGGTATTTATATTTGGCTGTTGCCGCGCGATTTATTATGATGTGAATAGATTTCAAGCGGAGTTTGAGAAATAAAACCTGGTTATGGTGGAAAATATCATTGAAGTCAAGCGTCTGGTAAAAAAATTCGGAGAATTAAATGCTGTGGACGATATAAGTTTTTCGGTGGGTACGGGAGAGATATTTGCTTTTTTGGGGCCGAATGGCGCCGGTAAGTCGACAACAATAAAGATGATGACAACGCTGTTGCTGCCGACTTCGGGAAGCATTGTTATTGATGGCCATGATGCGGTCAAGGACCCGGCGGCGGCGAGGAGGTCGTTTGGTATCGTATTTCAGGATCCCAGCTTAGACGACGAGCTGACGGCGCAGGAAAACATGGAGTTTCATGGAATTTTGTACGACATTCCGGCGAAAACGCGGCGGGAACGGGTGGAGCAGCTCTTGAAATTTGTGGAAATGTGGGATCGGCGCAATAGATTGGTTAAGGAATTTTCCGGCGGGATGAAACGGCGGCTTGAGATAGCGCGAGGTTTGTTGCATCATCCGAAAGTTATTTTTTTGGATGAGCCGACAATAGGGCTTGATCCTCAAACGCGCAATCATATGTGGAATTACCTGCGCGGTTTGAATCGAACCGAAGGAACGACGGTTTTTTTAACGACGCATTATATGGATGAGGCCGAGCAGATCGCGGGCCGGGTGGCGATAATGGATCATGGGCATATTGTCGCGATAGGTTCGGCGCAAGATCTAAAGGCAAAAACCGCTTCCAAGACTCTCGAAGAAGCGTTTTTGTGTTTGACCGGAACCCAATTAAGGGAAGAGAACGCTGATTCAAATAAGGGACGGCGTATGCAGATGTGGCATGGGGGCCGCCGTTAGGCTTGGTTTTTTTTAAAACAATATGTTCGATAAAATCTATATTTTGTGGTTGCGCCAGTTGAAGCGATATTGGCGGTCCAAACCGAGAATGATCGGTTCTTTGGGACAGCCGTTGCTTTTTTTGTTGGCTTTGGGGTATGGCATGGGCTCGGTTTACCAAAAAGCCGGACAGGGGAATTATATCGATTTTCTCGCGCCGGGAATTATCGGGATGAGCATAATTTTTACGGCGATATTCTCGGGAATAGAAATTATCTGGGATCGGCAGTTTGGTTTTTTGAAGGAGGTGATGGCGGCGCCGATGTCGCGTTTGGAAATAATGATCGGTTGGACGCTGGGCGGAGCGACGGTGGCATTCCTCCAGGGGATGATTGTTTTAGTAATTTCGATTTTTGCGGGTTTTTGTCCGCAAAGCGCGGGCGGAGTGGCGGCGGTATTGCCGGTAATGTTTTTGGTGGCGGTTCTATTTACGGCGTTAGGGATTGCAATTGCGTCGCCGTTAAATGATATGCAGGGATTTCAGTTAATTATGAATTTTTTGGTGATGCCATTATTCTTCCTTTCGGGGGCGTTGTTTCCGTTGCAGGACGCACCACCGGTTCTTTCGATAATTGCCTCGTTTGACCCATTGTCTTATGGCGTAGATGCTTTTCGGGGATTACTGATTGGTACGACCCATTACGGTTTGAGTATGGATATTGCGGTATTATGCGTATTTACGGTGCTGTTTGTTTGGATCGGAAGCTACCTTTTTAACCGGATACAGATTTGATTTGGTTTTTGGGAACGGATTGCCAATGATAAATTCAAGACAGTCGTTGAGGAGCGACATTAAAATGCAAATAAATTTGGCAATTGGAGATGCGTTTTTTTTGACAAATACTTATTATTATGTTTTTTAAAGGTAGTAATTCAATAGGAAGTGATACGAATGGATTTTCAAATGGATTTTCAAATATGGAATGCGTGGGTTAAATCGTGCCGGCTGGAATTCCGGGAGTTGCTCAAGTAGCGGTGTCCGGAGTTCGGACTCGAATTATATGAATTAGCGGATTTTGAATCGGGTTGCGGCGATCTGTGCTTGCGGGCTTTGATAGGCAGCCCGGCTGGGGCATTTATAGGCGTCGCGTGGGTTCAGACGAGTCTTTGGTCTTTTATGTGTTCTTCGGATTTATACGCGATTATCCAGCCGTGGGAAAATTTGGTAGTTCCTATGGGTATCAGCTTGAATCTGAAGCAGGATAACCGCGGCATAGCTGTACTTAATGTGGCGCAAAGCCGCGGGGTAACAACCCGGTATTTGGAGCAGAGGATCGGCGAGGGGTTCTATGCGCTGACAAAATTGCTGGAAGTCAACGCGCTTAGACCCAGATTCACGGGTCGGGTCGATTTTTCGCCAATGCTTCCGCCGCTAGACTGCCAGATACGCGACTGGTTGCGCGAAAAGTGGGGATTACGGGCGGATCAATATCTAAAAGCGACCGCGGCGCTGAAATTCTCTTCTTTGTTATGGGATGACCAGCGAAAAGAACTTGAAAACGCGGCAGTGGCGGTTCCGTAATCATAGCGATTGCGACTGTCGGGACTTTTTAAGTCCTTTTTTTGTAAAAATATGCGCGCATATTATTTTTTGCGGCTGGCTTGGCTGTGGATAACTTTGCCTATTGTATTTTTTGATAATACCGCTAGACTAATGTAATGGTTTCGGTGAATCCGGGGCCAGAATATTGGTTCTGCACCCAATTTGATTGGAATCTCTGGAGTTTGGATTCGTTTAATAATTTCTCTTTTTTCCGCGCGGCGGAAAAATCTTTTTTGGCAGAATTTTGCCAGTTGTTTTTTGAGTTTTAAGTATGTATTTTCCGGGTTGGCCGGTTTTTTAGTTAATTAACGCAGTCAAGAACCCGGTTATCCACAACGTTTTGCAAATGAACCGCGAGACACGCTATAATCAAAAGACACTAACGGCAACGGGCTCGCGAAAAACGGGCGGTTGCGGGCAAAAACGTTATGGAAAAAATGATGTCGCTGATAGAGCAGCATAACAAGTGGCGGAGCAGTTGTATTAACCTTATCGCGTCGGAAAACGTGATGTCGCCGATCTGCGAAAAGATGTATGTGTCGGATTTAATGCACCGCTACGCGGAAGGCGTGCCTTTTAAACGTTTTTACCGCGGTTTGACATTTGTTGATCAAATTGAAGATATTACCCAGCAGGAATTTAAGAAACACTTCGGCGCGAATTTTTGCGACGTAAGGCCTTTATCGGGCACGATCGCTAATTACGCGGCATTCGCGGCGATTTCGCAACGGGGCGACAAAATTTTATCTCTAGGGATAGAGCACGGTTCGCACGTGTCGCATGAAAAACCGGGCGCGGCGGGTACTTTGGGGTTGGAAGTCGGCGGTTTGATTTTTAACGATGACTGCACTATGAACGCCGAAGTTTCGTGCCGGAAAATCCTTGACGAGAAACCGAAATTTATTGTGATTGGCGGGTCGGTCATCTTGTTTCCACAGCCGATAAGGGAATTGCGCCAGGCGTGCGATCAGGTAGGCGCCAAGATTATTTACGATGCGGCTCATGTTCTGGGTTTGATTGCCGCGGGTATTTTTCAGGATCCGCTGGCTGAAGGGGCGGATTTGATTACGACTTCGACCCATAAAACGTTTCCCGGGCCGCAGGGCGGCATTATCATGGGCAATGTCGATGAGGCGACCCAAAAAAAGATCCAGCTGGCGGTATTTCCGCAATTTTCGTCGAATCATCATTTGCACCGGATGCCGGCTTTGTACGCCGCGTTGCGTGAAATGCAAATGTACGGAAGAGATTACGCGGCGCAGATTGTAAAAAATGCCCAGGCGCTGGCCGGTGCGCTTTACGAGATTGGTTTTAATGTATTGGCCAAGGATCGCGGTTTTACCCAATCGCATCAGGTATTGGTTGATTGCGGGCAGCCGGGGGCGGGCCATGAAGCGGCGGTGGCGCTGGAGGCGGCCAATATAATTTTGAATAAAAATATTATTCCGGGCGAAGGGCAGAGCGTAAAAAATCCCCGCGGTATTCGCATCGGGGTGCAGGAAATGACTCGGTTTGGGATGAAAGAAAGTGAAATGAAGGATATTGCCAGGTTTATCAAGCGCGTGGTATTGGATAAAGAAAATACGGAGGCAGTCAAAAAAGACGTGATTGCATTCCGCCAAAATTTCCAGGTTATCAAATATTCCCATAACCAATGAATATGCTCAACGAAGCCAATCCGGAACAAATATATCCTGCAGAAACCACGGAGTTTGAGTTAAAGCTATCAGAGAAGAAAGAAGTTACTATTGATTTTGCGCCGCTTACATTGAAGATTGGACAGGAGGGAAAAATAGTTGCGAAAATGCTTGGCGGCCAAAAAATTAAAGCAATAATTTATCAAATTGCGGCGGTTGCATTGGAAATTAATAAAGATTGCGATCCGCGCGAAGTCGTTAGCCGATATATGGAAAATAGATAAACGATGATTCGAGAGGAACTGAAAGCGGCGATCAAATCCGGTTTCATTAAAATTTGACTGCTGTATCGGTCGCGCAAATTGGTCTTTGGATTTAAATTCTGGAAGGGCAGTTGCCTGCGTTTTGGGAGAGGCTGGCCTCAAAAATAGAAAATACAATCCTTTGGCGACGGTAACTATGGGCTGTATTGCAATCTTGACCATAAATGCTATACTACGGGTGCAAGCGCAGCGCTTGCGTAGGTGTACTCATAGGTTTCTTCAACTGCAAAGTTAAGTTCAGCCGGCGAGTGGTCGGACCTACCAAAAATATTTCAATTCAATGAACAAGAAATTATACGTAGGTGGTTTGCCTTACAGCACCACTCAGGACGGCTTGAGAGAAGGATTCGCGGCCGCCGGCAACGTCGTTTCGGCGATTATTATCACCGATAAGATGTCCGGTCGCTCGAAAGGTTTCGGATTCGTAGAGTTCGATACCGAAGAGGAGGCTACGAAAGCTATCGAGATGTTCAACGGCAAGGATTTCGAAGGTCGCCGCATCACGGTAAGTGAGGCGCGCCCGATGGAGCCCCGCCCGAGACGCGACTTCAATCGGAATGACGATTTCGGCAACGAACAATAGTTTTTGCCAACAAAGCTCTCCCGCTTAGCGGGAGAGCTTTTGATTGCAGTTTGGGATTCTTTTTTGTGGTCGGTAAGAGTTTATAAGCGGATAATCCAAATTATATGGATAAAAAAAGTTTGATTACTGTGGGTGCGGCGGTGCTTGCTGCGATTGCGGTGTTGGTTTTGGCCAATGGTGGTTTGCCTGCCGGAACGGCAAAAGGTGGCAATTCAGCCGGGTTAATGCCGTTGGATCCGGCGGCTAAGAAAAATTTGCCCGATTCGGAGCCGGCAGGGGAAGCGGTTTTACCCGGTAAGGAGGCAACAGAGACGGAGACGGAAACCGTTGCTGTTTCGGCGGAAGACAATAATTACAAAAAAGTCATGAACGCAACCATTAAAACCAGTTTGGGACAGATTAAGGTGGAATTGTATGGCGACAAAATGCCGGTTACGGCGGGGAATTTTGCCAAGCTGGCTGATTCCGGATTTTATAACGGGATAAAATTTCATCGCGTGATTAAGGATTTCATGATCCAGGGCGGTGATCCGTTAAGCAAGGACGATTCGCTAAAAACACGCTGGGGAACCGGCGGCCCGGGATACCAATTTGACGATGAAAAATTTGATGGGGATTACACGCGCGGTACACTAGCGATGGCCAATGCCGGGCCAAATACCAATGGCAGCCAGTTTTTTATAATGCATAATGATATGCCGTTACCCAAAGCTTATGTGATTTTCGGCAAGGTTGTCGAAGGGATTGAGGTGGTGGACAAAATTGCCAGTTTGGCGACGGATTCGCGAGATTGTCCTCTTGTCCCGCCGGTCATTGAAAGCATTACCGTCGAGAAGTAAAACTTACGCGTTTGGCGGTGAGCGAAAATTAAAAATATGACGAATAACGCGGGGCCGAAATCGTGCAGGTTTTGGAAAAATATTTTCGCGGGTTTTTAGAAATACGAATACAAAGTTTGTAACCGCGTAGGTTTGGGGGGGCAAAAATCACAGGCAAGACTTGTGATTTTTGATTTTGAGATCCATTTTGTTTATTTTGGGATTAAGAGTATTATAAAAATGAATTTTCGAGGAATTCATGGACGATAACAAAAAAATCAGGGTGACGTGCGCAATGTCGGGCGGCGTGGACAGTGCGGTCAGCGCGGCTTTGCTTAAAAAAGCCGGTTTTGGGGTAACCGGGGTGTTTATGAAGTTCTGGACTGAACCGGCCGCTACCGGGGTGTATTTGCCCGAAAACCGATGCTGTTCGGGCGAAGCTGAATTGCGGGCGCGCAAAACCGCATTCCAACTGCGGATTCCGTTTTATGTTTTGGATGTAAAAGACGAGTTTAAGAAAATGGTCGTTGACCGGTTTGTCGCGGATGCCAAAACCGGCCTGACCGCCAATCCCTGCGTTGTTTGCAACCAAGAAATCAAATTCGGGTTGTTAATTGACAAAGCCCTGCAAATGGGCGCGGATTATGTGGCCACCGGCCATTATGTCCGAATGAAAAAGGCCCGGAACGGGATTTATCATTTGTTGAAAGGAAAGGACAAAGAAAAAGACCAGTCGTATTTTTTGTGGCGGTTAAACCAGGATCAGTTGGCGCGGGTGATATTCCCGGTGGGTTGTTTTGAAAAAAACGAAGTGCGAAAATTGGCCAAGAAATGGAAATTGCCTTCCGCGGCCACGCCCGAATCGCAGGAAGTTTGTTTTGCACCGGCTGGCATGGATGTTTTTCTGGAAAAACATTGCGGCAAAAAACCGGGAAATATCATTGATGCGGAGGGGTGTATCATTGGACGGCATAATGGATTATGGTTCTATACCATAGGACAGCGCAAAGGGATTAAATTGTCCGGCGGGCCGTTCTATGTTAGGGCCAGAGATATTGCAAAAAACGAGTTGATAGTTGCGCGAAGCGCAAAAGAGCTGGGGCGCGGACAGGCAATTTTGTCGGATATAAATTGGGTTGCGGGAATGATGCCGGATTTACCGCTGACAGCCCAAGTAAGAATCCGTTACCGGGCAAAGGAGGTTTTTTCGGTTTTGGGTAAAGACAGTTTATTAAGATTTGATAAGCCGCAATTTGCGGTTACGCCGGGCCAGTCGGCGGTGTTTTATAAGAGGGGCGAAGTCATCGGGGGCGGTGTTATCCGGGGTTAATAAAAAAGAGATTAAATTTGATAAAAAACGGTGATAATGTGTTTTTTTTGTGGGGGGCGGGAGAAATTGCTTGGTTTGAGGCAGGGGTTGATTTATGTTATTGTTAATGAATCTAGATAATCCAGAATCCATGAAGAAATCAGCTTCAAAAAGGAAAAGCGAAAAAAAGATCAACAAAGAAAGCAGGAACGCAAGATTTGCGCAAGATACGGTGGCCAAGCCGCTGGTTAAGATCGCATCCGGTATTAGGCCGCGGATAGTCAATGCGGCGGCGTTGGAAGCCAAGTTTATTCCGGCGCCCAAGATCGTGCCCAAACCGGTAGTAAAGAAAGGAGTGTCCGAAATTCAGAAACCCAAAGCCGAGGAAGCCGAGTCGGAATTTGAATTAAAGAAGACTAGAATCAGGATTATCGGAATCGGCGGAGGCGGCGGGAATATTGTTTCGGAAATCGCCGAAAAAGTAAAAAAATCTTCTTTTTGCATTGCCAATACCGATTTTGCGGCTTTGCGCAACGCTCCCAAGAATGTAACGGTTTTTCAATTCGGTGAAAATGTGACCCATGGTTTGGGTACCGGTATGGATGCGCGGATTGCCGAGGAGGCCGCGACTGCCGAGAGAGAAGCGATCAAAAAGCTGGTGGAGGATCAGGATTTAGTAATTATTGTGGCGTCGCTGGGCGGCGGCGCGGGTTCGGGTGCGGCGCCGGTGTTTGCGCAAATATCGAAAAGCTTGGGGAATCTGACGTACGGTATTTTTACAATGCCTTTTGTTTTTGAAGGATCAAAAAAAAGCGATATTGCCAAGGCCGCGTTGGAGCGGTTGAAGCCATATTTGAATGCGCTTACGGTTTTACCGAATGAGCGCGTGTTTGAGGTGGTTCCCAAAACGACGCCATTTTCCAAAACTTTGTCTTATGTTAATTCGATGTTATCGGACAGCTTGGAGGGGTTAATTGAGACAATTTATGATACTGGACTGATAAATATTGATTTTGCCGATTTGCGAACGATCTTGGCTGGCAACGGCAAGATAGCTTTTTTAAATACCGTGTCTTTCAAAAAGGGGGAAGAAACAGATTTAGAAGCGTTTGAAAAAGTTTTCGGGTCGCCGCTTTATCCATATACAATCGATAAAGCGCGGGGTATGTTATTGAATATCGTGGCGCAAAAGGATTTAAAACTTCTCGAGGTAAATAAAATACTGACTAGTGTTGCCGGGCGCATACACAAAGACGCGAGGATAATTTTTGGCATAGGACATGAAGGTGCTAAAGACGGTTCCGTGCGGGTGACGGTATTGGCAACGGGTTGTATATACGGGGATATCCAGGATAATGGCGCGGCCAAAGAGGTGATGCCGGTTCCAGTTCCCAATCCCAGGCCAAACAAAATTTTGGAGCCGCCAAAACCGATAAACGCGGCAAAAAAATCAAAACCGGCGGGAAAGACAAAAAAAATCGTGGCCAAGGCGCTAAAGGTGCGGGTGGATAAAAAAAAGATCGAGGTAAAAAAAGAGATTCCGGCGAAAAAAGAGGTTCCCGCCAAGATTGAAAAAATAGTGCCTGCAGTTAAACCGAAGGTGGGGGCGCCGGTCGAGTTTTTTGGTGAGGCGGAGCCGGGTGCTTATCAGGATCAGCAAAGTATTGTTGAACAGTTTGCGCCGGTGAGGCGAAATGCGCTTCAGGTTAAGAAAGAGATCGAGATGGAAGAAAAGCAGATGATGGAGAAAGAGAAAGAGTGGGATGTTCCCGCTTTTCTCCGCAAGAAGAAATAAAATTTTGTTGTTCGGCCATATAAAAAATGCAGATTGGCCGAACCCTTCAGTTTCGGTTTTGTTTTGTATCTACGGCAACCACGGAAATTTCAGCAAAGCATTTTTGAGATGCTTTTCGGGATTCGTGGTTGTGGGAAGTGAGCAGTACTACTAAACAAAAAAATATGGCGACGGTAACCATATCCAAGGAGATATTGGATAAAATATACGTTAAGCGTCCGGAAGACAGCAAAAAATACGATTTTGGCTACGTTTTGATTATCGGGGGTTCGGAATATTATTCGGGTGCGCCGGCAATGGCGGCAATGGCGGCGTTTAACGCGGGAGCGGATATGGTGCGTATCGTGGCGCCGCGGCGCGCCAGCGATATTATTGCTTCGTTTTCGCCAGTGATGGCAACGACTTCTCTGGATGGCCCAAGGCTGTGTTTGGATAACGTAAGCGTGTTACTGGAAGCGATGGAATCGATAAAATTGTTTTCGGAGGGAAAATGCGCCGCAGTAATTGGCGGCGGCATCGGGCGGTCGCCGGAGACAATGGAGGCAGTGCGCGAATTCATTAAAGGAATTGATGGAATACCGGTGGTGGTTGACGCGGATGCCATCCGATCGCTGGCGGATAAAATTGAATTAGCCAGAGGTAAGAATTTGGTTTTTACGCCGCATGCGCGAGAATTTAATACGATGACAGGAAATAAATGCGATGGATTATCCGATGAGCAATTGGCCGAAATTGTGCGAAACCAGGCGGCAAATTTGGGCGCGGGGATTATTTTGAAGGGTAAGACCGATTTTATTTCTAATGGTGTTGACGTGGCTTACAATATTACCGGAAATGCGTTAATGACCAAGGGCGGGACGGGTGATACGCTGGCGGGATTATTGGGCGCGATGTTGGCGCGCGGCGTTAATATGTTTGATGCCGCGTGCGCGGCGGCGTATATTAACGGTGCGGCGGGCGATTTGGCGGGAGTGCGGCGCGGCGAAGCGGTGACGGCAATGGACTTGATCGATGAGATTCCCAATGTTTTGCCTAAATATCAATATTAAACAACAAAATGCCAAATTTCAAATTACAAACAAATATAAATTAGGATAAAAAATGTAAATGGGAACATTTTACATTTGATTATCGGTAATCGTTTGTGATTTATGAGTTGGGATTCAGCAATTTATGCATGACCTTATTATAATTGGTGGCGGACCGGCTGGGATGAGCGCGGCGATTTACGCGGCGCGCCAGAAACTTGATTTTATGTTGCTAACCAAGGAATTTGGCGGCCAAATGGCGAAAAAGGAGGTGGCGATTGAAAATTATCCCGGCTTAGGCAGTATTTCGGCGTTGGATTTGATCGCTAAGTTTCGGGATCATCTTAAATTATTGAATGTTGAAGTTGTTTTTGGCGAGGCGGTGAGGTTGGCAAAGATGGCGGGCGGATTTTCGATTAAGACCGAAAAAGAATTTTTTGAGAGCCGGGCGGTGATTTTGGCAACCGGAGCGTCGCCGAGAATGTTGAATATTCCCGGAGAAAAGGAATTTATCGGTCGGGGAGTCGGTTATTGCGCCACTTGCGACGGTCCGTTATTTGCACGGAGGCGCACGGCGGTAATCGGGGGGGGAAATTCGGCGTTTGAGGCGGCAATTTTTTTGGCAAAATTCGCGGCAGAGGTTTTTTTGATCGAACGCGGGCCGAAGATTTTTGCCGATCATACCAACCAGGAGTTGGCACAGGCGACCGGAAAGGTAAAAATCATTACCAATGCGAAGATCGCGCGGATTGAGGGAGCAAATTTTGTGAGCGGGCTGGTTTACACCGATGCGGAAAATAACGAAGCGAAATTGCCGGTAGAAGGGATATTTATCAAGGCCGGGTCGGAACCGGCATCGGTGTTTGCGGGAGAATTGGCCGAATTAAACGAGCGGGGCGAGATAAAATTCGATTATGCGACTCAGACGACCAAGACTCCGGGATTATTTGCGGCGGGCGATGTGTCGGCTATTAAATTCAAGCAAATCGTGGTTGCGGCGGGCGAAGGCGCCAAGGCGGCGATGGCGGCAAATGACTATTTGATCAATCTCGGCCAAAAAAATAATTAACAAACCGGCGTATAAAAAATCGGCGGTCATCCAAATGTTTTCGGGGTCAAAGACAAAAATCAAATCCGTGCGCGCGCGCGAGATTCTTGATTCGCGCGGGAATCCAACCGTTGAGACAGAGATTGTTACCGGCGGCGGGAGGTTTGTTTCGGCAGTAGCTTCGGGGGCGTCGACGGGCGCGCATGAGGCTTGTGAGTTGCGCGACGGCGATCCAAAACGTTACGGCGGCAAAGGTGTTTTGAGGGCGGCTGGCAACGTTAATAATATGATCGCGCCAAAAATTGTCGGATTGGACGCGCGTGAACAGCAAAAGATCGATGCGTTGATGATCGGTTTGGACGGTACCGAAAATAAATCCAAATTAGGCGCTAACGCGATCTGCAGCGTTTCAATGGCGGCAGCCAAGGCCGGGGCGGGAGAGAGAGATGTTTGGCGGCACATAGCTGAACTGGCACAAAACGAAAAACCGGCATTATCTAACCCGTGTTTTAACATCATTAATGGCGGCGCGCACGCGGGCAACCAGCTGGATGTGCAGGAATTTATGATTGTGCCGCAGGGGCAGAAATTTTCCGCCAATTTACGCGTGGCGGTGGAAGTTTACCATTGCCTGAAGGAAATCCTGGAAAGGGCGTACGGCAAGTCGGCGACCAATTTGGGAGATGAGGGCGGATTCGCGCCAGACCTAAAAACTCCCGAGGAGGCATTGGCGCTGATAATGCAGGCGGCGGAGGCGGCGCAAGCCAAAGAGAACATCAAGATAATCATGGATGTGGCTTCGACACAATTTTTTGAGGGCGGCAAATATAAAATGCATATCGGGGAATTTGCGGCGGCACAGTTGGGGGAATTATATAAAAAGCTGGCCAACGACTTCCCTATTATCGGTTTTGAGGATCCGTTTGGCGAGGATGACTGGGCGGCCTGGGCGGCGTTTAAACCGATGAACGCGATAGTTATCGGTGATGATTTGTTGGTAACCAATCCAAAACGCATTAAGGAAGCCAACGAGAAAAATGCCTGTAATGCCATGATCCTGAAGCTTAACCAGATCGGGACAGTTTCCGAAGGGCTTGAGGCGGCCAGATTGGCCGACCTTAACGGCTGGAAAGTCATTGTATCGCATCGTTCCGGGGAAACTAACGATGATTTTATCGCTGATTTTGCCGTGGGTATTGGTGCGGATTTCATCAAATCCGGGGCGCCGGCGCGCGGTGAACGCTTAGCTAAATACAATCGCTTAAGCAAGATCGAGGAAGAATTGCATTGATTTATGAATCGCGATTTATGATTTATGAATGAATCAAAAAAATTCAAAATTGTTTTATTGCGTCATGGGGAGAGTGCTTGGAACCGCGAGAACCGGTTTACCGGGTGGACGGATGTGGAGCTGTCGGATTTGGGCGTAAGCGAAGCTAAAGATGCCGGGCAAATCCTTAAAAAAGAGGGCTGGGTTTTTGATTTGGTTTTTACTTCGGTATTGAAACGGGCGGTTTTGAC
Organism: uncultured Candidatus Saccharibacteria bacterium; assembly: GCA_964470995.1. Lineage (GTDB taxonomy): Bacteria > Patescibacteriota > Minisyncoccia > Minisyncoccales > UBA5738 > UBA5738. The sequence goes on from CAYYEP010000004.1 coordinate 53,810, forward strand.
TACGGATATTGTTTTGGAACAGATGGATCGGGCCGATATTAAAATAAAATGCGCATGGCAGTTGAATGAGAGGCATTACGGCGCTTTGCAAGGATTGGATAAAGCGGAAATGGCAAAAAAATACGGCGAAGAACAGGTGTTGTCCTGGCGTCGGAGCTATGCGGTGCGGCCGCCCGAATTGAGCGACGCGCAGTATGTTGAGCAAAACCGGCAAACGATATTTAAAACCGTGCCGGCAGATAAAATGCCGCGGACCGAATCGCTGGCCGATACTTATGAACGCGCGGTGGGTTATTGGAATTCCGATATTGCGCCAGCGATCAGGGACGGCAAAAAGATACTGATCTCGGCGCACGGCAACAGCTTGCGCGCGATTATTAAGTTTTTGGATGGAATTTCGGACGAAAAAATTTCGGAATTGAATATACCGACGGGGGTGCCTCTGGTTTACGAGCTGGATGAGAGGCTAGAGCCAATAAATCATTATTATTTGGGCGACCAAAGCGAGATCGAAGTTAAGATCGATAAGGTAAAAAATCAGGCAAAGCCGATATGAACGATTTTTTTAGGCATTATTTTTGTGATTATTGCGGTGTGTTTTTTTGTTTATAATTATGAATATATATGCATTTGTTTTTGGCTGATTGAGAATTAGTTTTGGATTGACAGGCGGATTGTATGTTCTATAATTAAAACAATTTTAAAAATCCATGTTCGTGGCGAAAAACCGTATTTGTGCTTCGCAATGGCGGTCAGAATCGGTTTTGAAGAAATGGATGTGTGTTTTGTTAAATTGGATAAAGCGGGCGTTGATATCGAGGCGTTTGGGCAAGGGTGGGAACAGATTGAAATGAGCGGTAAATAGTTGTTTATCAGTTGGAGTTGGACGCGGGTTTGAATCGGGTTGAGGTTTTGGAGAATTAAGTAAAATCATTACTTAAAAGAAATTAAATTAATTAAATAAAAAAATATGGCTAAATACCAGGTCAACAAAGATAAATGCTTGGGATGTTTTATTTGCACTGTTAATTGTCCCAGCGGTATGCAGCAGGATGGCGACGGCAAGGCTAAGGTGGCGGATTCCGACGCGGTGGAGGCGTGCGGCGGTGAGAGCGTGTGCCCGCACGGCGTGATCGAAAAAACCGAAGAATAGTTTTTGGAGAAAACGCCCGTCCGGGCGTTTTTGAGTTTGACTTAGTCCGTAATTTAAAATATTCTAAATTATCAGATGCACAGAGGCGTGCAATGATTGATTTTCTTGAATTACGAATCCTTAAACTTAAATGCCATTGGAGCGGCCTAATTGTCCGCGTTTCTCTCGGGTTATTTTGGGATTAACCTAGGATAAGGGCGAAGGATAGGCTTCCAAAAAACAAAGCGTTTCGCAATTCAAAGCAATCAATAACGATGATGTTACCCGTGAGCGGGTTTTTTAGTTTGCGTTTGACAACCATTGCGGGTTAGCTATAATTCTATTGTTTTGGGTCCTAATTATGAATATATAGTCATTATAATAATTAAAAATTAATAATTATGGTTAATTGGACGAAAAAAGTGCAGGATCGAATTGTCAAGGTGCCGGTGCGGGGCGGGCGGTCGGTAAAAGAAATTAAAAACAGTCTGGAGGATTTGGTATTTTTGCCGGCGCAAATTGCTAAGCGCCCGGTAGACTATTTCCGGGAGCCGATATCGGCAAAAACTGTTTTGGGTAAGAATTCAAAAAAACCGGTTGAAATCGAAACGCCAATACTGATTGCGGCGATGTCGTTTGGGGCATTGTCAAAGAACGCCAAGGTGGCGCTGGCAAAAGGTTCGGCATTGGCCGGTACGGTGGCGAATACCGGCGAAGGCGGAATGCTGGCGGAGGAACGGCAATATGCCAAAAGGCTGGCAATTCAGTATAGTACGGGGAGATTTGGCATTGATGAAGAAATTTTAAAGAAGGCCGATATTGTCGAGATAAAGATCGGCCAGGGGGCTAAGGGCGGCCAAGGCGGATTATTACAGAAAGAAAAAGTGACGTCCGAAATCGCGGCGGTGCGCCGGGTCAAGCTTGGAGTCGATGTGCACTCGCCTGCTTACCATCCGGATATCAAATCAGCCAGGGATTTGAAGTCTAAAGTTGATTGGTTGCGAAAATTAACCGGAGGCGTACCGATTATTATTAAGCTGGCGGCGGGCGATGTGGCAAATGACGTTAAGCTGGCGATCGCGGCCGATCCGGATATAATTGCCATTGACGGTGGTTGGGGCGGTACGGGCGCGGCGCCCGAAGTGATGCTGGACGAAATGGGAATACCTGTTTTACCGGCATTGATTGCGGCGCGACGGGTTTTGAATGAGGCCGGCGCAAAACAGGAATTGCTGATCGCGGGCGGTTTTTATACCGGTGGCGACGTGGCTAAAGCGTTGGCGCTTGGAGCGGACGCGGTTTTTATGGGTTCGGCGATGCTTGGGGCTTTGGGATGCGTGGGCTGTAATTTATGCTATTTGGGGAAATGCCCGAAGGGCGTGGCGACACAGGACCCGGAGTTGGCTAAAAATATGGATGTGGAGGCGGCCGCCAATAATGTGGCCAACTACATTAAACATTGTACCGAGGAGGTGAAAATGGTGGCGGGAGCAACGGGAAATGATAATATTCATAGTTTGGGCAGCGATGATCTTCGCGCGGTAACGCTGGAAATGGCCAAGACAGCCAGAGTGAAATTTGCCGGGGAATAGCGATTAATTTTTGAGGGATTCTTAATTTGCTGAGGTAATCTCCACAAAAGGCAAGAAAGGTCGCGCATAATCAATAGTTGCGCGATCCAAGTAATTACTTGTGTCATTACATATGTAATGACACAAGTAATCTTTAATGGAAGAGGGGTTTGCAAGCAATGGCACGGTTAATGTGCGGGTACGGGCGCAAAAAAACGGCTTAGTTTTTAACCTGGGTTATTTTGCGATATTATGGTAATAACTAACAAGGAATGGATTTGAGGTGACGGTATTGTCGGCAAAGAAAATAGTTCTTTTGGTCTTTGTTTTGTTATTAACCGCGGGTTGTTTGCAAAAAAATGACGGTGATGCAGCGGGCGGCATTGATGGCGTTGTTGATGACCGCCGCGACGATGATGGTAATGGTTCGAAATTAGGAGTTTCGCCGATTCTGGAGGCCAGGCTGTATGGCCGGAGCGGCAAGCAGTGGGATCCGGGAGGCGCGGCGGATTGTCCGGCGTATATTTAGAACCGGGCGGGCCGGAAATTGATTCCGGTTTTTTTGTAGCGCGGCATTTTTTTTGATAAAATAAATCAATGCGCGAGTCTGATTTGGAATATGCCCGGGAGAAGATACTTTCGGGCAAACTGCCATTGGTGATAACGCCGTTGGTAATTAAAAAATACCGCCGCAAGCGGGTATTTTGGTTGATCTTGGGGGTTTTTCTTTTGGTGTTGTCGGGGTTGAACGCGAATGGTTATCTTTTGCCGGCGTTTTGGGGTGCGATATTGTTTTTTTTACCGGGACTGGGGTTGTTGATTGGTTTGCGCGCCGCCATTGTGAAGTCGGCGGCCGCCGATATGGCAGTAATCGCTTTTAGTATTATTTTTTATGGTTTCGCAGCCGCTTACGGGATGCTGGCAGTGCATTCGCCGGCGGCAGATTATTTGCCGTCGGTTTTGGTGAGGGCGGCCGAAGTCCTACCTTAACGATGATGCTTTTGAAACACTATGATTGCTCAATTCGCGATATGGTATTTTGGGGAGGTACCCAAAAAGATTAAAAAGATATGGGTTAATTATCTTTGGTTTTTTGCACAGTATTTTGAAATCGGCCAGCTTTGCCGAGAATTTTTAGCACCTTGGAAAGGACTGACATTCCATCGCCAGAAGCGCGGGTTTGAATTGAGCGACGCCTTTTCGGCGTGGTTTGGTAATTTTTTTGTAACACGGCCGATCGGGGCGGTTATGAGATTGTTTTTCATATTGATCGGGGCGGTAGTGGAAATTATGGTGCTGACAGCGGGTATTTTAGCTTTTCTGGGGTGGATAGTTTATATTCCGGCGATATTTTATCTATTGGCCGCGGGGTTATCTTTTTTAGGGTGATTTTATTAAGCAATGCCTTACGATCCAAAAAAAAGTTTGATATTCCGTGGGGTTGATTATGTGCGGTTTATCCCGGCGGGGGCAATAGGTTTGGTTAAAAAAATAAACCAGGCGGTTTTGGCGGCAGTTTTTGTTTTTTGGGGAGCATTGGCGGCAATATTAAATTTTATGCCGGGATTGGGGGTGAGTTTGGGGCTTGACGCGCGCGCGGCGGCCGAATTGGGAGATTTTTTTTGGGGAGCAGGATTGGTATCGTTGGCGATGGTTATGGGGGCAAATCTGGTGCTTGGTTTTACGCGCCAGCGGTTAATGAGTTTTGGCAGGATAATCGAAGACGGGGTTTTATTAGATGATAATTATCTTGAATATTTGGATTTTGAGGCGGCGCGCGTGTTTAAAATAACAATGGAGCGGGCCGGTGCGCCTTTTGCAACCGGCCTTTTGGAAAACATCATTAAGGGTCGCAAACTGGATTTTTCGATGCGCCGGCTTTGTATTGACGGGGCGTTTTTTGAAAAGATGGCGCGGGATTCGCTTAAAGAACAGATGAAAGATGATTCGCCGCAAGCAAAAGCGGGTTTAAGCAACGATAACGCCAATAAAATTGAAGCGGTTCTAATCAGTGCGATTGACTTGGCGCGCCGCAACCAAGAGAAGAAGATCTCGATTTTTATACTTTTTTTGAGTTTAATGGAGATTGAACCCGCGTTTAAGGCGATATTGGATAAATATGAATTGTTGGAAGAGGATGTGGAATCGACGGTTGTGTGGCAAATGCGCATGGAAGCGTACCGCCGATGGCGCCAGCGGTATTGGGAGCGGGATAATTTGCGTTTGGCGCTGGCGTTTAAGCCGGTAGCGAGCTTGATCGGGGGCTATACGGTAACGTTGGATCAATATAGCCGCAATTTATCGGCGCATAATCCGTTGCGCCAGGGAGGGGTGGTATTGCATCAAAAGGAAATCGAAGAGCTGGAAGGAATGCTTTGCAAAGAGAATGGCAACGGGATATTGCTGGTGGGTGAAATGGGTTGCGGTCGTAAAAGCATTGTTCACAATTTTGCCAATCGGGTTGCCAGAGAGAACAGTTCGGGCGATTTGAAGATGTTGCGGATATTAGAATTGGATATGGTGGCGCTGATCGGTGCTTATAGCAATCGGGCTCATTTGGCGGCGGTGCTTGAAACAATATTTATGGAAGCGGTTAAGGCTAAGAATGTGGTGCTGGTGATCCCCCAGATAAATAACTATTTTGGCGGTAAATACGGAACCGAAAAAATGGTGGCCGCGGATATCAGCGGCGTAATCAGCCAGTTTCTGAAAATAAAGGGGTTTCGTTTGATTGGCATTACCACCTACGAAGGATTGCACGGGTCGATTGAGCCCGCGGCCGATGCGGCGGCGCTTTTTACAAAGATTGAGGTAGCACCAGCGGGATCGGCCGATGCGATACGCGTTTTAAAAGAGCTAAGCTTGCGGCTGGAAAAGAAAAATAGGTTGTTTATTCCGATAACCACTTTAAAAGAGATAGTTAAACTTTGTGATTACTTTTTGGGTGACCGGGCGTTTCCGTTAAAGGCGGTTAATCTTTTGGATGAGGTGATTGCCAACAAAATGAGCCATCCGGGCATTTTACGGGCGATTATGCCTGGAGATATAGATATGTTTTTCTCGCGTAAATATGAGGTGCCGGCCGGGATAGCGGGTGTTAAAGAAAAGGAAATTTTGCTTAATCTTGAAGATCACATTCATGAAGGATTGATCAACCAAAAAGAAGCTGTGGAGGAATTGGCTAACGCATTGCGACGGGCGCGGGCTGAGATCAAGAAGCGCAAACGAACAATTGGTAATTTTCTGTTCTTGGGGCCGACGGGAAGCGGTAAAACCGAGACGGCTAAACAGCTGGCGCGGGTTTATTTTGGGTCGGAGAAAAATATGATCAAGCTTAATATGGCCGAATATCAGACGGCGGAATCAATCAATAAGCTGTTGGGAAGCGCGGGGACGGCGGGGTTGCTGACTACGGCGGTGCGGGAAAATCCGTTTTCGCTTATTTTAGTTGATGAAATTGAAAAGGCTGATAAGGGGGTACTTGATCTTTTTTTGAACATTTTTGACGAAGGCGAACTGGCCGACGGTATGGGTAAGATTGTCGATTTTCGGCATACGATAATCATTGCGACATCGAATGCGGGTGCCGAGTACATCAAGGAAGCGGTGGAGCGCGGCAGTACGATGCGGAATCTTAAGGATACAATGCTGGATAACCTGATGCGGCGCAATGTTTTTAAGCCGGAATTTTTGAATCGTTTCGATGCGATTGTGCTTTACAGGCCGTTGAACCGCGAAGAAATGAAACAGGTGGCCGGATTAATGGTCAAGGATATTAAGGACAGATTGCGCGATAAGCGGATCGAGCTGGTGGTGACCGATGAATTGTTGGCGGGTCTTGGCAAGATCGGATTTGATCCGGTATTCGGCGGCCGGGCAATGCGCCGCGCGGTACAGGATAAGATTGAAAACGCAGTGGCGCGGGCGTTGTTGCTGGAGAGGATAAAATCGGGAGATATTTGCGAGTTTGATCCAAAAAGCTGGGAATTGCTGGTAGGGGAGGAACGACGCAAACATTATGACAATAATGTTAATGTCGTTGAAGGAGATGATCCGATTGCAAAGATATTGTTGCGGCTGGAGGACCGTATCCATGAGGGGTTGATCGACCAAGAAGAAGCGGTTAAGGAATTGGCTAATGCATTGCGACGGGCGCATGCTAATTTGAAAGAGCGAAAACGTACAATTGGCTGTTTCCTTTTTTTGGGGCCGACGGGGTGCGGAAAAACCGAGACGGCTAAACAGCTGGCGCGGGTGTATTACGGTTCGGAGAGTAATATGGTTCGTTTGGATATGGCCGAATACCAGACACCCGATTCAATCGAGAAGTTGATTGGCAACATTCAGACACCGGGATTGCTGACGACCCGGATAATAGAGAATCCGGATTCTTTAATCCTGATTGATGAGATTGAGAAATCAATTCCACAGGTATTGAATATTTTTTTAAGCGTGTTCGATGACGGCCAATTATCCGACGGTATGGGACAGGCAGTAGATTTTACGAATACGATTATTGTTGCCACTTCTAATGCGGGTGCCGAGTACATTAAGGAGGCGGTTCAAAAGGGAATATATCTGGACGGCAAGTTTAAGCGGAATTTTTTAGATTATCTTCTTGGGCGGGGAGTATTTACGCCGGAATTTTTGAATCGTTTCGATGCCGTATCGCTTTACCGGCCGTTGAATGCCAAGCAAATGAGACAGGTGGCCAGTTTGATGTTGGGCGATATCAAAAAAGGGTTGGCGCTCAAGGGTATCCGGCTTGAGACGGGAAACGAATTGTTGGATAAATTGGTACAAATCGGATTTGATCCGGTATTCGGCGGCCGGGAAATGCGGCGGACGGTGCAGGATAATGTTGAAAACGCGATTGCCACCGCTTTATTGTCGCGTTCGATCCGCGGGGGGGATGTTGTGGAAATCGACCCTTATACGTGGCAGGCGGTAGTGGTAGGCAAGACCGCTGAAGGAAAATAAACCGGATTGCTGGCGACCGTTTGCGTTAAGGAACGCGGTTATATGCCAGCAATCAGTTTGCCAAAAGACATAATATGGGAAATTTACCAAACAAAATTAAAACTACGCAATTCATCTTCCTGGCAATTACGGCGGTTTTAGGTTTGGCGGCGGTTTTCGGCCGCGCGGCGGCAGAGTCATGTTCCGCTGATGATCCTTGCGGTTTTGGGAAAATTTGCTTTAACGGCAAATGCGCAGACAGCGGCAGTGTTGATTGTACTAACCACAGCCAAATGGAATGTTATGATAATGATGTGTATTGGTACGATTCGTGCGGTACGCGCGAGGAAAAGTCCAAAGACTGCGGAGAGGATTCTTATCTGACGGAATATCAGTGCAGTTCAACTATGGCACAACAGGGAGTGATTGCGCGAGGTTGCGATAAGGGTGAATGCCAGGAAGTGAGGGGCTGGATTGATCTTCAAAATTGCGATGACACGGGGTTGGTTTGCCGTGACGGCGCCTGCCGGGCCGGAGATGCAACACCGCCGTTATTGTATTCTCTTTTGCCTTCGGGAGAAGTGAATTCTTCCCGGGTGGTGTTGTCGCTGGCCACTGATGAGAAGGCGGAGTGCCGGTATAGTTATTATGACGTAGGTTATGACCAAATGGGGATGAAATTCGCCACAGGCGACGGCATACGTCATTCGGTGGCGACAAATTTGGCCGCCCCGGGAAATTATATTTTTTATGTGCGTTGCCGGAACGGGGCGGGAAACGTTAATCTGGTATCAAATAAAATATCATTTTCCTATGTTTTGGATTTAAAAAAAACAAATTCCGCGGAAATGACGGCTGTAGGCCAGGATTTAACACCGCCCGCAATATCGGCGTCAAGCCTAAAACCGTCCGGAAAAGTTTATACCGCAGTCGTGGAACTTTCATTGGTGACCGGCGAGAAGGCAAATTGCCGTTACGATACCCGGGATTTAATTTACGCGTCGATGACGAGCAATTTTAATCGCGACACGGGCGGGACCGTCCATTATAAAGCAGTAACCTTGCCTGGATCGGGGAGTTACGCGTATTATGCAAGGTGCCGGGACACCGCCGGAAATGAAAGTAATTCGTCGGCGGTTATTGAGTTTGAATATGCCGGAGATTCAACTAGCGGTTTATTAATTTCGGATACAAAGCCAGCTGGCGCTATTTATCAAAAGACGGTGGCATTGGAAGCGGTTACAGACAGCACGGCGATATGCCGTTATTCGGCAACTGAAACTGATTTTGAATCGATGGTTGATGAATTTTCTTCAATTAACGGCGTGCAGCATCTGGCAGTGGTTACTTTGGATGATTTTGGCGATTATAATTTCAGTGTTGCGTGTGTCGGCGATGGCGCGCGGGATAAAAACGGAACGGCGCATATAGTTTTCCAGTATAAGGATTCGAATGGGATGGGAGCCGCGGTGCCGGAACCGGTCAAATGCGATAATGCGGTTTTGGGTAAAAGCGACGGGATTTGCGAAGCCATTGCCGATTGCGTATGCGATCCTGATTGCGGCGGCCAGGATTCTGATTGCGCCAAAATTCAAGATAATAAGAAGATCGGCGTTCCGGTTTTGGGTTTGGCGGCGGCGGTTATTGCGGGGTTGGCGGGCGTTTATATGGTGAGAAAAAGGGCCGGAGGAAGATCGGAAGATTCCGGCGAGGACGATTCTTTGGGATTGTAATCGCAGATAGTATCGCTATTTCCGTATGTCGGGTGCCATGCTAAAATTATTATATTTGTAATTCAAATTAAAATGGATATCATCGATGAATTAAAGAAGGCGAATTTAAAAGGAAGAGGCGGCGCGGGGTTTCCTGCGTGGCAAAAGTGGCAGATGGTAAAAGATGCGCCGGGCGAAACCAAATATGTTGTTTGCAATGTGTCCGAAGGCGAGCCGGCGGTGGCCAAGGACGGCCACATTCTGGAAAAATGGCCCGATATTGTGGTTGAGGGGATTGAATTGGCGATGAATGAAGCGGGAGCAAAAAAGGGTTATTTATATTTGCGCCGGGATTATTTTGATAAGTTTAAAAATGCGCTGGCCGAAATTATCGGCGCACGGGCGATAAAAATCATCCGCGAACCGGGCGGGTATCTGGGCGGCGAAGAAACCGCGCTGTTGGATTCCATTGAAGGAAAAGCCGTGGAGCCGCGGATCAAGCCGCCGTTTCCGCCTCAAGCGGGTCTTTGGGGCTGTCCCACTTTGATCAATAATTTGGAGACCTTGTATTTTGCGGCAAGGATTGTCTGCGGCGAATATAAAAATACGCGCTTTTACACCATTGCCGGCGATTGCGCTTGCCCGGGAGTGTTTGAGCGGAGCGAAAGCTTGACAATCAAGGAAATTTTGGAAAAGACCGGCAATCTGCCGCAATTCAAATTTTTTGTGCAGGCCGGGGGCGGTGCCAGCGGCACCATTATGTTATCGGATGAATTGGAGGTTCCTTTGTCCGGCGCGGGATCAATCGTGATCTATGACAAAGCCAAAACCGATCCGCGGCAGTTGGGGTTGAAATGGATAAATTTTTTCATCAACGAGAATTGCGGCAAGTGCGTTCCCTGCCGCGAAGGCGTTTATCGCCTGCGCGAGATTTTTTCAAAAGAGCCGCTTGACATTGCCCGGGCGCAAAGCATCGTCAAGCTGCTGGCGGTGGCCAGCTTCTGCCCCTTTGGCAAAGGCGTCGCGAATTCTTTTGGCAGTTTGTTGGAAAAAATAATCAAATGAATTATAAAGGCGTAATAATAGAAGAAAGCCTTGAAAATAAGGATATTTTAGATAAAATATCGATCTTAGCGACAAAAAAGGAAATTGTTACGGAAAAGCACAAAACTCCTTGGATAAGACAGTGGACGCTCCATACAGTGGAAATTGATTTGGATTCAGCGGAAGAAATTGCGCGCGAAATAAGCAAGTCGTTGGATTCAATCCATGATTGGTATGCGGATTTCAAAAATGACAAATCCCATTATGTTGTTTTCAGGAATAAAGTTTTTAAAATCGATTTGGCAAAGCCAAAGTATCGGGACGCGATCGAATACGGGGTAAAACATGGAATTCCTTGGTATCAGCTTGATTTTTCGCCGGAAATAGAAGAATGGAAACGGTAATTTATTTTATGAAATCCAAAGAAAATAATTATGCGTTTATTGACAGCCAGAATTTGAATCTTGGGGTGAGAAGTCAGGGGTGGTTTTTGGATTTTTTAAAATTTCGCGTTTATTTGGCGGAAAAATATGGCGTGAAGGTTGCTTATTTGTTTATTGGCTATATTCAAAAAAATCAAGATTTGTATTCCAGTTTGCAAAAATGCGGTTATGTTTTAATCTTTAAACCGACATTGCCTGAGGGGATGGCAACATTAAGGGCAATGTTGATGCTGATTTGGTACTGCAAACGATGATTGAATTTCAAAATTACGATAAGGCCGTGATTATTTCCAGCGATGGCGATTTTTATTCGTTGGTTAAATATCTTTATGAGCATAATAAATTACGCGTGGTTATTAGTCCGTATCATAAAACTTGTTCGTTATTGTTGAGGCAGTCGGCGAGAGAAAAAATGGTATTTATTGATAATTTGCGCCAGAAATTGGAATATACAAAAAACACCGCCAAATGACGGAACATTTAGAGGTGTTTTTTATGTGAATTCTATTATAATTGTAGCAGTTTAATTTTTTTTGTCAAGCATAAATTTGGGACATGATAATTAACGAAAAAATATGAAAATAACAATTGATAATCGGGAGGTGGAAGCAAGGGAGGGGCAGACAATATTGGAGGCGGCGCCGAAACTTTGCCGGTGAATTTCAGCATTGTCAGAGCCCTTTCCTTAAAAGACCGGTTGCTGGTTTCTTCGCTTGCCCGCCTGCTCGCGGTCGGAATCGGAAGTTTGTGTTGGATAAAACTGAACAGCTACCGGAAATTCGCTTTTTATATTCCCTTGGATGTTGTATGATTGCAGTAATAATAATATTTTTCCGAATAGATAAGGAAAAATAATAAAGATTATGTTAGGACCTGAAAATTGCATGGGAAGCGCCCCGTTGGAAGACATGGAAGAGGAATCGTTGAAAGAGGCGAAGGATAAGATGAGAGACGAAATAGTTTCCGAAGGTTTTGAAAAAGTCGAAATTTTCGGAAGCGAGGAGCCGATAGATCTATATGTTATCAGATTAAAATCACCCTACAAATGTACGGGGATAGACGGTAAGGAAGAAGTGAGATATATGGCTGATGCGATGATAGGTTTTAATGAGGAGCAAGCACGCAGATATGCGAGCCATACGGCGTTAACCAGGGAGGCTAATCACTGTGGCATTCTGGACGACGGCACGATCAAGCCATTCATGAGTCTAAGAAGTCTTCGGGAAGAACAAGAGAACTTTGAGAGGGAAAAAGCGAAACAAGACGAAATTGATCGGAAACAAAGCAATGCCGCGGAAAGGTTTGTCAAGTAAATTTTTTGCCAAAAAATATTTCTGTCGCGCAAGGGCGCAATAACGGATGAAAGAAAGGGGTATATTTCTCAACCAAAATCCGCCGAAAGGCGGATTTTGGTTCGACTTTGTTTATTTTCGGCAATATAGTATAAAGGAATTATGAGCTGGCTTCGGAAGTTTTGCGCAAAAATATAGATGCGGTTTTTAACGAAAAAATATGAAAATAATCATTGATAATCGGGAGGTGGAAGCAAGGGAGGGGCAGACAATATTGGAGGCGGCGCGGGAGAACGGGATTGAAATTCCGGCATTGTGTTATCATCCGGATCTGTGCGTGAAGGCAAATTGCCGGATGTGCGTGGTGGAGATTGAGGGGGTGGCGGCTCCACAGGCGGCCTGTGCGACAAAGATAAAAGAGGGAACGAAAGTGGTCACGCAAAGCGAAAATTTGACGGCGTTGCGCAAAAGCAATTTGGAATTGCTTTTGGGTCAGCATCGGCGCGATTGCGCCAAATGTATTTGGCAGGGCAAGTGCGCGCTGTTGAAATACGCGCTGGAACTGAAAGTTGATTTGAATGCCTATCCACTGCGCAATCCCGAGCCCGAAATTATCAAATTCGGGCCGATCATTCTTGACCGGTCAAAGTGCATCAATTGCCGCAATTGCGTGGATATGTGTTCGCGCCAGACCGGTTCCAAACGCGGGAACGAGGCTGAGTGCAAATCTGACGGCTTTTTGGAATTGGAAGGGCGGGGATATGAAAGCCGGATTTCGCCTTCCGCGGATGAGAAAAAAGATTGCATTTATTGTGCCCAGTGCGTGGTGCACTGCCCGGTGGGCGCGCTGGATGTGGAAAGCGCGGTGGAGGCGGTGGACGCGCTACTGAAAGATAAAAAAGGGAAAACGCTGGTGGTGCAATTCGCGCCGTCAATCCGGGCGTCAATCGGGGAAATGTTTGGCATTCCCCACGGCCGAGTGGTGACCGGACAATTGGTGGCATCCTTGAAAAAATTGGGATTTGACAAGGTGTTTGACACGAATATGTCGGCGGATTTGACCACCGTGGAAGAGGCCAAAGAGTTGGTGCGAAGAGTCAAGGAAAACAAACCTTTGCCGATGTTCACTTCCTGCTGTCCGGCGTGGATCCGCTATGTGGAATTTTTCCGCCCCGACTTGATTCCTCATATCACCACGGTCAAATCGCCGCAAAATATGCTGGGATCGCTGATCAAAACCCGCTGGGCGGAAAACAACAATATCAATCCCGAAGATATTGTTTCGGTGTCGGTGATGCCTTGCGCGGCGAAAAAATACGACGCGTTCAAGCCCGAAGAAAAAATCAACGGTCTGGCGCCGGCGGATTTTGTGTTAACCACCCGCGAACTGGGACGCTTACTGCAGAAGAATCGGATTGATTTGAAAGCTATGCCCGAAGAAATTGCCGATGATCCGTTCGGCGTTTATACCGGCGCCGGCACGATTTTTGGCGCGACGGGCGGGGTTACGGAGGCGGCGACGCGTACGGCTTATT
>CAYYEP010000005.1:0-33177 GCA_964470995.1 uncultured Candidatus Saccharibacteria bacterium
TATTGGATTAATGGGGCTCGGGATGGCGGACATAGATATTCCGCCCGTTGAGGAAAAGAGCTTCGGCGGGCGGCCCGGGATACTCCCGATAATGTTCGAGCAGGAGGTTTCAGAAAACCAAACCTGCTGCGAGGATATAGCCGAGATTGCGAAGGTCCCTTCAGTGGGGCAGAATCAGGTCTGCAACTGCACAATCATCATGATAATGTGCAATTGCACACTACCTGGTTCTTTTTTCTTTTTCAAATGCGAATTCCGTAGGGGTTTGGCCTCTGTTTTTGTTTATTTACCCGCCAGAATGCCTCGGGGCTTTGCCTCGGTGAAGTTTATTGACTCTTGGAAACAATATATTGTAATATGACATAAGGGTTAAAAAATATGTTAAAAATCACGAAAACTATTTTTTCGTAAAAATTATGGGAATTGAAACTTTGGAGCCGGAAAAAATTGAATCTCCTGAAAAGCAAGGCGTTATTGAAAATTTGGCGGGAATACTTAAGGATCGCACGCGGGGATTTATCGGTAAGGTTGGGGCTTTGGGCATTACGCATCCGAGTGCGCGGGGATTAGCGATGGTTGGCACCTTGATGGCGACAAGGATCATGATCGTTGGTACGCCGGATTTTGATTTGCTTACGGGGGGAATGGTGGGATTGGACGAAATGGTTGAGAGTTTTGGGGAGGCAGTTAGCCAGCAAGGAGTTGCTCCGGAAGCCGTTGACATTGACCCGGACAAAGTTTTTTATGATAAGAGTTGGTGGGATAATCCCGGCTATGAAGACAGATGGCCGGCAGATCCTTCAGCCGGTGAAACGCAACCAGATGTAATAGTTGAAAACAATCTGCACAAAACTAATGAAAAACAGGCCATTGAATGGCTGGGCAAGGGAAACGAAAATTGGATGGAAAATCCAATAGAAAATAAAAATCAGTCTCCGTATCCTGATGATTCTTTTCCTCCAAATAACGACGATAAAAATTCATTTGATACAATCGCCAAAGAGATAAAAAATAATCATGGTAGTTTTAAAGCCGGCGGTACCCAAGAAACCAGTTTTAAAACCTACGGTACCCAAGAAACCAGTTTTAAAACCTATGTTGCTCCAAAAGGAGGAATAGGTCTCCCGGAAAGTGAGAGGCAAGACCCCACGGGACTGGACAAGGTTGGCGAAGGAGAGAATTCAAAGATAGTAGATACGAGTTCAGTTAGCCGCGATGGCAAACCGGAAACTGTAGAAATAGGCAAAGTTGTCCAAGGCGAAGCTCCAAAAGAAGTAAAAATAGGCAATGTTGTTGAGGGTCATAATCCGGAAGCTGTGCCATTGGGCAATGACAAGCAACTGAAAACAGTGGGATTGGGAAATCAAGAAAAACCGGAAACAGTGCCATTGGGCCAAAATCCCGATAGCGGGGATCATGAGAAAATGGCTTACGTGGGAAAGCTTTTGAAGAAAATTAAAGGGTCCTAATTTTTTTAAAGCCAAAGTTTTCTTGGAGTAAAGCAAGAAGGTTGCGGCGAAAAATACTAATTCATAAAACCATGGTTCAAGCTACGCCAAAAATTAAAGATTGCCTGGCCCGTATTTACGAAATATTGGAATTTACATTCGATGATATTGACGCCACGTTGAAAGAGTTAGCCAAGATTCAACAAATTGCGGTGTCAACGGCATTTCTGGGAGTTTTGACTCCGGAAGAAATTAAAGCAATCAATGACGCGGCGCAGAAGAGTAGTGAGGAGAAAAAGGCAATAATGGAACAAATTGCCAAAGCGCACGCCGGCGATGAAAATTTCAAGGTTCGGATGCAGGCGGAAATGAAAAAAGTAAACGACGAGCATATCGCTTATCTCAAAACTCGCGGCGACGATGCGCAAAAAGCCGAAATTGCCAAAATTCTGGCCGAGATCGAGTAGGCCGTTGCGTTTTTATATTTAACGGGGACGATTCTGTGTGATCGTCCTTTTGCGTTTGGCGGCCATGAGCCTGGCCCGTCAATTTTTAGGCGTATAATTAACGTTATAATGATATTTCCAGGCAAAATTATGTGTATATTTTGAGAGAGCCATAAAAATAAAATTATCCGTGATTTTTTTAAATCCGATCGCGCGGCACAGCGGAGCGTCGGAATACGCTGCGACTTTCGCGGTTTGGTCTTGACAAAATTAAATGTATATGCTTTAATGTTAGGGCATGAAGCTAAAATTGGCCATCATCATGATGGCCGCCAGTGTAATTCTGGCAATGACGCTCGCCGCGGCGAGTTCCGTAGAGGGCTCTTTTATAGAAGAGCCGGAAAACGAAAGCATTGAGAAGATTGTCCAGGTGGCCTCTGAAGTGAGTGATCTCGAGGCACCCAACGGGTGCTATCTCGTAAATGCGAGTATCGTGGGCAACTACTACGTTGCCTACTATAGCACTGACGATGGATCGTCAGCGAGGTCGAACCATATTGACTTGGGAAGGCCTCTCCCGCAGTGGACAGAGTACTACGTATTAGTCCACAGGCTGGGGTCAAACGAAACCATTATCTACGACCCCAGGGTGTGGGTGTTAAGTAATGAGTATGGCAAAGGTTAAAAAACCGATGATGCCATACTCTATTTTTTTAATCAAATACGCAAAAAAGTGCCGAGGTTCGGAATTGAATTCCAAACCTAGGGGTGTTCCAATATCTAGATTAATATTCGGGATTTTTGCAGTTTGTCCAAGATGGCAATGTTGAATAACGCCAAGCGCAGCAGGACGAAGATTGCGGCGATATTTTGGTTGAAGACCCGGAGGCGGCTGGATAATGCCTGATTAGTATTGCCAAAAAGCCCTCGATGAGAGTCATTTTGGTAATAGATTGTTTTGATCGGCGCGAAATGTTTCGATCTTTTGCGCAAGGGATGGCCGGATTGGAATAGCGTCGGCTTTGTTTGGTCGCGATTACTGGCAGGTAATCGCGACCGACGATAGTCTCCAGCAAACGGTTGCAGTTATCGGCCTTGCCGCCCAAGGCGTAGCTGGGAATAGGTATTTTTTCGATGAGCGGCTCAATCAATTTGATCTCGCTGGAATAGGGCGGCCCGGCGCGCGCGCCGATGATAAACTTGCGTTTGCCAAAAGTTCCGGCCGGGATGGCCGCCTTGATATGGGATTTGATCTTGCGGATCGCGGTTCCCCGGTAAAATTTCATCGGATAGGTATTTTTGAAACTGAAACCCGTGTGGTCTTGACAAAATCAGAAAAAGGTGTACGAAGGTTTCATGGAGGTTTTTAGATGGATAATAAAGTGGCAGTATTAGCTATTATTATTTCTTTAATGGCTATTATATTGACCTTGGTTGGGCTAAAGTAGCGGGCTTGATACGGGCCCCACATAATCATATTTTGTTCGTGCAGGGATAATCTCTTGCTCGGACTTTTTTTGTTGAGTTGACTTTTAGCTCGGTTTGAGGTTAAATGGTGATGTGCTGAATTGGATTGTTTTGAGTTTTTCGGAGAAAAACTGAAGGTTGCTTTCGCTGAAGCTACGGCGGATCGAAGGCGGGCGTCGTATAATGGCTATTATGTAACCTTGCCAAGGTTAAGACGAGAGTTCGATTCTCTTCGCCCGCTCCAGCTCAAATTTAAAAAGCCCTTTGAGGGCTTTTTAAATTTGAGCTGTTTTTATCTAAATGATGTATTTTTGATTGATTGATTGTGCGCGGCATTGATTCTTGTTAGAATGAATAAATCAACTTTTTTAAATTATGTCAAGAACCAAAGCTAGGAATTTTGGGTTAAAAAAGAAACCGGCGGGGCAGTTTTGCCGCGGGGTTTTGGCGGCGGCAATCGCGGCTTTGGTTTGCAGCGGCGCGGTTTGGGCCGGAAGCCTGACGCCGCCGGCAAATCCGGCGGCCAGCGGCTATACTCTGGAAGATATTTACAACCGCTTGAATACCAACGCGGCGGCAACGGCTGGAAACCACAGTTTTTCGCCTTCGGGCAGTCCGGCGGGATCAATGTATACCTTGACGCAAATTTATGACAAAATCCCGACTATTGACGCAAGCAAAATTTTAGAAGATGCCGCTTATCTGGGCGTGGCCGGCACGATCGGAATTAAAGACAGCATTATCGGCAGTAACGGAGAGTTGGAGATTAGTTTGCCCGACGGTTATTACGAAGGCAAAACGGCTACGGCCGGCGACACGGATTTGATTGCGGCCAATATCAAAAGCGGGATTAATATTTTTGGCGTGGATGGCAATGGCAATGTGGTGGACACTTCCGGCGGTACCGCGAGCGCGGGGGATATCTTGGCCGGGAAAATCGCGTTTTCCGCAGGCAGCCAAATTACCGGTATAGTGGTTAATTGCGCAATTGAAGGCGGTAACGGCTGTTATGCCAACAGCGGTTATTGGACGGCGGCGGCGGGCGGTAATGTTTCCGGCGGCGCGGGATTGCTTACTTTTGATATTCCTAACGGCTATTATTCGGGCAAAACGGCTACGGCGGGCGACATGGATTTGATTGCGGCCAATATCAAAGCCGGAGTCAGTATTTTTGGAATTGACGGTAATAGCAATGTGATGGATACGAGCACGGGTACCGCGAGCGCGGGGGATATTTTGAGCGGCAAAAAGGCGTGGGTAGAAGGCATGGAAATTACCGGCACTTACTCGCCGGCGGGTTACATTTGGACCAAGGCGGGTGCGGGTTCGTGGGAAGGGGTTAACGAAAATCTTGATTAGGTGCAGGGCGTTGGCAATTCCAGCTGGTGGTCCAGCCAGACTTATTCTTATTGCGACACGGTTGCCTGTATCAACGACGGGTTATTAAAAAGCGCGGCCAGCTATACCGGCCCGCCCGGCGGATGGAACGGGTCTAACGATAGTACTAATTTTGACAATTCGGCCTTGCAAAATTACGAAGTTATCACTGCCAACGACACGAATTTGGGCGACTGTACTGCCGATGCGGGCGATTTGGTATTTCCTGATGGATCGGTTTGGGATAAATCGAGCGCGAATGCCTATGGAACAAAACTGACAGGGTGTGATTCCAGCGACAGTAATGCGACCACGACTTGGGCGCTGGCCGGCGGGGCTACCGCTGGCGCGGGTGCGGCACAATATGCTTATGCGCGCAACGCGCCCAGCGCGCTTTCTGTTGCCGATGCCTGGGATGGAAAGAAAAATCTGGTTTCCGGGGCGAACACTACACATTCCTACACTAATACCGGTACCAACAACGATTATTATGATCGCCCGGCGGTTTCTTGGTATGCCGATACCGGCGATGGGAACGGGGCAAGCCGTTTGCCGATGGTTGAAGAATATGAGCGGGCGCGGCAGGGTACCTCGGACAGTGCGACCAGCTTGCTTTACGGGACTGGTAATTATTGGTCATATTCTGCTTGGTCTGCTGAGCAGTGCCCGTATTATAGCAGCAGCGCCCGGCACTTCGACTCGGACGAGGGTGTAGGGAGATACGATTATGTCAACTACCAAACAATTCGGCTGTGGGTGGTGGTGCGCCAGTGATGAGATTTGTTTTTGTTTTTTGGTTATTTATGATAACGCAAAAATTCATTAAATTTTTTTTGTTTCTGGTAATCCCGTTTCTTGCGGCCGGAGCGGTTTTTGCCGCCGCCGGCGGGATTGATTCAATCAGCCGTTACGCGTGGACGGAAAACGCGGGCTGGCTGGATTTTGGAACGAGCCAAGGAAATGTTGACGTTGGCGACGCGGCGCTTACCGGTTATGCCTGGGGCGAAAATTTGGGCTGGATTTCGTTAAATTGCGCTAATACCGATTCTTGCGCGGCGGTTGATTATAAAGCGGCCAATGACGGCGCGGGCAATCTTTCGGGTTATGCTTGGGGAGAAAACACCGGGTGGATAAATTTTGCGCCTGCCGGCGGCGGCGTAACAATAAATTCAAGCGGAGAATTTTCGGGTTATGCTTGGGGAGAAAACACCGGCTGGATCGTGTTTAATTGCGCCACGACCGATTCTTGCGCCAGTGTTGGTTATAAAGTGAAAACCGCGTGGAGGCAGGCTTCTGAAGAAACGAGCCGCCGTTCCGGCGGTTCGTCTGGGGGGCAATATATTTGGACTAGGATGTTTTCTGAAACCAATACCGGTGAATCCGATGCACCGGGAACGGATAATCAGCCAAGCTTGGTTGAAAAAATAATTCAAACGATTAAAGCGCCGATTACCGGATTTTTGGGTCCAAAGCCGGCGCAAACTCAACCGCAGGGAGCACCTGGAGAGGCGACGCCGGAAAATCCGCCGGAAAATATCGAGCCGCCACAGGCAGAACTCGAAGAAATTGCGGTGCCGGTATTGGCAACGCTGCCCACGGCCGACGAGGCGGCCCAAAACGAAAGCAAATTTTCATTTTTACCGGAATCATTGTTGAATTTTGCCAAAAAATTTCCGGAACTTTTCAACACTTTAAAACAAACCGGAGTGGACGCTTTGGGCGGCCTGCAAAAATTAAAAAACATCACTTTCAATTTTTCGGGGTTGGCACAAAAAATGGGTTTGAACCAAAAAACCGGCCAAACCGGCCAAGAATTGCTGAATAGGGCATCAAGCGACGAGAAAGAAAAAATTCCAGCAGAAATAATTTTCGCGCGGTTGGGAAATATGGTTGATTTGCCGGTAGCGGTGGCCTGCGGCGAGGATGCGGCCGCCCGCCAACAAATTGCCGTATTGGCCGCCAAACCGCTGGAGCTGGCGGTAAAGCCTGAATTTCCGGCCAAAACGGTAAAGGGGGTTATTGCGCTTGCGCAAAGTGCAAAAAAAGAGGGAATGGCGAGGGAGATTTTTACTTCAATTGTACTGGCGCAAAACGAAGTGGTTGAGTTTGATTATCAAGACGGCGACGGCGACGGCATTTTTTTGGCGCAGATTGAAGCGCCTGCGGTTGTTGGCCGATACGAGTTAACGACCAAGATTGAATACCAAAATGAAGCGATGCCGCAAAAGGAGCTGGGCGCAACATTGCTGATCGACCCCGAAGGCTATATTTTTGAGAAAAACGGAGGCAAAGAAACCCGGATTCCCGAAGCAAGCGTCGCCCTTTTTTGGGAAAACCCGCAAACGAAAAAATATGAATTGTGGCCGGCGGCCGCCTATCAGCAAACCAATCCGCAAACTACTGACATTAAAGGAACTTACGCTTTTTTAGTGCCCCAAGGCAATTATTATTTGCAAGTGGACGCGCCGGGTTATCCGGCGTATCGGGGAAAGGCGTTTGCAGTAACGGTGGGTGCGGGAGTGCACCAAAATATCGAATTAAAACCGCAATTTAATTGGCTGATGTTGATTGACTGGAAAACGATTTTATCGGCGGCGCTGGTAATAATAATGGCGGTTATTTTTTGGCGCGGCCGAAAAAGAAATCGCGAAATTTAAAAAACGCGCGCGGGCCCATACGATACGCGGAATAATTTCGTTTTCTGGACATATAATAATTTGACAACGCCAAGGCTGTTTGAGAAAATGAAAGTGATAAAAACATTATTTTTTTATAAAAGAAAGAGGTTATAATTTTCTTTCCAAAATATGAACCAAGAACTTGTTGAGTACATCAAGCAGCAAACGAGCCTGAACGTATCGAAAAACAAGATCACAGATGTCCTTTTGGGGCAGGGATGGCAGCAGGCCGAGTTGGATGAAGCTTTTGCTGCGGCCGAGGGGGCGAGCCGGGAGGCTAACAGTATAAGTTATGAACCCGCGGATACCGGGACGATGGATGACATTGGGAACGAAGATGAGGGAGGCTCGAAGAAAAAAATGGTAATGATTATCGGGATAACATTGGTTTTGGTACTGGCGGTGGTGGGCATCCTGGCGTTTAATTCGGGAGATAATAAATCTGATACCGAGATGTTGAGTACGGAAACCGAGGCGACGCGATTAGATGAAGAGACGCAACCGGCAGCGCCGGAAGAGACGGTGGCAACCTTGGAAAAGCCGGCGGTGGACAATACGGTTTTGATTACGGCGGCCGAAAAATTATCCCAAACAATAACTCCTCCTGCCGGGTGGGAATTGCGCCAGGGGATCGTGCACGACCGGCCTTTGGTGGGATATTTTAAGCCAGCCGAGGAAAGGACGGGCAATACGGCGTTTACGGAATATATCAGCATTACGGCGGAAAGCCTTAGCGCGGCGGGGATTGCCAGCGAAGCGGATTACATGACGAAATCAAAAAATGATCTGGTCAAATCGATGCAGGATTACAAAGTTACGAACGAAAAGCCGGTGACGTTGAGCGATGGTACGGCGGCAACGCTGATCGGGGCATCTTCCACGAAAGATGGCAACGCGATCCGGAGCATCCAATTATTTACTTTTAAGGACGGAGCGGCTTTTGTGGTTACCGGCGTGGTGTCGGGTTCCAATTGGGACGCGGAAAAGGATATGCTGGGCGCGGCGATATTGTCGTTCAAGTTTCCGGAATTGTAAAAAACATATTTAACCGTTTTTTAAAACCCCCGTAAGGGGGTTTTCGATAATTGGATTTGTGTTTACGGCATTCAATTTTTGAATTATAGTAACCGTGTAACCGTACTATGCCCAATCGTAATAATAAAACCGATTTGGTAAAGTTTTTTGTAGTTACCGGAGGGATAATTTGCGGTATTATTGCGTTAATTGCTTACGGCTACGCTTCATTGGACGGCAAATACTTTAAAGAGTTGGATACCAAAATTACTAATTATTTCCAGCAACAGTGGAATTTGCAACCGTAGTTTAATGTTTCGGGTTGATTTTTGGCGCGGTTTTTATATTTTGAGCGCGGTAAGGCAGGATAAAATATTATGAAGAAAACTATTTATATCATTGGAATAGGGGGTAGGACAGGGGCAATGTTTGCCCGTGAAATGCAGGCCGGGTGCGATATTGTGGGCGTGGGCCGTTCCGATGAAGCGGGAATGATCGCGCGCGGCGGGTTAAAAGTTAAAAGAGGGGGTAATCCCAGCGAAGACCTTAAGGTGGCGGCGGTGGCGGAAGATGGTTTTGCGCAGGCGATCGGAAATAATTATCCGGATTATGTTTGGCTGGCCGTGCGGAATCCGGTGACCGAAGCGGTGAAGGCGTATTACCGGAATTTCTCGGGAAAAAATCGATTTCCGGTATTGGTGCTTTCGCAGAATGGTTTGTCGGCGGTTGAAGACGCGAAAGCGGCTTTAAGGGAAGTTCTGGGCCAAGATGCGGAACGGGTTGATATAATCCGCGTCAGTCTTATTAATGGAATTGATGCTGAGTTTGGCGGCAGGATATTCAAGATTTCCTATAAATTGCCGATAAAAATGGGATTTGGGTTGTGGGGCAGGGAAAAAGATACCGGGGCGACCGCGCCGCTGGCGAAGATATTCGCCGCCGCCGGGATTAAGGCGAAGGAGTTTTACGGCAAGGACGTGGCTAAAATGGAAAATGCCAAATTATTTACCAATTTGATCGGGGTGGCGGCGGCGGTAAGAGGTATGTCCGCCGACCAAGGGTTGCGCGACAAAAAAGTATTCCAGCAAGAGGTGATGGCGTTGCGGGAATACGTGATGGCGGTTAAAGCAAGCGGCGGGGGTTTTGCGGCCGAGTTATGCGGTTATCCAATCGGTTTTTTGGCGCGGGTGATGTTGCTGCCGTTATGGCTGATTATGCCGTGGCGGGGAATATTTGCCGATATCGTTGCCAAGGGCCGCAACCGTCCCAAGGATTTGGCCGAGATCGATTATTATAACGGTGAAGTGGCCAGGATGGGGCGGAGCTGTAACGTGGAAACGCCGGTGAACGATGGGCTGGTGCTGTCGGCTAAACAGATTTTGTCCCAGCTTAAAGGGCCAAGAAAGTTTTGAAATGGTATTTGCAAAAAGCGCTCCGCACAGAATTGCGGGGCGTTTTTAGAATTTAAAACAATTATGATCCGGGGAGCGATTTATGCACAATTGACATTATTTTTTTACTTTGGGAAAATGAAATAATGAACTAACCGTTTTTTAATTTTTAATTGGCATTGTTTTTCCAAATAATATGAACACGAATAATTTTTTGCAGGGTTTGCGGGCGGGCGCAAAAAAGATTGCGCTGGCAGGTTTGGTTTTTACGACGGCGCTGGCGTTTACGGTCATTGCTATGACCGGGGCGGAGAGAAAGGCGGTGGCCTCCAGTATTGTTTACCCTTGCAAAGTGGTTAATGATTTTGCGTGTGGAACGAATGGTGAGATAGAAAGTTCGTCTTGGGAAGTTTATAGATGTGCTCATCTTACTATACCGGGTGGTCCGGGATGGGTTTTGGAAAGAAGTGGTTCGTGTTTCAGTTATCAGAGATGCTGTATTGTTGGTAATGAACCTACTTGCATTGGTATAAATGATAAGTGTGGCGGTGATGCTTCCACTGCGCCGGCAACTTCCCAGATTACGGTGGGCGGTGGCGTATCCGCAGACAAGATTTGCGGTATGGGCGGGGTTGGGTGCGATCCGGATAAAGATAAGACTTGCGCGTGGTGCGGCGGGATTGCGGGGAAACCTCACGCTTATTGCAGTAATGCCGACAACAAATGGCATGTTGATTCGAAAATCAAGGATTATTGTTCAGTTTGTGGCGCGGATGAGGATGCTTGCAGTTGTTCTATTCCACCGGACACAAATGCAACTACTGCGCAAACATTAACTTTTGGTATGGGTAAGTATATATGTGGCAATCAGGGAACACAGACGCAAAATTTTAGTTATTCATGTAACGCAAGCGGTAATTATTCAACTGATACTACCGGAGAAGGGCATGGAGTTTTGTTTACGCCGGAAGATACGGGTTGTCTTAATCAGGAATGCAATACAGGCAGCGGCAAGTGCGAAGATGTTCCTTCTTATACAACGAAGTGTGATGATATGAATAAAGATGTAATTAAGTTAATGGCTTATGTAAAGGATGGTTACATTGATTCCAATGGCAAGCGAACGAGGAAGGAGTACAAAGAAGAGGGCGATGAAAAAGAAAAATTCATCGAAAATTTTAAGATTGATTACAGTGAGGATCTTTTGCAAGCGGCGGCGGCGGGGCAAAAAAAATATTATAACGGCAAGACGCCAAAACAAGATCAAATTGCTTGTTCCAATGAACAGCAAAAATTTTGCGGGGAATTAAGCGGTGGAACCTATCATTTTGTTTGTTCGTCGGGTTGGAATGGTTGTCGGATGTGGAGTTGGCTCACTAGCGGTAAGGTGGAGAAGTGCCCGACGGGGAACTGTGAGATATCAGATGGGGTTGAGCAGGGTTTTTGTGAAATAACCGATCCGGGAGAAGCGGAGGATACGTGCAATAGCGGGAAAACTGAATGTGACAATGACGCGCAATGCGCCGGTGAGTGCGGCGAGGATTTTATTTGCAATATGGAGTCGGGATCAACGGATTCCGATGCCAAGGGTTATTGTATGGAGGGTTGCCGGGTGGACGGCCAGATTTATGCTTTGAATAATGATAAGTGTTCAGATGTAATAATAACCGACGAATGTGGCAGTAACGATGACTGTGTTGTTGATGAGGGAGAGGTATGTGTTTTTGACAGTCTGGCGGCGCAAAAAAACGGCCAAGGTTTTTGCGATACCAAAGCTTGCATCAGTCCAAGCAATCCCAGCGCAGACGGGCCGGGGTATTTTGCGGACGGGGCGGTGGTTTGCCAGGGAAGTTCGGGTGATTCGAAGATTTGCGATAATCCGTCGTCGAAAACTAATTATTCATGGGAAACTAATGGATCGTCTTGCGGCGAAGAGGGGTGCGATGTTGAAACCGGGGAATGTAAGAACTCGAAGGAGGGTGAGTGCAAGGATATTAGCATTAGCACCGGAAATGCCAATGAGACAACAAGCAGTTGCGGCGGCGAGAGTTGTGAGGGAGTGTGCGTGCCGTTCTCGGTAACCGAAACCGGTGATTGTTCCGGAATGACGTGTATAGTTACCAATGATTATGATAGTGGCAAAGCGACCGCTCGTCGGAGTGGTTCAAAATGGTATGCTTGCATGACTCCCAAGTCAAGCATTTCGAGCTCTGGTAATGCCAGTCAGGGTTCGAATCCGGATATTATACATTATACGATTAAGTGCACCGATTCGAGCGGCCAGACTGATACGGCCGAGGGTAGCTGTCCTTTCCCGGCGGGAGATGACAACCCTTATTCCGAAAAGGAAGAAGAAGCGAATAAGGAGAAGGCTGAAGAAGGGGAGGAGTGTTCCAAGGACAGCGACTGCCAGGAGGGTTTGGTTTGTGAGGATGGCAAGTGTATGAGTGAGGAAGAAGCCCAGGATGCGGGGGAAGGGGAAGATTGTTCCAAGGATAGCGATTGCCGGACCGGGTTAATTTGCCAGGACGGTACTTGCGTGGACGAGGAAGACGCAGATAAGAATCTGGAGGCGCCCACGGTGACAATCAACAGTCCGTCGGGTACGGTTACGGCCAAAACTGCCCAATTGAGCGTGACTACCAGTTTGAATGCGATGTGTAAGTATATGGATATTACCGAGGGAGGGTCGTTTACGGCGTCAAATTTTTCCGGAAGCGGGATGACGATGTCGAGTTCGGGTTATACCCATATTGCCACATTGAATTCGCTGGCGGATACCGCGGCTAATTCGAGCGGCTGTACCAAGACCCATAATGTTGTGGTGCTTTGCCAGAACAGCGAGGCGGGCGACCAGAGCAATGTCAGCTCGATCGGGTCGGCGCAGGCTAGCTTTACGGTGGACCTTTCTTCCAATTCCGAATACGCGCCAACGGTGACGAGCGCGATGGAGAAAACCGAGTTTACGGTGGCTAACCCGACATTGAAGGTGACAACAAACCAACAGGCGGAGTGCCAATACAAGCAGGGAAGCACATTTACCTATGGTTCGGGAACCAATTTTGCGACCACGGGAAATTATTCCCATAATACCGAATTAACGGGTTTGGCTAGCGATGATTACGATTATTACGTAGTTTGCCGCGACGCGGATACTTGCGCGGCGGGCGAGGCGTTGACGATAAAGATTACGGTGGAATTGGAAGGCGGCGACAGCTTGATGAAGATTACTTCGACAACCAGCGCGAGCCAAACCGTAAATAATCCGACACTATCGGTGGTAACCGATTTGCCGGCAGCTTGCCAATATTCAACTTCAAGCTTTACTTATGGGAGCGGGACGCAATTTACGAATGATAACGATTATATTCATACCGCGTCGTTAAATTCGTATGATGACGGCGATTACAGTTTTTACGTGGTTTGCCAGGAAAAGGAATCTCTTAAGATCAAGGTTTTGGCGATGGCGATTGCGACGACTTTGGCTCGCGGCGACGCGGGGCCGGCGATATCGAACACGACCTCGGTCAGCCAATTTACCGGTGCGCCTACCTTATCGGTAACTACTCGCGCGGCGGCGAAGTGCCAATACAGCGAGGATGTGAATTTCACTTACGGAGAAGGTACGCAATTTGCGATCGACGGCGAGACCGGGCATAGCGTAACTTTGCCGGATGTGGCGGATGGTTCGCATACTTATTATGTGCTTTGCAAAGATGTTTCTTCGGGCGAAGTCAATTCAAGCCCGGTGGAGATAGTGTTTGAAGTGGACAATGCCGCGGATACCTGCGCGGATATTGATTCCAATGACAGGGAAAGCGATGAAGACCGGGATTACAGCGATGATGACGATTCGGAATCCAAATACGCGTGGCGGTCAGTCGAGGACGGCGAGCGCGATGAGTTTACGAACGTGGATTGGTACGCCGGTTACCAATTTACCCCGGATGAGGATGGTTATGTGACCCAGCTGTGCGGTTATTTCGCAGATGGGGAATCGAATGAAGTGACGTTGTACAACGGAACTTACAAAGAGTTAGCCAGTACAGAGGTTGAAGGAACCGACGATTGGAAATGCGCGGCGATTACTCCAGTGGAAGTAAAAACCGACAAGCGTTATTATGTGATCGCGCGGGTGGAGAACGGGCCGATTTATTACGAATACGAATCGGATTTGTTGCCGGCGGACGCCGATAATGTGGTGATTGAGTCGGGCATCCGCCAACTGGCAGAGGATGATTTTGGCGAAGATATTTATAAATACGATTATATGGTGTTCGGCTTGGTGGATATAAAGATTATTTTCAACGAGGAAAGCGAAGAAGGTCCGGAGATCGATATTGAGGGTCCCGACGGGATCGTTGACGAAAATTATACCACTTTGTCGGTTGAAACCGATGAGAAAGCGAGCTGTAAATTCAGCCGAGAAGATGTGGATTACTCGGATATGGAATACGATTTTGGCATGACCGGAGAAACCACTCACGAACAAAAGATATGCAAGCTTGACGACGGTAATTTCACTTTCTATGTCCGTTGTAAGAATGAGGACGGCGACGAGAACGATACTTCAACGATACTTCAATTTGAAGTGTCGGATTAACGAAATTTTAAAAACCTGCCTAAAACAGTGTAAGCGGTTTTAGGCAGGTTTTACCGGTAATATTAGATTTTGGCCGATATTAGTTATTAATTTTTTTGATAGCGGGGCGTTAAAATAAAGTTTAAATAATATCGGGCAGAATTTGATCTTAAAAATAATTTAGTTTGTGGGCCGGAAAAATATTTATAAATAAAATGAACCAAATATTCATGAAGCGAAGTAATTTTTTTTCAAAAAAAGGGGTTGTATTTTTTTTGCTATTATTGGGAACATTGGGGACTTTTGGGGTATTTTCATCGATAAATGCCGTGAGTATTAGTAGTACTCCGGGGAGTTTTGGTGATACAATGTATCATAATTTTGGGGATCCAGGTTCGCCGAGCGAAGCTATAAATGCTGACGGTACGGTTACCGTCAATGGTTATACTTTTGATCCGAAGGCGGCGGCGCGGGCGTTATTGCTGGGGATGTTCGATGATATTAATTTCGTCAATATGATGAAAGCGTATGCAATTGAATATCCGAATCAATACAGCGAATCAAATCCGGAGGCTTTGATTTCGTTTTTGGAATCAGTAGCGCCTGGTGCGGAGACAAGCGCGATTTCTGAAATGACGGACAGAGAGAAAATAGCAGCATTTCATCAACCATCTGAGCAGGATAAATATACATATTCACAGCTTTTAAAGAAAGCTTATGATGCGGCTAAGAGCGTAAATAAGCCGGCGACATCGGGTGGGGCGTCGATTAATGAAAATGCTTGGAATAAGCTGAGTGCAGACCAAAAGAAAATAGCTAGTGATTTTATAAATTCGCATCCGGGATCAGGATTAGATAGCAACGGTGACCTTTACTGGGAGACTAATGGAACATTGTATAAGATGGGAGGCCCCGGCGGGGATACTGCGTTGTCGACAGCTAATGATTTATTGGATAATAAGCTTCCCGATGATGATTCTGCGGCTTGCGATGGTCTTGGCGCGGATAGCTGGTTAAGCGATAGACCGAGCTCGGAAGATTCAAGCGGTAGCGGAAGCGGTAGCGGAAGCGGAAGCGGTAGTGGAAGCGGAGGCGGTAGTGTTGAAGAAAGCAACAATAATCCTAACGATAATACCGTAGACAACAACTTGGTGCCGCCGGTGGTAACCAACACTACGGGGAGCAGCCAGACAAAATTGAGTTTTCCGCTGACAGTAACCACAAACCGCGACGCGGGATGCCAATACAAAACCAGCAGTTTCACCTATGGCGACGGTTTGACGTTTGATACGACCGGCGCAAAGAGCCACAGCGCGACGTTACATTCGATGGCCAGCGGCAATTATACTTATTATGTGATTTGCCAGGATACGGCAACGGGAGGAGTAAGTACGGCAACTCCGGTAATCTTTACGGTTAATCTTTCAGCCAACCCGGATTACGCGCCGATAGTGACCAACAATACGGGTGCGACCTTGACCAACGCAACTTCGACTTTGGCGGTGGTTACCACCCGGAGCGCAGAATGCCAATACAAAGAATCGGGGGGATTTATTTACGGTAACGGTACGCCTTTTGCCACTACCGGGGATTTTAACCACAATACCGATATTACCGGGCTGACGAATGGCAGCCATACCTATTACGCGGTTTGCCGGGATACGCAAACGCAGGCGGTGAGCGACGCATTGAAGATTACCTTTACAGTGAATCTTGCGGCCGATGATGACAACGCGCCGACGGTTTCCAATATTACGGCCGCGACCCAGACAGGAAACAACCCGGTGCTGGCGGTGACCACCAACCTAGAAGCGGCGTGCCGGTATTCAACAACCAGCGGATTTTCTTTTGCCGCCGGCAGCCAGATGAACACGAGCGACAATTACAGCCACAATATTCCGATTGCGGCACTGACTGACGCGACCTATACTTTTTACGTTATTTGCAAAACCAAAGGTACGGAAGCCGCCAGCAGCCAGCTGGCGATTACGACAATCCTGGACCGCCCCGAGGAGGTTAGCGGCGAGCCGCAGATCACCAATACCACGGAGGGTTACCAGACCGACAGCGGCGCGGTGATTTCGATAACTACCGGAGCCGCGGCGACCTGCCAATATTCAACTGCAAGCTTTGCTTACGGGAGCGGCACGGTATTCTCCACTAC
Organism: uncultured Candidatus Saccharibacteria bacterium; assembly: GCA_964470995.1. Taxonomy (GTDB): domain Bacteria; phylum Patescibacteriota; class Minisyncoccia; order Minisyncoccales; family UBA5738; genus UBA5738. The sequence continues at coordinate 16,568 of CAYYEP010000005.1, forward strand.
CGGCTCGACTGCCCACAGTGCGACAATACCGGGGCTGGCGAACGGCCAGCATACTTATTATGTTTCCTGCAAGGATGCGGCGTCGAAAAAGGCGAATTCGGCCGCGGCCGAGATAGTTTTTACGGTTAACGCGAACAGCGGCGCGGATACGTGCGCGGATCTTGATTCCAACGACCGGTCCAATGACAGCGACCGTTCGAATTCGGGTAGCGCCGATGACGATTCGTCTTATCTGTGGCAGGCGGTGGAAAGCGGCACGCGCGACAAATTCGACCAGGTGGATTGGTTTGCCGGCTACCAATTCGGTTTGGGCGAAGACGGAGTGGCTACGGAATTGTGCGCTTATTTCGCCAAGGGGGAGACAAACGAAGTGATATTATTCAACGGCTCGTACAAGGCTTTGGCCACTGCCGAAGTTACCGGAACCGGCAAATGGGAATGCGTGGATATTGATGAGGTAAAGTTATCGGCGGATACGCGTTATTACGTAATCACCCGCATTAACAACCAATCGATCTATTACGAATACGAGTCGGGTTTCTTGCCGGTGGATACGGGAAAAGCGGTGATCGAGGCGGGTATCCGGCAGGCGGTGAACAGTACGTTTAACAAGGATATTGTCAAATATGATTATATGATCTTCGGTTTGGTGGATGTGAAAATTTCTTACGCTTCGGAGAGCACCGAGGGGCCGGAGATTGCTTCGACCAGCCCGTCGGGCACGGTTTACAATTCCAGCATTTTCCTTTCGGCCGATACCCAAAAGGGTTCCAGCTGCCGTTTCAGCCGCGACGATGTTGATTATGACGATATGGAATATACCCTGCAGGAAGTAAATGACGGCACGTTCAGCCAGCTGGTGTGCAATCTGGACGACGGCGATTTCACTTTCTATGTCCGCTGCAAGAAGGGGGGCGAAGCGAATGACGCGTCGAGTGCGATTGAATTTGAGGTGGATGATTGAAGCTAATTTAAAGGACTTTCCTATTTGGAAAATGGATAAAATTGTTTGTTTATTTGTAAAAGCTTTGGCCGGGTTAACCGCCGTATTATTATTGGCGGCGGCGGTTTTGCCGTTGAGCGCGGCGGCTTGGACGAGTTCGACCGGAATTTCGATGTCGAGCGGGTTGACCGGCTGGGGTGGTTTTCCCAGGGGCGGCAGCGGCGAGGGGGGCGGCGGGATGGCGTTTGATCCGGTGGCGGCGGCTAAAGCGATGCTTGCGGGAGCGTGGGATGATCCTGATTTTAAAGCGGCGCTGATTGCGTACGCGATGGCTAATTCCCAGAACAGTTACTCGGATACGCCGGCGGGTTTTATGGAATTCCTTGAGTCAGCGTACAGCAGTTCGGGGGGGGAAGGCAGTGTGGAAAGCCAAGCGATTGAGCAAATTGAAGAAGAAGAGGGGGGTTATGTTCCTTTGGCGGATGGGGAGCAGGAAGCGACTTTTGAAACCTTGCTTAATGATGCTTACGCGATGGCGGAAACTATGTCATCGCGATCGAGTTCGACCTCCACGAATAGTGCTTCTTTAAGGGAATGGTGTCTTTCGGTGTATGGCAGTACAACTGATGTTTATAATCGTGAGTTAGGAATATGGTATGATGCGAGCGCGGGAAACATAAAATATTTGAATGGTGATGGATCGGAGAGTAAACTCGTGAACGGGGATGCAACTGGCTATATGAATGGAATGGTGACTTCATCGTCGGATACTTCGGCGTGCGTGGAGGCATTTGGCGCGGATAGCTGGTTGAGTGATGCGAGCGCAGGTAGTTATGATACGGGGTTGATTTCAGGCTCAAGCTCATCGGGGGGAAATCCGTCGGGAACTAATGCTGGAGTAAACAATGCGGTAAATGTTGGCAATACCAATACCAATACCAATACCAATACCAATACCAATACCAATACAAATGGCGGGAAAGTTACATATCAGTCCCCATGGGTAGCAAGCGCGGACAGCGGGGGCACTTACGCGGTTGAACGGGTAGCGAGTGTTTCTCTGGTTGACGGTTCAACACGGATAAGCTTGAGCGGCAAGGGGGAACCTTCTGCCAATTTGGTAATATTTATTTATTCGACCCAAATTACGAGCGAAGTGATATCGGATGTGGACGGTAAATGGTCATATACAGTAAGCGCATCACTTGAAGATGGGGTGCACCGGGCTTATATCGCTAAAGTCGACAGTAGCGGCAATATCATTGCGCGCTCGGAAGAATTTACTTTTACAAAAAATGGTAAAAACGTTATTGATCCGGCGCTTGATCCGGTTAACGCGCCGATAGTGACCAACAATACGGATACGACCTTGACCAATGCAACTTCGACTTTGGCGGTGGTTACCACCCGGAGCGCAGAATGCCAATACAAAGAATCGGGGGGATTTATTTACGGTAACGGTACGCCTTTTGCCACTACCGGGGATTTTAACCACAATACCGATATTACCGGGCTGACGAATGGCAGCCATACCTATTACGCGGTTTGCCGGGATACGCAAACGCAGGCGGTGAGCGACGCATTGAAGATTACCTTTACAGTGAATCTTGCGGCCGATGATGACAACGCGCCGACGGTTTCCAATATTACGGCCGCGACCCAGACAGGAAACAACCCGGTGCTGGCGGTGACCACCAACCTAGAAGCGGCGTGCCGGTATTCAACAACCAGCGGATTTTCTTTTGCCGCCGGCAGCCAGATGAACACGAGCGACAATTACAGCCACAATATTCCGATTGCGGCACTGACTGACGCGACCTATACTTTTTACGTTATTTGCAAAACCAAAGGTACGGAAGCCGCCAGCAGCCAGCTGGCGATTACGACAATCCTGGACCGCCCCGAGGAGGTTAGCGGCGAGCCGCAGATCACCAATACCACGGAGGGTTACCAGACCGACAGCGGCGCGGTGATTTCGATAACTACCGGAGCCGCGGCGACCTGCCAATATTCAACTGCAAGCTTTGCTTACGGGAGCGGCACGGTATTCTCCACTACCGGCTCGACTGCCCACAGTGCGACAATACCGGGGCTGGCGAACGGCCAGCATACTTATTATGTTTCCTGCAAGGATGCGGCGTCGAAAAAGGCGAATTCGGCCGCGGCCGAGATAGTTTTTACGGTTAACGCGAACAGCGGCGCGGATACGTGCGCGGATCTTGATTCCAACGACCGGTCCAATGACAGCGACCGTTCGAATTCGGGTAGCGCCGATGACGATTCGTCTTATCTGTGGCAGGCGGTGGAAAGCGGCACGCGCGACAAATTCGACCAGGTGGATTGGTTTGCCGGCTACCAATTCGGTTTGGGCGAAGACGGAGTGGCTACGGAATTGTGCGCTTATTTCGCCAAGGGGGAGACAAACGAAGTGATATTATTCAACGGCTCGTACAAGGCTTTGGCCACTGCCGAAGTTACCGGAACCGGCAAATGGGAATGCGTGGATATTGATGAGGTAAAGTTATCGGCGGATACGCGTTATTACGTAATCACCCGCATTAACAACCAATCGATCTATTACGAATACGAGTCGGGTTTCTTGCCGGTGGATACGGGAAAAGCGGTGATCGAGGCGGGTATCCGGCAGGCGGTGAACAGTACGTTTAACAAGGATATTGTCAAATATGATTATATGATCTTCGGTTTGGTGGATGTGAAAATTTCTTACGCTTCGGAGAGCACCGAGGGGCCGGAGATTGCTTCGACCAGCCCGTCGGGCACGGTTTACAATTCCAGCATTTTCCTTTCGGCCGATACCCAAAAGGGTTCCAGCTGCCGTTTCAGCCGCGACGATGTTGATTATGACGATATGGAATATACCCTGCAGGAAGTAAATGACGGCACGTTCAGCCAGCTGGTGTGCAATCTGGACGACGGCGATTTCACTTTCTATGTCCGCTGCAAGAAGGGGGGCGAAGCGAATGACGCGTCGAGTGCGATTGAATTTGAGGTGGATGATTGAAAATGAACGACGATCTTGATAGGGGCCTCAAATTAACGGATAATAATTTAAAGGTAAGGGTTTTGGAAAAACAGCATAAGGAAGCGTTCGAGAGCCAATTCGCAAATAAATAAAATTCAAAAATAATTATTATTATGCTTTTCAATAATGCCATTTTAGGGAAAAGGATTTTAACGGTCCTGGCGGTCGCGGCGGCGGTGTTTATTTTTAATTATGTTTTTGCCGATAGCGGTCCGGTTACGATGAATCCCAATCCGCAGGGATTAGTAACAACATCCGGTGCGGTTAAACTGACGCTGGATACGGAGGATTTGGGGCGATGCCGTTATTCGACGGAGGATGCCGATTATGACGATATGGACGATGATATGACGACGCCCGACGGGCTTTATCATTATGCCTCGCTGGGGACATTAAGCGATGGGTCGTATAAATATTACGCGCGTTGTAAGGATTTTATGGGGCAAACCAATGAGGAAAGCGCGGAATTCTCATTTAAGGTGGGTGATCTTGGTTCTGACGATGACGATAGCGATGATAGCGATGATGATACCAATGATTCTGGCGATAAGGTCGCGCCGACAATATCTTCGCCGATGCCGCTGGGGACTCTGTATGATTCCTATGTGACGCTTTCGGTGGCGACGAGCGAACCGGCGACCTGCCGTTACAGCTGGTATGACAAAACGTACGATACGATGACATTGACTTTTGAAACGGCCAATCGTTATTATCATACTTCGCCGCAGACGCTGTCGCAGTACGGGTATTATACGTATTATGTGCGGTGCCAGGATGATAACGGTAATGTCAACGCGGCGGCGGGAAAGATCAGTTTTCGTTACGCGTCAAAGACTCCGGTAACTACGACTACGACTACTTCGCCGGTGGTGGTAAAAGACACCGCGGCGCCGGTAATTTCCAGTTTGTCGCCTTCGGGCGACGTGAAGGAGGCAACGACAAGTATTTCCTGCATTACTGATGAAAAAGCGACTTGCAAATACGATGTCAAGGATACCGATTACGATTCAATGGCAAATACGTTTGACGCGGACGGTACGGGCAAGAAATTTTCGAAATCGGTGACTTTGGATAAGGCCGGGTCGTATACGTATTACGTACGGTGCAAGGATCAGATTGGCAATAAAAGCGGTGCGTCGAGCCAGATTGGGTTTGCTTATGTGATTCCGGTGGTGGAGGGTCCTAAAATTTCCAATTTGCAGCCTTCGGGAGGAACGATTTATCAGAAAAACGTAGCCTTAATCTTGCAAACGGACAAAGCTGCGGATTGCCGTTATTCGACGGAAGACGTGGATTATGACGATATGGAAGAAAAGTTCAGTACTAACGATGGATTGTTGCAGCAGGCGACTATGACGCTGGAAGAATACGGGAAATATACTTTTTATGTGCGGTGCGCGGATAAGCAAGGGAACAAGGATGATTTGTCGGAGATCGCCAGTTTTGCTTACAAAAGTTCCCAGGATACCGGCGATGAAGAAGATATCACGTTAAAATGCGAGGTTGACGATGATTGCAAGGACGGAAAAATTTGCCAGGATGGCGAATGCAAGATGAAAGAAAAAACATCCGAGATGGCCTGTGCCGAGATTACCAGCAGTAAGAAAGACGGAGCTTGCGATAAGATTGCGGATTGTATTTGCGATCCCGATTGTCCGGCCAGCGGCGACGATGTTGACGCGGATTGCGCGAATGTCAAACCTGCGTCGGATAACAGCTGGATCGTGTTGTTGCTGATTGGTATTGTGCTGGTAGCAGTGATTGTGATAATTATTGCGATCATCAAAAAGCGGGGCAGCGACGAAGAGGATGTGGAGTTGCCGTAAAACATACTATCATACAAATATTCGGTTATATAATATTTTGGGGATGAAATTATGGAATTAAAAATCACGCCGCCGAGGCGTGATTTTTAATCTTCCTTCGAAATTTCCCGTGGCGTAAGCCCGGGGAGATTCATTCGTATATTATGATTAGTTTTTAGGATTCGTTATAGGAAATTTTTTTTATACGATAGATTGCTTTTGAGGGAGAAGGCAGGGATATCCGGTCGCCGACTTTTTTGCCAATTAGGATTTGACCGACGGGCGATTCGTTGGAAATTTTGCCCAGGGTGGGATCGGCTTCCAGTGTGCCAACGATCATAAATTCGTTGTCGCGGCCATTGATATCGACCAGGACCTTGGCCCCCAAATCGACCGCGGTTTGGCCATTTTCTCCCGGATTCTTAATCAGTTGGGCGTTTTTGATGATTATTTCAAGCTCGGCCATTTTAATATCCAGCAGGCCCAGGTCTTCTTGCAGAGCTAAAAATTCGGGGTTGACATCTTCGGAATGGAGCACTACGGGAACTTCACCTCTTGTTTTCGAGAGTTTGATATGTTTTAAATCTTCGTATTCTTTTTTGATTTTTTTTAAACCCTGGCGCGTCAGATAATAGCTTTTTTCTTCCAGCATTTTTTTGGCTTGCCGGGGTGATCTTGCCATCCCGGTTCAAGGGCCGGGCTTGGCGGTAAGATCGTTGGGTGCGGCAAGTCGGTTGGAGGCCTGGCGGAGCCGCTGGGCCTGGATGATTTTTAAAAGCCTGCGACGATCGATAAGTGCGAACGAATTATTGGGAATCAAAAATTATATTACTTCTATTCTATGCTCCCGGTTTTTTTTGTCAATCCGGCCATAAGATAAACAAATACCAGTCATTTGCCCGCGCGCAAAATGTTTTGTGGAATTATTTATTGAACCTTGCGAAGCGTAAGCGGAGAGCGGTTTAACTAAGATGTTAGCTCGGAGAGTTCATCTTGACGCACTGTTTGGCGCGGGCTAGGCTTAAGGAGAGGGAAAATAATTTTGGTTCATGGCTAAGATCAATGTCAATAAAATAATCCGCTGCCTGCTGGTGCCGGATTTTCTTTTCTATCCGGGTTGGGGGCTGATTCTGCCGGCGTTTGCGGTTTTTGTTACCGAGAATATTGACGGCGGCGATATCATAGCGGTGGGTATCGGCGCGGGGTTGCGGGGAACGCGGGCGCGTGGTGATTAGCAATGATTATGAGAAGTTTGCCGGCACGGTTTGCATTTCAGTTTCAAAGGGTTGACGCATAGAAGCGCGATTGGCAATAACCAAGATAATATTTCATGACTAACCAGGAACTGGCAAAAATTTTTTTTGAGATCGCCGGTTTTTTGGACGCATTGGGGGTTGATTTTAAGCCGGCGGCGTATCGGCGCGCGGCGTTGGCGATCGAGGAGTTGGAAGAAAACGCGGCCGATATCTATAAAAAAGGCGGGTTAAATGCCCTGGAAGATATTCCGGGCGTGGGGGCGAGTATTGCACAAAAGATTGAGGAGTATATCTTAAAAAAGAAGATTGCTTATTATGATGAATTAAGACGCCAGTTGCCGGTGGATTTAGCCGAGTTGACATCGGTACAGGGTATCGGGCCGCGCCGCGCAAAAATATTATTCCGCGAACTGAAGATTAAAAATCTGGAAGATTTGGAGAAGGCGGCTAAGGCGCACAAGATTGCCGCGTTGGCCGGGTTTGGCGAAAATTCGGAAAGAAACATTTTGCAAGGGATTGATTTTCGAAAAAAATCCCGGGGCAGATTTTTGCTGGGAGAGGCGATGCCGCTGGCGGCGGATATAGTGGAGCGGTTGGCGAAGCTTGAACAAGTTGAGAAGGTGGATTTTGTCGGGTCGCTGCGGCGGCGCAAGGAAACTATCGGAGATATCGATATCCTGGCGATCGTAAAGGCGGCGGACGGCGAAAGCGAAGCGGCGGTAATGGATTTTTTTACTTCAATGCCAGGAGTGGAAAAAATATGGAGCAAGGGCGGCACCAAATCGGCGGTGCGGATGGCCGGGGGTTTTAACGTTGATTTGCGCGTCTTGCCGCTGGAATCGTACGGTGCGGCGAAGCAATATTTTACCGGATCAAAGGACCATAATATCGCGCTGAGGCGGTTGGCGCAGGAAAGGGGCTTGAAGCTTTCGGAGTACGGGTTATTCAAAGGGGAAAAAATGGTGGCGGGCCGGACTGAAAATGAAATTTATGAATACTTGGGAATGGATTATGTCGAACCTGAATTGCGCGAGGATACGGGAGAGGTAGCGGCCGCGCGGGAAAAGAAGCTTCCCAGATTGGTTGGATACGGCGATTTATTGGGGGATTTGCATTGCCATTCGGACTGGGACGGCGGAGAGAATTCGATCGAAGAAATCGTCCAAAGCGCTAAAAAGCGCGGTTATCGGTACGTGGGAATTGCCGACCACACAAAGTTTTTGCGCATAGAAAACGGTCTGGACGAGAAGCGTTTGGCCGAGCGCAATGCCTGCATTGACAAATTGAATCATTTATTAGAAAAGGAAGAAGGGGATTTTTTGATATTAAAGGGGTGTGAAGCCAATATCATGGCGGATGGGTCGTTAGATATCGATGACGAGGCATTGGCACGGTTGGACTTTGTGATCGCGGGAGTGCACTCGAATTTTAATATGGATAAAGAAAAAATGACCCGGCGGCTGATCAAGGCGATGGAAAACCACAATGTGGATATTATTTCCCATCCGACAGGAAGATTATTGATGCGGAGGGAAGAATATGATATCGATTTTGAGGCGGTATGCGCGGCGGCGAAGAGAACCGGAACGGCGTTGGAAATAAATTCTTATCCGAACCGATTGGATTTAAACGACTATCACATCCGTTGCGCGAAGGAGCGGGGAGTGCCGATGGTTATCAATGCCGATGCGCATCAGGTAGGACAAATGCGTTTTGTCGAGTATGGGATTGCGCAGGCGCGGCGGGGATGGGCCGAAAGGTCGGACATTATCAATACCCTGCCCGCGCGGAAATTTTTAGAAAAAATAAAACGTTAATTTTTTAAAAACCGATCGAGGATTATTGTATCCAAAGAATCGATAAAAAATTTATGCTTTTGGAAAGATCCGCCGGCGCGGTAATTTTTCGCCGGGACAGCGAGGGAATAAAATATTTGCTATTGCATTATCCGTCGATGGCCCATCGATCGAAGCGGGATTATTGGGATTTTGCTAAGGGCCATATTGAGAAAGGGGAATCTGAATCACAAACAATAATCCGCGAAACGGTTGAAGAAACAGGAATTAACGACTTGGAATTTTGCGAAGGATTCCGTGAAACGATGAAGTATTTTTTCCGCCATGCGGGTAAATTGATTTTTAAGGTCGCGAGTTTTAAGCTGGCGGAAACCAAGGCCGAGACGGTGAAGCTTTCGGGCGAGCATGACGATTTTATTTGGCTGCCATACCCGGAGGCTTGCCAAATGTTGTCGTTTGCGAACGCGCGCAGGGTAATGGCGAAGGCAAATTCCTATATCGAAGCCGGAATCTTGCCTAAAGAAAAGAGTTAGCCATTGATATGCCGGAAAAAAAGACAAAAGCGCTGGTATTGATGTCGGGCGGGCTGGATTCGATACTGGCGGCAAAAGTGTTGGATGAACAAGGTATTGAAATTACCCTGATTTGTTTTGAGAGTTGTTTCTTTTCGTGCGCGGCGGCCAAAAAGGCGGCGCGGCAGATAGGAATGCCGTTGCGCGTTGAAGATATTAGCGAGATTCATTTGGATATCGTAAAGAATCCGAGTTATGGCCATGGCGCAGGAATGAATCCGTGTATTGATTGCCACTTGCTGATGTTAAAGAGAGCTAAAAGAATAATGGAGGGGGAGGGTTATGATTTTATAGCTACCGGCGAGGTGTTGGGCGAACGGCCGATGTCGCAGAATCGCCAGTCACTGGATATTGTCGAGAAAGCGGCGGGTTTGGCGGGGGAATTGTTGCGGCCTTTATCGGCCAAGCTTATGCCGGTGACTTTGGCCGAGATTGACGGGCGCGTTGAACGGCAAAAGCTTTACGGAATATCGGGCCGGAAGCGCGCGCCGCAATATGAATTGGCCAAATATTTTGGCATCAACGATATTCCCCAGCCGGGCGGCGGCTGTATTTTGACCGATCCGGAATACGGCAAAAGGATGAAAAAGCTTGTATTGGTAAAGCCGGATTTTGACGCTTGCGATGCGCAGATATTGCGTTATTGCCGGCCGATTTGGGAGGAAAGCATGTTTTTTGCCGTTGCGCGCGATAAGGATGATTGCGGCGCGTTGGCCGGGCTGGTCAAAGCCGGCGATTTATTTTTTGAGCCGGTTAATTTCTCCGGACCGGTGGTGGTGGCGCGTAATTTTGGCAAAGAAAAGGCGGAGGAAAGAGCTATTGAATCGGGCAGAAAATATTTATTGCAATATTCGAAAAATGTTCCGGCGGCACCGGAGATTAAAATTAAAAATGTTTAAGAGAAAAGTATTTGAAGCGGTCAAAAAAATCCCCCGGGGAAGGATATTGACCTATAAACAAGTGGCCGAGATTGCAGGAAATCCGAAGGCCGCGCGCGCGGTGGGTAATATTTTGAACGGGAATTATGATCCGGCGATACCTTGCCACCGGGTTATCCGTTCCGATGGCAAGACGGGCGGTTATAACCGCGGAGCGGCAAAAAAGGCTGATTTGCTGGCGACCGAGGCGAGGGAGAGGGAATTGGTTAATTTTCGGCGCGGGCGATTGCCAGACCGATAACGGTTGCGGCGCCGCGGCGTTTTAAAACTTTGGCGCATTCATCCATAGTAGCGCCGGTGGTGATTACATCGTCTACTAGATAGACGGTTTTGTTTTTTATCGCGGATGGGTCAGGGGAAGTAAACGCGTTTTTAATGTTTTGACGCCGCGCGCTGCCTTGAAGGCTGGCCTGGTTTTGAGTTTCGCGGGACCGGACTAGGATATTGCTGTTGACCGGGAGCCGCCAGAGATGCCCGAGTTCTCGGGCGAGGGAGGCCGCTTGGTTGTAGCCGCGCCAACGCAGGCGCTTTTGCGCCAGCGGCACGGGGACGATAATCGCATTGCGGTCGGGCTGGATTTGGGCCAGCGCGAAATGGTCAGCGATTAGTTTTGCCAGCGGAGCTGCCAGTGAGCGGAGGAAGGGTTCGTATTTGAACGCGGCAATAAGTTTTTTTAAATACGGGTTATCATAAGAACCGGCGGCGCAGATATCGTTTAAATATTTTTGAGTGCGGTCGGGAAAATGATTACGGGAAAGGTCGAGCAGGGCGGCGCAGTCGCCGCAAAGAAAAGTTTTGGGCTTTTTACAAAAAAAACATTCGGCGGGAAAGAATAATTCAATAATCGAACGTTTACAATTTTTCCACATATTGTTGTTTGTTTTGTTTATAGATATAATATAAATAATTACGCGAATTTCAAACCGAATGCTTTTGGTTTAATTGATGGTTTTACGCCAAAGACTCGGAAAATCTTGTGTTGCCTAAACTGTTCACGAAAAAATTCCTGGGCATTGATGTCGGTACCGCTTCGGTTAGGATGGTGGAGCTTGAAAAATCCGGCCAAAAAATCGGTTTATCCAATTATGGCGGAATTGAACTCGATCTCCTGGAAACAGATGTGCCCAAGCTTACCGGCAAGGCGATGGCGGTTTTTTCGACTGATGAAATCGCGGAGGTGATCCGGGCGATAATCGCACAAGCGAAGATAAAGACGAAAGTGTGTGCGTTCTCGATCCCCGATTTTTCGACTTTTTTTACCAATTTCACCTTGCCGCCAATGACCAAAAAGGAGCTGCCGGAAGCGGTGTTGTTTGAAGCGCGCCAGCATATTCCATTGCCGATTGATAAGGTGACGGTGGATTGGCAACTGGTGGGAGGGCGGTTTGATGCGCCGCAGAAGATTGAAGTGACGGTGGCGGCAATTCCTAACGAAATTATTGTCCGTTACAAAGAAATCGCGGCAAAAGCCAAACTGGAAATACTTTTATTGGAAGCGGAAATGTTTGGCTTGACGCAGGCGCTGGTATCGCCCAGCGAGACCCGGCCGGTATGCCTGATTGATATAGGGTCGCAGAGTACGGCGTGCAGTTTGATCGAGAACCATGTCTTACGCTATTCGCACAGTTTTGACCGGGGAAGCGCTTATTTGGCCAAAGAGTTGATTAATCGCTTGCCTCTTGATCCGGAGGCGGCGGAAAATTTAAAGCAAGCTTATGGTTTGAGGTTCGTTCCTTATATGGATCCCGAGATCCGGGCCGAGATCAAAAAAATATTAAGCGATCTTTTAGCGCCCATATTCCGGGAAGTTGAAATGATGTTTGCCGAATATCGCCGTATGAGCGGTTTGGAGGTGGAAAAAATCATTTTTTCGGGAGGAGCATTTGCGGTTTCCGAGATCAAAGACCAATTTTCGGAGCATTTCAAAGTTGATGCGGAGATTGCCGATCCTTTCGCGAGAATTGAGCATCCAACCAATATCGCGCAAGAACTTAAGGCGATCGGGCCGATGTATTCGGTGGCGGTGGGGATGGCGCGGCGCGGGTTGGAACTTGAAAAGCAAATGAGATAAAACAGATTTTTAAACAACGTAATTATAAAAAATAATTACCGGACGGCGCCATTATATAAAGGGGGCGCGGATCCGGAAACGATTATGCCAATGCCTTCTAAAAAACAAGCCGGCTTGTCGTTGGAGAATGCGGTTTTTTACATTTCGCTGGTGATTCTGGTCGCAACCGTGGGGACTTTCTTTTATCTTCAAAATTCGGTGTCGAAAACCGGCGATGAACTGGCCAGCCTTACTTTTGAGGCGGCCAAACTGAAAACCGAAGACGAAAAAAATCTGGAAAACAGCATTTTAAAAACCCAGCAGATGCTAAAGGATTTTTCCAAGGCGTTGACGGTGCAGAAAGCGTCCAGCGAAATACTAAAGAGGCTGGAAGAAATGGTGATCTTGGGAGTTTATTTAACGAAGTGTGAGATTGAAACAGATAAGATGGCGGCCTCAATTTCGGGCCACGCGAAAAATTTTGAGGTATTAGGCCAGCAGATAACAAACTTCGAATCCAATAGCGAGGTTTTGGGGGAAGTGATAATGGGAAGCGTGAAGATGAATCCCGAGGATGGAGGAATTGATTTTGAAGTAAAGGTCATGTTTAACGAGGGTACCGCGACACCAAAATACGGCGGTTAAACCCGACTATTTCATAAACTAAAATGTCAAGAAACTACTTGGAGGCGTTAGTGATCCTTTTAATTGCCGCTGGAATAGGTTTTTTTCTGGCACTTCCTAAATACAACGATTTGGAGGAAACAAAAATGAAAGTTGCCGAAAAAAATGCTGAAATAGAAAATCGCCAGGAGTATTTTGCCGAGCTTAGCCGGGCGGCAATCGAACTTTCGCAGCATGAGGCAAATTTAGAGAAGGTGGAATCGGCGTTTCCCCAAACTATGGATGCCCCGGCAATGATGGACTTTATTCAAACGGCGGCGATGCAATCGGGGTTGATTGCCAAAGATGTCAGTTTTGACGGAGGAGGCGTTTCGGTGGCGGCGGAGAAAGCGGGAGATGGTACAGATACAGTATCTGCGCGGCAAGCGTTTAAACTTAACGCGTACGCCGTTGAGGGTGAGTTTATTGGAAATTATAGTAATTTTAAGGATTTTTTGAGACGTTTGGAATTTTCCAGCCGTTTGATTAATACCGAGTCGGTGGAAATAGGAAAGAGTATGGCTTCTGAAGAGACATACGGCAAAAAAACTGACTCCGGCGGCGCAGGCGATATTAAGGATAACGAGGAAGACGAGATTAACCCGATGCTTGATTTCAAGGTCAAACTGGTGATTAACTATTACAAAAAATAATCATGGCGATCACATTCGAGCAAAAACGCGATATCAGCAAATCTTTGATCGCGGCGGCGGTTATTGTGGTGTTGCTGGCAGCGATCGGTTTTTTTGTATGGAAAGTGTATTGGCAGGCGCCGATTGAAATTGAAACGCTTGATACGGGGCAGGTTCATCTTGAATACCGGGTACTGGACGATGACCGGATAATTACAATGGAGCTTTTTCCCGGAATACTGCCGGCAAGCGAATCAAGTGTGGGAAAAGACAATCCTTTTGCTATGAGTGATGCGTCAACGACCGAGGAAATCGAGGGTGTAGAAGAGGCGGAAGTACTGGAACCTTTGCGGCGCTGATTGCCAATCCCGGTTTTGATATATGCTGATATTCTGGCGTATCTCCTGACGGTGCGCCAAAATTTGTTTAGAATAAATTCGGGGTGTCGGAAAGCTAAGTTAATTTTAGATTTTAAAGAAATTGTCGGATAGTAATTATTTTATAGCTCAAAAATGCCTTTTTTGATAAAACAATTAATCGAGCGTAATCTTCTTGCGTCGGATGTGGCGGTGGGGGTTGAGGAAGAGCTGAAAAGCAATCCGAATAAAACGGAAGAAGAGTTGTTGATATCCAAGGGTTTGATTGGCGAAGAGGACTTGTTCAAGATCAAGGGGGAAATACTGGGTACGCCTTTTATTTCGGCGATGCCCGAGGAGATGTCGCTGGAAACGCTGAAGACCATTCCCGAGGAGACGGCTAAATTTTATCGAATGATACCGATCAGCGAAAAAAAGGGGGAAGTGATGATCGGGATGGTATATCCCGATGATCTTAAGGCCCAGGAAGCGTTGAAATTTCTGGCGCGGGAGCATCAATTTACTTATCAGGTGGTTTTGATAACGCCTAAAATTTTTTCCCTGATGATGGGAAAATACCGCGATCTAAAAAAGGAGGTTGGCAGGGCATTGGAGGAATTCCAGGAAGAGGAAAACGAAGTTGATGCCGCGCAGGGGTTGAAGTTGGATGTAATTTCCAACGTGGAGGATGCGCCGATTGCCAAGATCGTAAATGTGATCATTCGCAATGCGATTGATGGCAAAGCGTCGGATATTCATATCGAGCCGAGCCGTACGAAATTGCGGGTGCGTTTCCGCGTGATGGGAGAACTTTATTCATCGATATTTTTGCCGCTTAACATTGCCAATGCGGTTTTGGCGCGTATTAAGATTGTTTCTAATATGAAGATCGACGAGAACCGCGTGCCGCAGGACGGGCGTTTTTCGATGAAGATCGATAACAAGAGCATTGATTTCCGCGTGTCTACTTTGCCGACTGCGATGGGCGAAAAGGTGGTAATGCGTATTTTGGATCCCGATGTGGGATTTAAGACGTTTGAAGACTTGGGACTGGACGGGCGCAATCTGGAGCTGGTTAAAAAAGCGGTGGATGAGCCGTTTGGTTTGGTTTTGGTGACCGGGCCGACCGGTTCGGGTAAAAGTACGACCTTGTACGCGGTTTTGCAGACGATTAACAACGACAAGATTAATATCATCAGCCTGGAGGATCCGGTCGAATATTTTTGCGAAGGGGTAAACCAATCGCAGGTTAAGCCGGAGATCGGTTTTGATTTCGCATCGGGTTTGCGTTCGATACTGCGCCAGGATCCGGATGTGATCATGGTGGGAGAAATCCGCGATGAGGAAACCGCGATGCTGACCATTCATTCGGCGCTGACGGGCCATTTAGTGCTGTCAACGTTGCATACGAACGATTCGCTGGGGGTTGTTCCGCGCTTGGTAGATTTGAAGATACAGTCATATTTAATACCTTCGACGTTGTCTTTGGCGCTGGCCCAACGCTTGGTGCGGCGATTGTGCCCGCATTGCAAGAAGCAGGTAGAGGCGACAGGATTTTTGAAAGAGATGATTATCGCGGAATTCAATAATATACCGGAGCAGTCGCGCAACGGAGTCGAATTAGTCGAGCCAATTATGGTTTGGGAGCCCGTGGGGTGTCCCAAGTGCGGCCGCCAAGGATTCATCGGGCGGGTTGGAATTTTTGAAACTTTGGAGATGACGCCAGAGCTGGGCGAAATAATTTTGCAGGATTTGTCGGAAACAAAGCTTGCGGCCGAGGGTCGGCGCCAGGGACTGATTACTATGCGTCAGGACGGGGTGTTAAAGGCTTTGAGGGGGGTGACGACAATTGAGGAGATATTAAAAGCCACCGAAGAGGATATTGCTGCGACAATTGCGGATGCGGATAAAAAGAAAGGATAGCGACTTTGCCGCGCGTCGCAAGGTTTTGTTTTTAATACTTGATGGGTTATAATTTTAATGAAGGCGTTACGCGGTAAAGCGCGGCGGGTTTCGCTAATTTGCATAATCAAAAAAATGAGTATTGAAACTGGCGGTGTGTTAAAAAAAATACTGGTGGTGGAGGATGATCCGTTTTTGTCGGATATTTACAATACCAAACTGAAACAAGCGGGTTTTAGCGTCGATTTGGCGATGACCGGGGAAGAAGCTTTGTGCAAGCTTAACGACAACCAGTATGATTTAATGGTTCTGGATATAGTTCTTCCGCAGGTGGATGGATGGGAGATATTGGCGCGCGTAAAGGAGATGCGCGAACAGGGAAGCAATTCTAAAGTGAATGCCTTAAAAATAATTATTTTGTCTAACTTGGGGCAAAAAGAAGAAATTAAGAAGGGGCTGGACTTGGGAGCTGACGGTTTTATGATCAAGGCGCATTTTACTCCCAGCGAGGTTGCCGATGAGATACACAAGACCTTGAGCGGGATGGGGGAAGGCGTTAATCAATAAGCTTGCAGCTTGATTCCCCGCTAACGCGGGTAAATAAGCTTGCAGCTTGATTCCCCGCTAACGCGGGTAAATAAGCTTGCAGCTTGA
>CAYYEP010000005.1:33277-63887 GCA_964470995.1 uncultured Candidatus Saccharibacteria bacterium
ATTCCCCGCTAACGCGGGTAAATAAGCTTGCAGCTTGATTCCCCGCTAACGCGGGCGAACAATAATATGAGCAGTACCGATTATTCCCAATTGCTGGAAAAGTATTTAGCCGCGACAATCCAAAAGGAGGCATCCGATTTGCATTTGGCGGCTGGCTATCCGCCGATAATTCGCGTTAACGGAGAACTTTGGGCTATTCCCAAGGAGCCGTGCCTGACCGCGCGCGACAGCCAAGGGTTGGCGTTCGCACTGATGAATGCCGACCAGCAGAACCAATTCTTGGAAACAAAAGAGATTGATTTTTCGTGTTCTTACCAGGATAAGGAGCGTTTTCGCGTGAACGTCTTTTTCCAGAAGGGGAGTATTTCCTGCGCCTTGCGCCTGATCCCGACAAAGATTAGGACGCTTTCGGAATTGCGCTTGCCGCCGATCATCCAGAAATTTGCGGAAGCGACGCAGGGTTTTGTAATTATCGCCGGACCGGCGTCGCACGGAAAGTCGACGACTTTGGCGGCACTGGTCGATTTGATAAACCATTCGCGGTGCGATCATATAATTACTATCGAAGATCCGATAGAATATCTTTTCAAGCCGGATGCATCGGTGATTGAACAGCGCGAAATTAATTCCGATACCAAGTCATTTTCAGCGGCTTTGAAGTCGGTTTTCCGGCAGGATCCGGATGTGATCATGATTGGAGAGATGCGCGATATCGAAACGATTGGTACGGCGCTAACCGCGGCCGAAACCGGGCATTTGGTTTTTGCGACTTTACACACTAACTCGGCAGCACAGAGTATCCATCGTATTGTGGATTCATTTCCGGCCGAGCAGCAATCGCAGATCCGGGCGCAATTGTCGTCTTCGCTGTTGGGAATTGCGTCGCAAAGACTAATTCTTTCCAGCAAGGGGAATATGATTCCGGCGTGCGAAATTTTATTCAATACTTATGCAGTGGGCAATTTGATTCGCGAGAACAAAATTCATGAGATACCGCTGGTGATCGAGACCTCATCGAAGAGCGGAATGATCTCTCTGAACAAGTCGCTGGCCCAATTGGTCAAAGCGGGCGAGGTTTCATTGGAAAAGGCGATGTCTTATTCGCTTAATCAGCATGAGCTGGAAGCGTTGATTTAGCGTGACACCAGTTTTTAAAAAGCCATGAAATTCATTTACCAAGCCAGGACGAAAAACGGCGAGGTCAAGGCGGGTTCGGTGGAATCCGGTTCGACGGAGGCGGCGGCCGAAATATTGCGGCGCGACGGGCTTTTTGTTACTTTTTTGCGTAAAGACGAGGAAAAATTCTCCCAGAAATTTCATTTGTTCGAGGGTGTTTCAGGGAAGGATGTGGCGGTATTTTCACGCCAGCTGGCAGTAATGTTTAAAGCCAACGTGTCGCTGGTTGAGGCGTTGCGGACAATTGGCGGCCAGCTTCCCAACCAGGGGTTCCGCGAGAAGGTGATCAAAATTTCCCAAATGGTGGAGGCGGGTTCGCCGTTATCGGTGGCGCTGGCCAAATATCCGGAGATATTTTCTTCTTTTTTTGTAGCCATGGTTAAAGCTGGTGAGGTTTCGGGTAATTTATCGGAACAGTTTAACTATTTGGCGGATTATTTGGAAAAAAATTATTATCTTTCTGGCAAGGTAAAGGGCGCGATGGTTTATCCGATCGTAATTTTGGTGGTGATGGTGGGGGTGCTGTTTCTTTTGAGCTATTTTGTGATGCCCAACCTGATTGGTATGTTGAACAGTAGTGAAACTGAGTTGCCGTTTTTGACCAAAGTGGTGATTGGGGCGACCAATTTTATCCGGGGAGTGGGCGGGATTATTGTTTTACTTGTAATGGTCGGCCTGATTGTTTTGGTTGGACGTATTGCCCGGACTGAATCGGGGAAAGCTTTTTTTGACCGGATGGCATTGAGAGTACCGGTTTTGAAAGGTATGTTAAAAATGCTTTATGTGAGCCGGTTTGCTGATAACCTGTCGACATTGATTGCGGGGGGGATTCCGATTACTCAAGCGCTGGAAATTACTTCGATGATCGTGGGAAACGTGGTTTACCAGGAAGCGATCGTGAAAACTTGCGATGGCGTGCGTAAGGGGCAGACGATGTCGTCGATATTGTCGATGTATCCGGAGCTGTTTCCGGCGATGTTTTCGCAGATGGTATTGGTGGGCGAGCAGACCGGATCGCTGGATAAAAGTTTGCTGATTATGGTGTCGTTCTATGAAAAGGAAACCGAGCGCGCAATCGATAGCATGCTGGTGCTGATCGAGCCGATAATGATAGTGGTGCTTGGCGTGATCGTGGGCGGCGTGGTGGCGTCGGTGATGATACCGCTGTACTCTTCTATGGGTAGTGCTTAGGGGAAAAGTTGGATTGTATAGTATCCGGGTGAGGGGTATAATCAGTGTTATCGGGAGCAAAAGTTATCCACAGCTTGTTTTTAATAAAAGGTCGATTATAATAATAGATAAAGAAAATAAATACATAAAAAAATGGAATTAACCAAAGACAAGGGTTTTACGCTTATTGAATTGTTGGTAGTTATCGCGATTATCGGTATCCTGGCGGGTATGGTATTGGTTTCGATGTCGGGAGCCAGATCTAAAGCGCGCGACGCGCGGCGGTTGTCAGATATGCGGCAATTGGTTTCGGCGCAGGAAATGTATTATGGCCAGTATGATGCCTATTATACTTCGGCGACTTATCCGACTGCCATTGGTACGTATCTGACGGCGACTCCGACCGATCCGAGCGGTGCTACGAATGCTTATGCAACAGTGACGAACGTCGGTGACGCAACCAAGTTCTGCTATTACGCCCACTTGGAAAATGACAATAGGACGGCGAATGGTTGCACAGCTTCTCCTTATTGCACGTATTATACGGCATCGGAAGGAGGCAACTTCTACAAGACGTCTGTTACCAGCTTGGTGCTTGGACCTTCGGGAACCGGTATTAACGGATGCTCGACCCAAAACTAACGAATTTTTAAAGCAGCCCTCGCAAGGGGGCTGTTTTTTGATATGAGAGTCGTGGTAAAATAAATATATTATGGGAATTTTATATTGGTACATATCGGTTTCGATATTCATTATCGGAATGGTAATTGGCAGTTTTTTGAATTGCATTATCTGGAGATCGTATTGCGGTGAAAGTGCGGCCGAGGGTAGGTCGTATTGCCCCAAATGCCGCCGCTGTCTCGCTTGGTATGATTTGGTGCCGGTGGTAAGTTTTGCGTTGCTTAGGGGCAGGTGCCGGTATTGTTACCAGCCGATTTCATGGCAATATCCGATTGTGGAGTTGGCAACTGGGGCATTTTTTTTGGCCGCGGCCTGGGTTTTTACGCCGCAACTATTCTGGGGCAATTTTTCTTTGATTTTGGCGGCGAAATTGGCGTCGTACTGGATTTTTTTGGCGGCGTTAGTGGTGGTTTTTGTGGCGGATCTTAAATGGTATTTTATTCCCGACGGGGCAGTGGTTTCGGGTTTTTTGGCGGCATTAATGTTTACGTTTATTAACGCGGGCGGGGGGTATCCGCGGCGTTTTTTTGATTACGACATGATTTGGGCGGCAACGGCGGCGGCGGTATCCGCGGCGCTCATATTTTTGGCGATTTTTTTGGCGTCGCGCGGCAAGTGGCTGGGTTTTGGGGATGTTAAATTTGCGCTTTTAATGGGCTTGGCGACGGGGTTTCCGGGAATTTTGGTGGGAATGTTTTTTGCGAATTTTTTTGGTGCTATACTGGGATTAGTGTTGGTGACGTGCGGTAAAAAAACAATGTCGTCACAGGTGCCGTTCGGGCCGTTTCTGGTTGCCGGTACTGTGCTTGCGGTTTTTTTTACGGATTCGATATTTAATTGGTATATTTCTTTGACGTTTTAACCGAATGAGGCGGAATATTTATAAAAAAAATCATAATTTTTTTGATAACGGTTTTGACAGCCGCGGTTTTACTCTTGTTGAGCTGATGGTGACGTGCGCGATAATAACGATCTTGAGCATTTATGTTTCGGCCAACTATCATCAGGGGAATCGCGAATTGCAGTTGGAGATGACCGCGGGGAAGCTGGCGCAGGATTTGCGGCGGGCGCAGGAATGGGGTTATTCGGCGCATCAGTTTGGCGGAATATCATATATGGGTTACGGGGTAACCCTTACCGGCGGCGGTACTACGTATTCGATATATACCGATGATAATTCGAACAACCGATATAGTTCTCTGACGGATACGATACGAGAGACGACGGTTATGGCAAACGGATTTAAGGTGGAAAGCCTTAAACCTTGCGGCCCGTCGGAATCGTGCGGTACGGTTACGGCATTGAGCATTAATTATATTCCGCCGGATCCGGGGGTGGTTATTAGTAATTTGGGCGGTACTCAATATGATAAAGCGACGATCATTCTTAAAATCGACGGTACTTCCACGACCCGTTCAGTTGTGGTGAATCGGGCCGGGCTGATATATGTTAATTAAAAAGATTGCGGCTAATTACCAGAAAGGTTTTACTCTTGTCGAGGTTTTGACCGCGCTTTTTCTGATTATTGTCGGCATTGGCAGCGGTTATGCGCTAATCAATCAGTCGCTGGCGGCGACAAAAAGCGCCGCTTTATCAGTGACTGCGGCTTACCTGGGCAAGGAGGGGATCGAGATCGCGCGCAGTATCCGCGATGACAACTATTTAAAAATTCTTTATAGCGAGGCCGGTTACGACGGGGATGATTCCTGGAGAAGCGGTTTGTATTGTACGGCTTCGGACGATTGTCCGGTTTTGGTTAATTGCGAAGATGGTTGCACGGCGGATTATAATTCGGTTGCATTATCAACAACGCATACAGGAGATCGCTTGGAATACGAAAGTTTGAATGGTTTTTACAGCTACTCGGGAATTCAAGAAACGCTTTATGAGCGGACGATTACCGTTGTTCCTGGATCGGATTATTTGAAGGTGAGTGTGCTGGTGGAATGGAATGAACGGGGAATAAACCGCTCGCTGACGGTTGAAGAAAACCTTTATAATTGGTGGCCGCAATAGTCTTATGGCGTTTTTAAAGAAAATAAAAAATTGGAATAAGCCCGCAAAAGAAGTCCGTGAAAAACAGGGGGGTTTTACTTTGGTGGAATTGATGGTTTCATTGGTGATATTCTCGTTGGCGATGACAATCGTGGGGCAATTATTTTTTTATTCGTTGAAGATGCAGCGCCAGATGGCGGCGCGCACCAAAATGATTAACGAACTTTCTTATGCCATGGAGAGGATCTCGCGCGGTATGCGTATGGCCCAGAAAGATACCACGGGAACGTGTGTTGCCCAATACGAAAATTACGAATGGTTTGAGGATGCCAACGGCGATCATGTTAAATTTAAGACGCCGGATACTTCGTTTATATCGTCAACCCCGCTGGATTGTGTTGAATACTACTTGGACGAACCGGCAGGTTATCCGACGGGAGTGACAGCACTAATGGAGGCGCGCCATAACGAAGGAGGGGCATTTGCGGATTATACGTTGCCACTGACATCACCAGGGGTGACTGTGCAATCATTTGCGGTGAAACAGCACGGATGGTCGCAGAACGACACAATCCAGCCGCGGGTGATTATATATATCCGTGCGATCGATTCCCAGGATCAGGAACTTGAGGCGCAGATGACGGTTTCCCAGCGTAATATCGATATCCGTTATTAAGGAATAATTTTTGCGTATATGGAAAAAATCACCGAAAAAATCAGTAAACTATTCCGACTGAACCGGCGGCACGGGCGCAAGGGCATCGCGATCTATTTGGCGGCAGTAACTTTGTCGATTGTAATGACCGCGGCTTTCGGGACGAGCCTGATTTCCCTTTACCAGTTGAAGAACGTTAATGAAGCCGGAAAGTCGGTGGTGGCGTTTGCGGCGGCCGAAACCGGAATTGAATGGGCTTTAGCTAATGTTACCGAGCTCGATTACGGTAGTAAATGTCCGGTGGGCGGTCCGGAGGTCGTGAATTTGGACAATGGGGCGGTTTATAAGGTTATTTGCGAATTATGTGGCGGCGGTGAGTATTTGTGCGTTTGGTCGGAGGGGACATACAAAGACACCCAGCGTACGATAAAAATCCAAAGATAGTCTGGTTGGCTTGAAAAGGAGCGGGAATTTAATATTTTTACATGACTAAACAGGAGGCGGTCCAAAGGATAGATAAGCTGGTAACCCTTATCAATCGTTATCGTTACGAATATCACGTTCTGGACCGGCAAGCAATTTCAGATGAAGCTTTGGACTCTTTGAAAAAAGAGCTTTTTGATCTTGAGAACGAGTATCCGGATCAAGTCTTGCCGGATTCGCCGACGCAGAGGGTAGGCGGCGAAGCGCTGGATAAGTTTCGCAAATACGGGCATAAGACGCCAATGTTGTCATTTAATGATGCTTTCTCGGTCCAGGATATGATGGATTGGCTGGAACGGGCTAAAAGATTGCTTTCCGAGGAAGAAATAAAAAGGATAGATTTTTTTTGTGAGCCCAAGCTGGATGGTTTGGCGATAGAGTTGGTTTACCGGGAGGGAGTTTTGGGGGTCGGTGCGACGCGCGGCGACGGGCGTATCGGGGAGGATGTAACCAATAATTTGAAAACAATAGAGGCGATTCCTTTGCGGTTGCGTTTGTCCGGGGAAGTAGTTAAAGATTTGCGCGCGGCGGGATTGGACGCGATGGCGGGGGCAGTGGAAGCAAAAGGTTTGAAAGAGGCGGTTGCCCGGGGCGAGGTGATCATTACCAAGAAGGAATTCGCGCGGATAAACAAGGAACAGCTGGAAAGGGGTTTGCCGCAATTTGCCAATCCCAGGAATCTGGCGGCCGGTTCGATTCGCCAGCTTGATCCTAAGATTGCGGCAAAGCGCCATCTGGATTCCAATTGTTATTCGCTGGCCAGCGATTACGGCCAAAAAACCCATCAAGAAGAACATTTTTTTTTGGAAGTGGCGGGGTTTAAGACTAATAATAAGTTTTCCAAGTATTGCCGGACGCTGGAAAATGTGTTCGCGTTCCATGAACATTGGTATAAGAACCGCGAAAAACTTCCTTATGAGATCGACGGGATTGTGGTAACAATTAACGACAACGCGATTTTTAAGAAACTGGGCGTAGCGGGAAAAGCGCCGCGCGGAGCAGTTGCTTATAAATTTCCGCTTAAGCAAACTACGACTATTGTGGAGGATGTTTTGGTGCAGGTTGGACGTACCGGCGCATTAACGCCGGTGGCGGTGCTTAAGCCGGTCGAGGTGGGCGGGGTAATGATTTCGCGAGCGACGCTGCATAACGAAGACGAGATAAAGCGTTTGGGATTGAAGATTGGCGATACCGTGGTGGTGGGGCGGGCGGGTGATGTGATCCCCGATATTGCCAAGGTTTTGCCGGAATTGCGTGCCGGTAATGAAAAAAATTTTCACATGCCCAAATTTTGTCCGATTTGCGGCGGGCCGGTTGCCAAAAGGGACAGTGAAGCGGTTTGGCGGTGTGTGAATCCAGAGTGTTTTGCCGTGCAGGAGCGGAATTTGGGACATTTTGTTTCCCGGGCGGCGTTTAATATCGAGGGAATGGGTCCGAAGATCGTCGAACACCTGATTGATGAAGGATTGATACGCGACGCGGCCGATATTTTTCAATTAAAAGAGGGGGATTTGGTACCGTTGCAAAGATTCGCGGAAAAATCAGCAAAGAACTTAATAGAGTCGATAGGATTGAGGAAAACAATATCTTTGCCGCGTTTTGTTTATGCGCTGGGAATACGCAATACGGGAGAGCAGACTGCCCGGGCGCTGGCGGATCATTTTTTGGATTTTGGGAAAATCAGGAATTCTTCTTTGGAAGAGCTTCAGGCGGTGCCTGATATTGGCCCGGTGGTGGCTGAATCGATCCATAATTGGTTTGCCTTGCCCAAAAACCGGCGATTGGTCGAAAAAATGTTGGCCGCGGGAGTTAGGATAGAGTTTTATCGCAAAGCCGCCGGACCGTTGGAGGGAAAGACGTTTGTGGTCACCGGAACACTGGAAGCGATGAGCCGCCAAGGGGCTAAAGACCGTATTCGCGAGTTGGGTGGTGTGGCGGTAGAAGCGGTGTCGAAGAATACTGATTATGTTGTGGCGGGGGCAGCTCCCGGTTCAAAATATGACAAAGCTAAAAAAATGGGAGTAAAGATTCTTAGCGAAAAAGAATTTATGGAAATGACCGGGCCGGAAGAATAAGTTTCTCCGGGGCAGATTGCCGGGCGGTTAGTATTTGAACCGATGAGCGGCCGGAATTTTCAGTTTTAAAAAATGAATTTAATTGTTGCCCATTTTAAGCGTTTTGACTGGATGATGGCGGGGGCGGCCGTCTTTTTGGGGTTGTTCGGGCTATTGTCGCTTTACAGCAGTTCCCTTTATTCGGGGGACTATTCCAACTTTTTTAAACAGATGCTTTTTTTGGGATTGGGGGTGGTTTTGATGATATTGTTCAGTTTTTTTGACTGGCGCCTTTTTCGGGAAAGCCCGGCGGTAATCTTGTGGCTGTATTTTTTCACGGTCCTGGCTTTGGCTGGTTTGTTTTTTTTCGGGTCATCCAACCGGGGGGTGAGGACATGGTATGATTTGGGGCCGGTGACGCTGGATCCTATTGAGATGTTAAAGCCGATTCTTTTGATTCTGTTGGCGAAATATTTTACCAAACGCCATGCGGCGATATATCAAATTCGGCACGTATTGCTGACCGGAATTTACGTGGCGATACCGACGATCCTAATTTTTTTCCAGCCCAATCTGGGGCCGTGTCTGGTAATTGTGTCGTTGTGGGTTGGTATGCTGACGATCGCGGGGATGAAAAAGCGGCATTTTGCGCTTTTAGCGGCAGTTTTTTTAGTAATGCTGGCATTGGGGTGGGCGTTTTTTCTGCAAGATTACCAAAAGGCGCGGGTGATGAATTTTTTCGCGCCCAGCGATCCGTTGGGGGTTTCTTGGAGCCAGAATCAGTCAGAGATCGCGGTAGGTACCGGCGGATTGCTGGGTAAAGGTCTGGGACAAGGATCGCAGACGCAATACGGTTTTTTGTCGGAACCGCAAACAGATTTTATTTTCGCGGCCATTGCCGAGGAATTTGGTTTGGTGGGCGTGGCGTTTTTGTTGGGAGCGATGTTGTTGGTTATATGGAGGCTGACGCGGGCTGCGCTTTCGGCGAGAGATAATTTTTCGCGGCTTTTTTCGGCGGGGTTTGCGGTTTTACTGGTGGCGGAAGCGGCGATTCATATCGGAGTGAATATCGGCTTTTTGCCGATTATCGGTTTGCCTTTTCCGTTTGTAAGTTATGGCGGTTCCAATTTGCTGGCGACTTTTGCGATGTTGGGGATAACGGAGAGAATTGTTTCGTCGCCGGCGCTTGCGATCGAATAACGGCTGTTATGGCGGCGAGCTGCGTTTTCCACAGTTTTTGGCGGTTGTGCCGCAGGTTTTGCTGATATATAATAAATAATGTTCAAGCGAGACGCTTTCCGGTTTTTAAATGCCGATTCCGGGTGCGGCTGCTTAGATTTAAAACTGAAATTTTTAAATAAATATGTTGAATAATATACCCAAGACCGCGGTTTATATTTCGTTGTTTTTGGTGCCGCTTTTTTCCCTGCCGTTTACGAGTAACGCACTTGATTTCCAAAAGCAGTTTTTGCTTTTTTTGGTGACCGGGATCGGCCTGCTTTTTTGGGCTTGGAACACCGTGAATGAAAAAAAACTGGTTATAAATTTGAATCCGTTGCATCTTTTTGTGGGAGCGTTTACCGCGATTGTATTTGTTTCCGGCATTTTTTCGCTTTATCGTTACGGCAGTCTTTGGGGTTGGCCGTTGCCGGTTGCGGAAAGCTTCATTTCGCTGTTAAGCCTGGTTTTCTTGTATTTTTTGATTGTCAACAATTTTAAAAAGAACGAATTGCATAAACCGATTGCGGTTTTATCGGTATCGGCGGCGATCGCGGCGGTTTATGCGATCATCCAGTCTTTCGGGCAAAAGATGGGGTTTTATTTGCTTCCCTTTTTGGCGTATACCAAGGATCCTTCGTTTAATACGATTGGAACTACCAACAGTATGGCGATATTTGCCGCGGTTGTGCTGGCGACGATATTTCCACTGGCGTTCATTTCAAGGAGCAAATACAGCCGGTTGTTGAAATGGTGCGCGGGAATGATTTTTTTTGCGCTGGTATTTTTTAACGGCATCATAACGGTTTATTTCCCGGCCCGCTCGGCAAATTCCGATACATTGTTGGTTGTGCCGTGGATTGTGCTGGCGGTAAGCGCGCTGGCGGTTTTTATTTTTTCGATCAGCGACCATAAATTCCTGCATAAGAATACGAACGCCAAGAACGCGTCGTTTGTGTTGTTGATGGTGACCATACTCTTTCTGGTGTTCAATCTCTTTGCCAAAACGGTGGTGTCGCAGTCGTACGGTGCGTTTGGAAGGGCGGCCGGAATCCAGGCGGCGACAGAAGCATCGTTGTCGCAATCCGCTTCGGCTGATATCGCGGTCAATACGCTAAAGCAGTCAGCGCAGAATTTTTTCCTGGGCTCGGGACCGGGTACTTTCAATTATGATTATATAAGGTATAAACCCGAACAGATTAACCAAGATAACTTGAGCTGGCAGTTGACGTTTTTTTCCGCTGCGTCGGAGTTTATCAATCGAGTCGCGACTACGGGTTTGCTGGGCGTGGTCGCATTACTATTAATAATCGTGGCATGGACAATTGAAGGATTCCGAATGCTGACCGATGAAGATAATGAAGTCGGTTTGCCGCTGGCGCTTTTTGCCGGGTGGCTGGGCGTGGCGGCGGCGTTGTTCTATTATCCTTTCAATTTAAGTTTGGCGATGCTGTTTTGGTTCTTCCTGGGGGCGATTGTGGTTATGGATGAAAAGAAAACGATTTTGTTGCCATTACATTCGGTGAAGTTGAGTTATGCGGTGTCGTTGGGATTCGTTGGTTTAGTGGCGCTGGAAATGGGATTGTTGGTTTGGAATGCAAAGCATTATTACGCTGAGGTCGAATATTTAGGTGCGGTGAAAGCGTTGCAGAATCAGGATACGGCAACCGCAATTTCGAAGATGGAGGCGGCGGCGGATGCGACCGACCGGATGCAGGATAATTATTTGACGGGGTTGGCGCAGATATATTTGGCACGGGCTGAGAGCGAGGCGAGCAAGAACAGCGGTAACCAAGGCGATAACCAGACAGCGATTAACGCGGCATTACCCTATTTGGAGGGCGCGGTAAAGACTGCGATGCAAAGTACTGAGGGGGCCAACCCAAACAGTTCGACTAATTGGGCGGCGCGCGGTTATATTTACCGCCGGTTAATAGGGGTGAGTGAAGGTTTCGATACTTGGGCTTTGGATATGTATAACAAAGCGTTGCAACTGGAACCGTCCAATCCGGCATTGTGGAATGAAATTGGCCAGGTTCATGTAATGAAAAACGACCTGGACAAGGCAAAAGAAGCATTTAAGAAGGCGTCTGATTTGCGGTCGCAATATATAGATCCTCATTATTATCTGGCTTTGATATATGACAAACAAGGAGATAAGCAGTCGGCGATCGCCGAGCTGCAGGCAATAATGTTTTTACTTGATCCGGCGGCGGATAAAGAATCAATCGATAATATCAATAAAGCAATCGATAACCTTCGGAAGGGTAAATCGCTGAGCGGCCAGGAAGCTGGTGCAGCGATTCAGACGCAATCGACGTCGCCGGTAATTGAAGGAGTTCCGGCTGGCGGCGGCGAGGCCGGGGAAGATGAGGTTCCCGAAGTTACTTTGCCTGAGGCTGAAACTGGCGGGGAGAAAGGATTTATTGAACCGTAATTTGAATTGATAGCGTCTTTCCCGGCTCGAAAAGGGTCGGGAAAGGCGTTTATTGACAAGAAAGTACTTTTCTGATAATATTTATACTTGTTGGAAGTATGAGTGTTAGCTAATTAATTTCCGCATCCTTGATCGGGATTTACTCATAATAAATAAGACAAATCGTAGCCCAAATAATCGGAGGGTATTTTTTCGTTTTTGGTTTGAGTTTTCGTGGTTTTGTCTAGTCGGACGGTGTTTTTTGGGCGGTTGGCAATTAATTTCGTAATTCATAAAAAATAAGGGGAGACAGCGGTCAGGCATAAGTCTTTTCCTTCCGTTCGCCGTCAAGAACAGCGGCGAGCACGGGGACGGGCGGTGTCGGCCGCCAATAAAATATGACAGCGCTTAAAATAAAGGATTTCGGCCGGGCAAAAGTATCGTTGCCTTTGCCTTATTTGCTGGTGCTTCAGAAGGAGAGTTGGGATATGTTCTGGGGTAATGACCTAAAGGAGCTCTTTACCGAAATTTCGCCGATAAAAGATTATACCGGCAAGGAAATGGAGCTTTGGATTGAGGATTTTAAGCTTGATGAGCCTAAGTATAAAAATGACCTGGAGGCGCGCATGAATAATGATTCGTTTGAAGCGCCTATCCGTGTTAAGGCCCGCTTGGTAAATTTGAAGACCAAGGAATCCAAGACCCAGGAGATATTCCTTTGCGATTTCCCCCTTATGACAGAGCGGGGAACCTTTATTGTTAATGGCGTCGAGCGTGTTTGCATTTCACAGCTGATTAGGTCGGCGGGCGTGTTTTTTTCGGTCGAGAATATCGGCGGCAAAAACCATTTTGGTACCAAGATTATTCCTAATCGCGGTTCGTGGCTTGAATTTGAAACTGCGCATACTGGTTTTATCGGCGTGAAGATTGATCGGAAAAGACGCGTGCCGGCAACGACTTTATTGCGCGCTTTTGGAATCGATAATGATGACGCGATTAAAGAGCTGTTTGTGGGCGTGAACAAGGGGGATGTGGATTATATAGAGGAAACAATTAAGAAAGATCCGACCCACAATCAGGCCGAAGCCTTGGTTGAGATTTATCAGCGTTTGCGTCCCGGCGACCTGGCGACTCCCGATACTGCCAAGGAATTGATTTGGAACATGTTTTTTAATTTTGAGAGATACGATCTGTCCAAGGTGGGGCGCTGGAAGATGTGGAAGCGTTTGCCCCAGCTGAATACAAAAACCGAAAATCAGGATAAGGTAGAGATCGGAGACCGCGTTCTAACGGTGGATGATATCGTGGCGGTGTTGCGCGAGATAATCCGGTTAAACAACGATCCAACGGCAAGACCCGATGAGATCGATCACTTAGGGAACCGGCGCGTAAGGACGCTTAACGAATTGCTGGTAAACCGCCTGCGCATCGGATTTATGAGGATGGAGCGCATTATTAAAGATCGCATGTCGACTTTGGATACGATCGGCTTGGCTCCGATGCAGTTGATAAATCCCCGGCCGGTAATGGCGGTAATAAAAGAGTTTTTTTCCAGTTCGCAGTTGAGCCAATTTATGGATAACGAGAACCCACTGTCGGAGCTGGAGCACAAACGCCGGCTGGCGGCGACCGGACCCGGGGGGTTGACGCGCGAACGCGCGGGATTTGAAGTGCGCGACGTGCAGCCTTCGCATTACGGCCGTATTTGCCCGATTCAGACGCCGGAAGGACCCAATGTTGGTTTGGTGGGCTATCTTTCGGCTTATACCAAGATCAATAATTTTGGTTTTTTGGAAACTCCTTATTTGAAAGTCAATAAGGGCAGAGTTACCGATGAGCTGATTTATATGACCGCCGACGAGGAGGAAAAATACAACATTGCCACGGCGATCGTGCCTTTGGACGAGAAGGGAAATATAATTCCGAAGAAAGTGGAAGCCAGAATGAAGGGCGAGCCGGAAATATGCTCAAAGGAAGAGATTGATTATATTGATGTGTCGCCGCAGCAGATTTTATCGGTTGGAACTTCGCTTATTCCTTTTTTGCAGAATGACGATGCGAATCGTGCATTGATGGGTTCGAATATGCAGCGCCAGTCTACGCCGTTGATCAAGCCGGACGTGCCGTTGGTGATGACCGGCAGCGAGGAGCGCATTGCGCATGATTCGGGGCATATTCTTTTAGCCGAAGGCGCAGGCGTGGTGGCGGAGGTTGACGGCAGCCATATCACCGTCAAATACGACGACAAGAATTTAGGCGAAAAAACTTATTATTTGCGGACATATCTGCGTACGAACCAGTATACTTGTTTTCATCAGAGCGCGATTGCCCAAAAGGGACAAAAGGTAAAGAAAGGCATGGCTTTATGCGACGGCGGTTCGATTGTGGATGGGCATCTGGCTTTAGGCCACAATGTCTTAGTGGCGTTTACTTCGTGGCGCGGCGGCAATTTTGAGGACGCGATTCTTTTATCGGAACGATTGGTGGCCAATGATAAGTTCACTACCATTCACATGGAGAATTTCGCCTGCGACGTGCGCGAAACCAAACTTGGCCCGGAAATGACTACCTACGATATTCCAAACGTTTCCGAAGAGAAACTGAAAGATTTGGATGAAGAGGGCATCGTACGCATTGGTGCGGAGGTGAAGCCCAATGATATTTTGGTGGGCAAGATCTCGCCTAAAGGCGAGCAGGAGCTGACCGCGGAAGAGCGTTTGTTGCGCTCGATCTTTGGCGAGAAAGCCAAGGATGTCAAGGACACTTCGCTATTGATGGAACATGGTAAGCGCGGGCGCGTGGTGGGAGTGAAGATTTTTTCGCGCGAACAGGGGCACAAGCTTGAACCGGGAGTAATTAAGCGTATTGAGATCGAGATTGCCGAATTGCGCAAGGTGCGCGCGGGCGATAAACTGGCGGGTCGCCATGGCAACAAGGGCGTAATTTCGCGTATTTTGCCGGTGGAAGAGATGCCTTATTTGGAGGATGGCACTCCGGTTGATATCGTATTGAATCCGATGGCGGTGGCTTCCCGTATGAACTTGGGACAGATATTGGAAACACATTTGGGTTACGCGGCCAATGCGCTGGGTTATCACGCAGTTACACCGGCGCTTTCAGGCGCTACGGAAGCCGATATTAAGGCGGAATTAAAAAAGGCCGGTTTATCCGAAGACGGCAAGGAGGTTCTTTTTGACGGGCGCACCGGATTGTCGTTCCCCGGAAAGATCACCGTCGGTTATATTTATATGATGAAGCTTATCCATATGGTCGAGGATAAGATACATACCCGTTCGATCGGACCGTATTCGCTGATTACGCAGCAGCCTTTGGGAGGCAAGGCGCAATTCGGTGGCCAGCGGTTCGGCGAAATGGAGGTATGGGCGCTTGAAGGTTACGGCGCGGCGTTTACTCTACAGGAGATGCTGACAATCAAATCGGATGATATTGCGGGACGCGCGGCGACCTATGAAACGATATTGAGGGGCGAAGAGATAAAGAATCCAAATATTCCGGCGTCGTTTAACCTTTTGGTAAGCGAGTTAAAGTCCCTGGGTTTGAACGTTGAGGTCAAGGAGAGGCCGGTTGAATAAACTAACCTGGGGCAGATCCCCGAAATATTCCGGCAGGGAAATAAAACCGGTTTCGGACTTTAATTAATTACTAAATAATTACCACTCATATGCGCGTAGAAGACTTACAATCAATCAGGATCAAGCTAGCTTCCCCCGAGGAGGTTATAGCTTGGTCGCACGGCGAGATTACTAAGCCGGAGACTATTAATTACCGCACTCAGCGGCCGGAAAAGGACGGCTTGTTTTGCGAGCGGATTTTCGGACCCGAGCGTGATTATGAATGTTATTGCGGCAAGTATAAAAGAGTGCGTTATAAGGGTATCGTTTGCGATCGTTGCGGCGTTGAAGTGACTAAATCCAGCGTGCGGCGCGAGCGGATGGGGCACATCAAATTGGCTTGTCCAGTTTCACATATTTGGTTTTTGAGGGGCGTGCCTTCGCGCATCGGCCAGGTTTTAGATCTGCCTATGTTGCAGCTGGAAAAGGTTATTTATTTCGCGTCGTACATTGTTGTTAATGTTGATGAGGACGAGAAAAAGAAGATTGCCGGGGAGATCGAGGCGGAGTTTGCCGAAAAGACCAAAACGCAGAAGAAGATATTCGAAAAAGATGACAAGGCGACGCAGAAAGAGCTGCAAGATTCTTTGGAAGAGTTGCGGGACGCGCGCGATCGCGCCAAGCAGGAACTTAACAGTATTCAATTGATGCGGGTGATTTCGGAAGCCGAATACCGTAATTTATCGCTGAAATTTGGACAGTGTTTTACAGCCGGTACCGGTGCCGAGACGGTACGCAAGCTTTGCGAGAAAGTTGATTTGTTAAAAGTGATCGAAAATCTGAAAAAACTCCTTACTGACGCTTCGCCGGAAGAGAAAAGAAAAATTTATGTGCGGCTGAAACTTTTGCAGGGGATGCAACAGGCCGGAATCCGCCCGGAATGGATGTTGATTACCGCTTTGCCGGTATTGCCCGCGGATTTACGGCCAATAGTGCAGTTGGATGGCGGACGTTATGCCAGTTCGGATTTAAATGATTTGTATCGCCGCGTTATCAACCGCAATAATCGTTTGAAATATTTGCAGGAGATAGGCGCTCCGGAGGTAATTGTGCGCAACGAAAAGCGTATGTTGCAGGAGGCCGTTGATTCGCTGATTGATAACGGCATGAGAAAGGGAACGACTACCCAGGCGACAACCGGCGGGCGGCGGCTTTTGAAATCTTTGGCCGATATGCTGAAGGGCAAGCAGGGCCGTTTTCGCCAAAATCTTTTGGGAAAGCGCGTGGATTATTCGGGCCGTTCAGTGATCGTGGTGGGCCCGCATTTGCGTATCAATCAAGTGGGTATTCCCAAGAAAATGGCATTGGAATTATTTAAGCCGTTTGTGATTCGTCGTATTCTGGAAAAGGAGATGGCTTTTAATGTGCGCGGCGCGTCGCGGCTGATTGAAGCGGAGACCGACGAGATTTGGGCAATTTTGGAAGAAGTGGTGAAAGATAAACTGGTATTGATCAATCGTGCTCCGACTTTGCATCGTTTGAGTATCCAAGCATTTCATCCTATCTTGATTGAAGGTGAAGCTTTGCAGATCCATCCGATGGTTTGTAAAGCGTTTAATGCGGATTTTGACGGCGACCAAATGGCGGTTCATCTGCCTCTTTCGGCGATGGCCCAAAAAGAGGCGCGCGAAAGAATGTTGTCGTCATTAAACCTGTTGAAGCCCGCGAAGGGTACGCCGGTGGTGACCGTGTACCAGGATATGGTGTTGGGGTGTTACTGGCTGACCAAGATGGTGGCGGGTGCCAAAGGCGAGAACAAGGTTTGCGCTAATGCCGATGAGGCAATATTGTTCTACGAATTCGGCGAAGTTGATCTGCAGGCTAAAATTAAGGTGCGTGACGTAAAGCCGTCGACACCGGGATTCACCGAAACGACAGTGGGCCGGATAATCTTTAATCGCACTTTGCCGGATGATTTTCAGTATGAGAATATGATGGTAAAGGTTAAGGATTTGGAAAGGATTGCCGAGGAGATCATCCGCCATTATGATGTGACTACAACCGAGGATACCTTGGATCGCATTAAGGAGCTGGGTTTTGAATATTCCACGGTTTCGGGAATTTCCTGGGGTATGGACGATTTGCATGTTCCGGCGGAAAAACCGGCGATTATTGAGGCGGCGGAGAAAGAGGTTGAAAAGACCGAAGATTATTACCGCAAGGGGTTGCTGTCCCGCGACGAAAAGAAGAACAAAATTATTGAAATCTGGTCCAAGACAAAGACGGCGATCGAAAATCTGGTGCCTAAGACACTTTCCGAGGAGAGTTCGGTATACCAGATGATTGACGCCGGTGCCCGCGGTTCCTGGTCGCAGCCGGTGCAGATGGCGGGTATGAAAGGCCTGGTGGTGGATCCGTCCGGCGATATTATCGAATTGCCGGTTAAGAATTCGTATAAAGAAGGCTTGGATGTGCTGGAATACTTTAACTCGACGCATGGCGCCCGCAAGGGTACGGTAGATACGGCGTTAAGAACGTCGACGGCCGGTTACTTGACCCGCCGTTTGGTGGACGTTGCCCACGAAGCGATTATTTCCGAGGACGATTGCGGCGATACCGAAGGGTTTACCGTGTATTTTCGCGAATCCGAAGAGATCGGCCAGAATTTCCTTTATAAGATAGTGGGCCATGTATCGATGGAAATGGTTAAGTCTTCCAAGACCAAGGAGATTATTATCAAGGAAGGTGAGATTATTGACTGGGAAAAAGGCCGCCAGCTTATTGATGAGAATATCGAAAAGATTACGATCCGGTCGCCTTTATCGTGCAAGGCAAACAGAGGCCTTTGCCAGAAGTGTTATGGCTGGGATTTGGGTAATACCAAAATGGTTCGCATGGGCGAGGCGGTGGGTATTATCGCGGCGCAGTCAATTGGCGAGCCGGGCACCCAGCTGACGATGAGAACGTTTCATACCGGCGGCGTGGCCAGCGGTGCGGATATAACTTCGGGTTTGCCGCGCGTGGAAGAGATTTTTGAGGCGCGTATCCCGGGAGGAAAGGCTGAAATTGTTCCGGCGGACGGTATCGTACTTGAAGTGGTTTCGGAAAAGGGCCAAAATAAAATTATCAAGATTAAGGTAAAATCGACCAAAGAGATGGTCAAAGAGACCAAGGGGTCCAAGGGGAGCAAGGGAGAGGCTAAGGCTGAAAAATCGGATAAAGAAGGTGCGTTGCCAAAGGGTTACCAGATCGTTGATTTTTCCGCGCCGACAAATGTTAATGTGCTGGTGAAAGCGGGTGACGAAGTGATTAAGGGCCAGCCTCTTTGGGAGGGCAGTTTGGATCTTAAGGAATTATACAAGCTGGTTGGACGCGACGCGACGCAAAGGTATATTCTTAAGGAAGTACAGCGTATTTACAGTTCGCAGGGCGCGACGATTCATGACAAACATGTGGCGGTGATTATCAGGCAGATGTTTTCGCGGGTAAAAATCAAGGATCCGGGAGACAGCTTGTTTACGCCCAAAGAAGTGGTGGAGATCAAGCAAGTTCTGTTGGAAAATGAAAGACTGCTGGCGGAGAAGAAAAAGCCGGTTCAATTCGCCCCGGTATTGCTGGGCGTATCCAAGGTGGCGTTGACGACCGGATCATGGTTGTCGTCGGCATCCTTTCAGGAGACTTCGCGCGTCCTCATCAAGGCGAGCCTTGAACGTCTTGAGGATAAACTTGACGGTTTAAAAGAGAACGTTATTATCGGCAAATTAATTCCGGCGGGTACGGGTTTCAACTATGAAAAAGAACACGAGCCGAAGCAGGAAGAACAGCAGCAACAATAAATTCAAGCTGCGTTTTCCGGATCTTAATATAAAACTTCCGGGCCAGACGAGGCAGTGGAGTGCAGGTATTATTGCCATTATCGCGGCGGTCGTACTGGGGCTTGGGTTTTTTGAGATGGCCGGGATTGCCGGCAGCGCTTTTGTGTGGATGTTTGCGATTGCGATTGGCAAAGCGGTATATGCTTTGCCTTTCGTTTTGTTCTTGGCGGGTTTGATGTGTTTTTCGGCAAAACAGGAAAATTTCGGCGGACCGTTGGCTTTAGCGGCGCTATTTTTTTTGCTGGGATTGTCTGGTTTTTTGGCGGTGCTTAGTATGGAAGCGGCCCAGGCGGGCGGGGGCGGTTATTTGGGTTATTATTTTGGATTAGTATTATCCAATCTTTTCGGCGAATTGGTAGCGGGGATATTTTTTTGGGGGATGATGGCAATAGCAATAGTAATATTTTGGTGGATGTTGGGCAGGCCATTGCCGGATATGAGCAGATTTGGAGCGAAGGGGGGGGCGGTTAAAGAGAAGAAGAAAGAGGCGGCAAGCGCTGTGAAGACGCCGTTGATAAAGGGGATTTTTACGTCTAAGAAAACGGCGGCGGTAATCAGTGCGCCGAAATTCACTAGGGTGGATAAGAGGATCGCGGCAAGACCGGAAAAAAATGAAAAGGCGGGCGGGACGAGAAGCGCTTTAATCAGCAAATTGCAGTATAAAACGCCGCCGTTAGATTTGTTGGACAAACGTGATTCGGCGCCTTTGGCGGGCGATATCGAACAGAATTCGGCGATCATCAAGAGGACCCTGGAAAATTTCGGTATTCCGGTGGAGATGGCTCCCGATATAATTGTCGGGCCGGCAGTAACGCAATACGCGCTGAAGCCTGCCGAGGGGGTCAAGCTTTCCAAGATTACTACCCTTTCTAACGACTTGTCTCTTTCCCTTGCCAGTTCGTCGATTCGTATTGAGGCGCCGATCCCGGGCAAGGCTTTAGTGGGAATCGAAGTGCCTAATAAGGGAAGAGCAGGGGTGGGGTTGCGCGAGCTTTTGTCGACTAACCAATTCCAGCAATCGAGTTCCAATCTTCTGATTGCGTTGGGCAAGGATATCCTTGGTGCGCCGATCTATGCGGATATCGCGCGTATGCCCCACCTTTTAGTGGCGGGCGCGACTGGTACCGGCAAGACGATATTTTTAAATAGTGTTTTGACTTCGCTTTTGTACCGCAACCCGCCGGAAATGCTGCGTTTGATTTTGGTAGATCCCAAGCGCGTGGAAATGAAGGGCTATAACAAACTGCCGCATTTGCTGACGCCGACGATATCGGACGTGAATAAGACGATTGGCGCGCTGAAATGGGCGATTCAGGAAATGGACCGGAGGTTTGATGTATTGGGCGAGAAAGATTCGCGTAATATTACCAGTTATAACGAAAAATGCGCTAAAGATGGCGATGAACCTCTTCCTTATATAGTATTCGTGGTCGATGAGCTGGCCGACTTGATGGCGACTAAGGGCAAGGATATTGAGGCGGGAATTGTGCGGTTGGCGCAAATGGCGCGCGCGGTTGGGATACATTTAATTGTTGCGACCCAGAGGCCGAGCGTGGAAGTTATTACCGGTTTGATTAAGGCAAATATTACTTGCCGGGTGGCGTTCCAAGTGGCATCGCAGATTGATTCGCGTACGATTTTGGATATGGCCGGAGCGGAAAAGCTGCTGGGAGCGGGTGATCTGCTTTATATGTCGGCCGAATATCCCAAGCCAAAACGTATCCAGGGGCCTTATGTTTCGGAGAAGGAGAGCAAGGAGGTACTGGATTGGATAAAAGAGAATAACCCCCAGCCGGAATTTATGATTGAGGACGGCGTATTGGAGAGTCTGGTAATTGGAGATGCGGGCAAAGAATATAATGGTAACGGGAGTATGTTTAATATGACCGAGTCTACCGGAGAGGGTTTTGGCGACGATCCGATGTACGAGCAGGCAAAGCTGGTGGTGGTTCAGGCGCGCAAGGCGTCGGCATCATTTTTACAACGACGGTTACGCGTAGGTTACGCGCGGGCGGCGCGATTGATTGATTTATTGGAAGAGCGGGGTGTGGTGGGCGCGGGCGACGGCGCCAAACCGCGCGACGTCCTGGTTTCGGCGGATGAAGCGGGTATACAGGATATGCCGGGCGGAATGTCGGGCGATATCAACGATGTTGAGGGCGGAAATGGAGATGATGGCGGCTGGCAAAAAGTTTAGCCGCGGGCGGCCAAGCTTAAGCCGATAGTTGATAGTTTATAGATAACGATACAATAACTAATAGCTGATAGTCAGGATATTAGAGCAATAGTTGGGGTCAAAAGACGAATAGGGTTTTTAATATTAAAAGCGGGCTTTGGCCCGTTTTTTGGTTAAATAGAACTTGTGCAAGCTGAAACCTTGCACAAACTTTCTTCAAATTAGGTTTGGGGTTAAGTATATACTTAGTATATACCTAGTATATACTTAATCCAAGTTGGTCGGGTGATCATTAATCGCCAGAGAAAGATATAAATTCGGTATGATTTTTGCTGGGATTCTTGTTTCTGAATAAAAAAAGAGATGAATTTTTTAATCTTCATCAAATATCATTTAAAAAATTCCGATAGGCACAAAAATCATCCCGGCAAGGCCGGCATAAAAGCCGAAATCCTTGGTTGGGTCGGCGAATTTCATACAATCATTAAATATTAAATATCAATTTTGTCAAGGTTGGTTTTTGGTTATCAAACCGATATAATCAAGTTACCAATCGATCTATTAACTGTTCCGGATTTGTCCATTTTAAGGAGGGATAGTGGCATTTTCGGACAATGAGAAAGTTATGAAAAAACAGAAAATGAGTGAAAGCGATAAAGTTTTGGCTCAAAAAAACGAGAAAAACAAATCCCTGCAAGCGGCATTGGACGAAATTAAGGAAAAATTCGGAGAAGGGGCCATTATGACACTGAAGGATATCAAGGCGGTGGATGTGGACGTAGTGCCGACCGGTTCGATATCGTTGGATATGGCGCTGGGCGTGGGCGGTATCCCGCGCGGCCGCATTATCGAAATATACGGCGGCGAATCGGCGGGAAAGACTACGTTGTCGCTGCATATTTTGGCGGAAGTCCAAAAGAAAAGCGGGGTAGGGGCATTTGTCGATGCCGAGCATGCGTTGGATCCGGAATATGCCAGACGAATCGGGGTTAATATTAACGATTTGCTTATTTCACAGCCGGATTCGGGTGAGCAGGCGCTGCAGATAGTGGAGACGCTGATGAAGTCGGGGCAGGTGGATATTATTGTGGTTGATTCAGTGGCGGCATTGACTCCCCGTGCGGAGATCGACGGTGAAGTGGGCGATCAGCAGATTGGTTTGCAGGCGAGGTTGATGTCTTCGGCTTTGCGTAAATTTTCGGCATTGGCGGCGAAGACCAACACAATCGTGATTTTCATAAACCAGACGCGAATGAAGATCGGGGTGATGTGGGGGAATCCGGAAACCACGCCGGGAGGAATGGCATTAAAGTTTTATGCGTCGGTGAGGATTGAATTGAAACGCATCGGCCAGCTAAAACACGGCGAAGAAATAATCGGCAATCGCATAAAGGCCAAGATCGTGAAGAACAAAGTGGCGCCGCCTTTCAAGGTTGTTGAATACGATATTTATTATAACGAAGGCATATCGCAGTTCTCGGATGTTATCAATACGGGATTGTCGCTGGAAGTGATCAAAAAGAGCGGTTCGACGATAATGTTTGGCGAGATAAAGCTTGGGGTGGGGATGGAACAATCAAAGCAGTATTTGCGGGAAAATCATGGAGTGTTGGACGATATTAAAAAGGCGCTGAAGGAAAAGATTGATGCGACATTCGCGGATCCTAATTCATAGAGATTTTTTAAATGCCAATTTGAGGCGAAGCCCGGTTTGAGGCGGGAGTGATGGTTTGGCGGAAGGAAAAATAAAGTCGGTCCAGTGTTTAAAAACCGCCTTAATAATGGCGGTTTTTATGTTAATAACTTGGCTTGTGGGTGGTTGTGGAATAAGATATAATATTACATAGCGTATTTTTTGCGGTTTATTATTTGGAATTCTTGTAAAAGAGAATGATATTGATTATATATGAGTTTTTTTTCCAATAATAATATTAAAAAGATAAGCAGAATTGGTTATAAGAGTTTTGCCGCCGACGCTAAATTTGTTTTGGCTTTGAGTTTGTCATTTTGTTTGATATACGGCTATTTTGAACCATTAGCGGCGGGGGCGGCATCGGTGAATGATTCAATTACGGTTACGCAGGTAGTGTCATCTGAAATAGCCATCAGTTCTCCGGCAAATGTGTCGATGTCTTCGCCGATTCCCGGTATTACCGGCAACCCGGGCGTACCCCGTACCGGGTCGGCAACTTGGACGGTAACGACCAATAATACAGCGGGTTTTAATTTGGCTTTGAAATCGAATACTAATCCGTCGATGCAATTGGACGCGACTTATAACTTTTCCGATTACAGCCCGGCGACTGCCGGTACGCCGGATTTTGCTTGGAGTTCTCCGGCGGCGGGGGCGGCAGAGTTCGGTTTTACGATTGAGCCGGAAACGACGGCGGATACGGCGGCTAAGTTTATGGACAATGCTGCATCATGCAATATTGGAACGGCTAATGCGGCGAACCGATGTTGGTACAATATGGCGACCACGGACGTGACGGCGGTCACTCGTACCACTAATACGGATAGCACGGGGGAAGATGAAATTGTTCGGTTCCAGACCGAATCCAATGCCAAATACCTTAAGGAGGGCAATTATGTCGCCACGATCACCGCGACGGCGACGGAAAATTAATTTTATCGGGCGCTTTAAGAGAAGTTAAGACGGTTCAACAAAGATTTTCCGCGCGGGCCCGGATTAATTTTAAGAGATATTCCTTTGTTATACCGGATATACTAAAATTAAAGATAACAGTTGGTACTTTATTTATGAAATATCGCGACAAATTTTGGGCAAGAGCGTTTAATGATGCGGTGATTTCTTTTATATTGATGGCAATTTTTTTTTCATATTTTGAGCCGATGATTTCATCTGCGGCATCGGTGAATGATTCAATTACGGTTACGCAGGTAGTGTCATCTGAAATAGCCATCAGTTCTCCGGCAAATGTGTCGATGTCTTCGCCAATTCCCGGTATTACCGGTAACCCGGGCGTACCCCGTACCGGGTCGGCAACTTGGACGGTTACGACCAATAATGCTACCGGATTCATTTTGGCGATGAAAGCGGGGGCGGCACCGGCAATGACGCTGGATGCGACATATCATTTTGATGATTATTCTCCGACAACGACAGGGGTTCCGGATTATAATTGGACCAGTCCGGCAGCCGCTGAGGCTGAGTTTGGCTATTCCGTGAAGGCGGCAACCGCCGCGGACGCGGCGCAAATTTTTAAGGATAATGGGAGTAGTGCTTGCAATATTGCCGGTTCGACGCAGACTTCGGGTAAATGCTGGTATAATTTTACTGCTTCGGACGTGACGGTGGTAAGCCGAAGTACGGCAACGTTGGCGGCGGGCGAAGCGGAGGTGGTTAATTTCCAGACCGAATCCAATGCCAAATACCTCAAGGAGGGCAATTATGTCGCCACGATCACCGCGACGGCGACGGAAAATTAAAAGAATGGCAAGAAAGATCAATGATAAATCGTTGAGTAACAGCAATTAAAATGAAACGAAAAAATTTTCTGGCAAGCGGTTTTTCTTTGGTTGTTGCGGTTTTGTTGTCGTTTGGCGGTGGCGATTGTGCTTACGCTTATATCATTGAGGATCTAAAAGACATACCGGTGGAAAATGATTTTGTTTTGGCGGGAAGCAAGGTGGAATTATGGCTTGATCCGGGCCAATCTTATACCAAGGAATTGTTAATTACGAATCGCTTGGGGAAAAGGATGGATTTTACCATTGAGATCGAGGATTTTGAGGGGACTAAGGATTTGGAAAATCCGACAAAGCTATTGGGGGATGAGCGCGGGCCTTATTCTCTTAAGGATTATCTTAATCCCGAATTAATGGAGTTTTCTTTGGAACACGGACAGAGGATGATTCTTCCGGTAACCGTGGAAATTCCATTTAATGCTGAGCCGGGAGGGCGTTACGGTTCAGTTTTGATAACCGCCAATCCGTCTTCGGTGAGGGGTAATGTGGAAAAAGAGAAGGCGAAGGGCCAGATTAATTTGGTTACGCGGCTGGCGTCGTTGTTTTTTGTCGGGGTTAACGGTGATATTTATAAAGACGCGAATTTGAAAGAATTCAAGACCACTTCCAAATTTTTTGAAAAAGGACCGATAAATTTTCAATTGATTTTTGAGAATAATGGTCGGATACATCTGGCGCCTTACGGTATTATTGAGATTTATAATATGATGGGGAAAAAAATTGATGAAGTGGAGGCTGATCCATGGTTTTCGATGCCAGATTCTTTGAGATTCAGAGAAGTCAGCTGGAACCGGGAGTTTTTATTCGGCCGATATGTCGCGAAAGCATCGATAAACAGAGGTTATGACGGGATCATTGACCAAAAAGAAGTTTCGTTTTGGGCGATTCCGTGGAAGTTAATGCTGGCGGCGCTTGCCTGTTTGCTGATTTTTATCGCTTTCTTGAGATGGGTTGCAAGCCATTTTGAAATAAAGATGAAAAAGCGTTAATAATTTTTTAATTATTCTAAAGGCGCGATTAGTGTGATTGAGTTTGCCGGTCTGGTAATGCGCCAGCCGGCAATGTTGGTTAAATACCTTAAATGAATAAAAATCATTTTTTGTTATTTTGTTTAGTTTTGATTTTTGTTGCGGGTCCGGCTTTCGCGTTAATGAGAAGCGGCAGTTACCGGATTGATGCGGATTCGGTAAATATCGGTGGCCTTGACGAAGGATCGGCCAATTATCGTGTTTATGAAACTATCGGTGAAACCGGTACGGGGGAAATTTCCAGCGAGAATTACGGAATTAATTCCGGATTGCGGCCGATGCTTGAAGACGGTATCATTTCAATTACGGCCCCAGAAGATATTAC
The DNA here is from genome assembly GCA_964470995.1 of uncultured Candidatus Saccharibacteria bacterium. Classification (GTDB taxonomy): domain Bacteria; phylum Patescibacteriota; class Minisyncoccia; order Minisyncoccales; family UBA5738; genus UBA5738. The sequence goes on from CAYYEP010000005.1 coordinate 59,591, forward strand.
AATGGATCCGTCAATCCCCGGGATTTCGGGCGGTACGGGGGGCGGTTCTTCCCAATGGACGGTAATGACTGACAGCGCCGCGGGTTATACACTGGAAGTGAGCGCGGAGGAAGCTCCGGCGCTTCAGTGTGCTTACGGGGGGTGCGATGGGGAAGTTTTTTCTGATTATATACCGGCGACGCCGGGAAGCCCTGATTTTGATTGGCTGATAGCCCCGAGCAGTTCGGCATTCGGGTTGACTCCTGAAGGCGCGGATATCGTGCAAAAATTTAGAGATGACGGGGCAGATTGTGGCACGGGAAATCTGGACACTCCCGATAAATGCTGGTATGGCCCAACCCCGACCGCTGAAATGATTTCTAAGTCATTACAATCCAATCAGCCCGCGGGGACCGCGACCGTGATTAAATTCAAGGCGCAGTCGGGCAGTTCTCATTTTCAGGAGGAGGGTGGGTATCAGGCGACAATAACAGTAACTGCGATCGCCAATTAAGGTATTTTTTTATTAGCCAGTCAGAATACCCCGCCGGCTTTGCCGCGGGGATGGATGGTTGCCCGCTGCGTCGCGGCGGTTAAAAACTTACTTTTCCTAACGCGCAGCGTGAGCGGAGCGGACGGAATACTTTGGGGCTTTGTCCCGGGGTAGTTTATTGATACATAAAATAAGACGCGCAGTCTTGTTTTTTGTTTGGAGGAGGGGTAAATTACGACAAGAGGTTTGATTTGCTATAAGTCGGTAAGGTAAGTATCGTGGCAATAATTTTTTTGCGGCGCGGGTTTAATTGAAATAAGTAAGGCAAATACTTTTACCGGGGAAAAATTCCTGATCACAATCGGTTTTATCGGCACGATGCCAAAGGTTGCGGCCGGGGATGTGCGCCGTTTTGGTGTTTTTTTACCCGGGGCTGGGCACACAAGCAAGGAAAGCAAAATGGCTTACTATCCTTGAGTTTTTAATCCACATAGGTAAATGATGATGCGCGCAAGCAGTTTGCGTGGCTGGTTTATGATTTTATAATCTGTCGAAAAAAATCGACATTAGATAAAATGGCAATTATGATTTCGCAATTATGGTTTTGTGATAAAATATAATGAAGGCACGGCGGATAAAGGACAGCGTACTGTGATGGCAAAAAAACCAAAACTCAAATTTTATTTGAAAAAAAGGGGTTTGTTGTGGGTCGCGATTTTCGGGTGCATTGCCGGAGCCGGTTTTTTTTCGCACCGTATTTATACCGCTTCGCTTTCGGATAATGTGGTTGTAATGCAGACTGTGACGAGCGAGGAAATTTGCGATCGCGATGGAATTTGCGAAAAAGACAAGGGTGAGAATATATTGAATTGCGGCGAAGATTGCCGATCTTCATCTTTTCCCAAAAGCGGAGAGCCGGCTCCAATCGATATGGTCCCTTCTTTATGGGGTTTGGAGGTTTATGATGTGACTAGCAGCTCGGCGCGCGTAAAATGGAATACCGACATAAAGAGCGCGTGCGAATTAAGATGGGGGCGAAATTCGGATTACGAAAATTCAAGTATCGCGGAACTGCAAAGTGACACAACTCATTCGGTTTTATTGGAATCTCTTTTGGAATCGGCGACATACCATTTTAAGATTTTTTGCAAAGCCGGCGATATTGAGGTTGCGACCGATGATCAAGTTTTTTCAACAATAAAGGGGCAGGACGAGACTCCGCCCGGGAATGTTGCGGGCTTAAGCGCATGGTATATATATGAAGAAAACAAAGTTGTTTTGCGGTGGAAAAATCCGGAGACGGATTTTTCCGGAGTAACGGTCTTGCGTAATGACAGATATTTTCCCCGAGACCAATGGGACGGCGTTCCGTTATGCGATGGCAATATCCAAAATTGCGATGATTTAGAAGTGGAAAAAAACAAAAAGTATTATTATACGGTGTTTGCGTATGATAAATCTAAAAACTACTCATCCGGCGCGGTAACGTCGATAACGATTGGAGAGCTTTTGGCTGATCCTGTTACCGAAAAAAACGCAACAAGCACTGAAATTGTGTCATCATTATCACTTATTGACTTTATTTTTACGCAAAATGGCCGGCAGTTGGAGTATCGGGACGGGTATTATATCGCCAAGGCAAACGAAAAAGTTACGGTTTACGTTGATGAAATGAAATTTGCTAAGGTTGCCAAAGAGGCGGTTATTTCGACCCGCATCGATATGGTGGAACAAATTTATCTTTTTAAGCTGGATAGACGGAAAGGTGGATACGTATCCGATTTATATTTTGAGAATTCGGATATATATCCGTTTACAATTTTTTGGACTGATTTCTTGGGTAATCGAATTCGTTTATCTGGAAATCTGCTTATTGAAGGAAGTTATAAGGATATAACTGATGAATTTGCAAAAAATATTTTTGACGAGGTTGTTCCGGATTTGATTTTGTTGATCGTTCTGTCGCTGATGATTGCTGCGGTTATCGAAAGAGGGCTTAGAAAAAGGAAAAAAAGCCGCGACCGCGCGCTATAATTTTTTTTGGTGAAAAACCGATTCTTCCTGTGGATAAATCGGTTTTTTATTACATTAAAAAATGATAAAATTTAAGATTGGAATTGACTCTCAAAAGCCTTAATAAATTGATACAAAATATTTCAAATCTGCGTTTTGGAATATCAGCGAAAAAATATTTTTTTTCGCGTCGTTATTTTATTTTATTTTTTGCCGCGGTTATCGCTTCGTTTTTTTACGTTGATTTTTTTGTTGCGGAGGCGGCGATCAATAAAAAAATTAACTATCAGGGAAAGCTGACTGATTCGTCCGGTGTCGCCGTTACTGATGGAGCTTATGATTTTGTTTTTAAATTTTACGCGGCGGGAGGCGGCGCGGGTGCGGCGATATGGACCGAGTCGTGGAAGGATTCATCTTTGTTTACGGACGGCGATATTGATGTTACCGCGAACGGCTGTGCCAGCGGCGTTGATAAAATTTCTTATACTTCGCAGACGAACGAATCCAGCTTGGCGGCGGGACAGTTGTTGTGGAACACAACTCTAAAAGAGTCGGCGATAATCGAGTCGGCGGTAATTGCCAGCGATTATGTTTGTGTTTACGCGCCGATGAATACCTGGCCGGATGGAAATGAAATTACCAATCGCGTTTACGTGAAGAATGGATTGTTTTCGGTAATGCTTGGCGGCGTACAACCGCTGGATGCGGTAAATTTTAATCAGACGGTTTATTTGGGGGTTACTGTTGGTAGTGACGATGAGATGTCTCCGCGCAAAATTATTGGCGCGGTACCCGGGGCTTTTGAGTCGGAACGGCTTGGCGGTTATACCTGGGCGATGCCGGGAGAAATCGGTTTGGTAACTCCAAGTACGGGGGCTTTCACAACTTTGTCGGCAATTTATAGTGGCGTTTCGACGGCATTTACGGTAAACCAATCGGGTGCAGGTTTTTTGATGGATATCCAAAAAAGCGGAGTGTCGAAATTTACTATCGATAATTCCGGCAATGTGGGGATTGGAACGACAGCTTCGGGATATCTTTTGGATGTTGCCGGAACTGCCGGAGCTTCCACTTCGGTTAACTCGCCCATATTCCAAGGGCGGGCCGCGGCGGTAACCTTTGGCAACGCTTCGTACGGCACAACCATTGCCGGTTCGGGATTGACGGTTTCGCCCACGGCGTGGACCGCCACCCCGACCATTTCGGGGTTGATCACGGCTACCGGCGGGCTGACGGCGACCGGAACGCTGACGGCGAATGGCATTCTGGATGCCAACGGAAGCTTCACTCTGGGCGACAACGGCGATACCGGCGCGATTGATACTTCGTCGTGGAACATTACCAGCGCGGGCGCGATCTCGGGCATCACCACCCTGGGAATGAACGGCCAGTTAACATCAACCCTGGCCACGGGTACTTCACCGCTGGCGGTAACTTCGACCACGGTAAACACCAATTTAAACGCCGATTTGCTGGATGGAAACCATTCCACCGCCTTCCTGCTGGCTTCAACCGCGGCAACCCAAAACGGCTATTTCGGGGACATCTATCTGTACGATGATTCCACCCCATCCCATTATCTGCAGATTACCAACGGCGCCAACTTAACCGCGGCCAGAAGCCTGACCATCAATACCGGCGATGCCAGCCGCATACTTACATTCAGCGGCGACGCCACGATATCGGGTACCAACACCGGCGACCAGACCATCACCCTTACCGGAGACGTGACGGGCACGGGTACGGGATCATTCGCGACCACCATCGCCAACAACAGCGTGGACGGCACCGATATCGCCCTGGGTTCCGACG
>CAYYEP010000006.1:0-58764 GCA_964470995.1 uncultured Candidatus Saccharibacteria bacterium
GGGTAGGGGAACCTGCTCGTGGATCAATTAATTTACATTTTTGAGTGTCGGCTTTGTTTGAGGGATGAGAATTCTTCTCTTAAACTTAAGACGCTGACCGGTACGTCTCTAATAAACCGGTTTCAGAGAGTTCAAGGTGACTTCAAGAAATTCTAAACAAAAGCAAACCAAAAGAATTGGTCTGTTTTTGTTTTCCGCTATGGGCTGCGTGTTCGTACGCTTCATTTTTTACGGGAAAAATCGTTCATATATTGCGGATAAAAAAATAAAACATTACAATAAAGATGGTTCGCGCATCGCAATCAGTGTACAGTGCGGAACGCAGCTTGGCCGCCAATGGGATAGGATGGGGCACGCGATAGGCCCCCGGGGCTTAATAAAATACGGAGCTTGCGGGCAACCCCGTCCGCATCGCCTGAATATCGGGTTTGCTTATCCTATCCTATTTTTTAAATAACAAGGTTCTGTGTAAAATAGTTGATAGTTATGCTTTTTTATGATAAGTTTTTTCGGAGGAATAAAATGAATGGCGAAAAGGCTGATAAGGGAAGCGTAACGACCAAACCGGGCTTGCGCTTGGGATTAGGAAGTGACGATTTGACGCTATAGTGCCGGTGCCGTTATGCGGTATTAAAATTGCGGTAACGCACCGGCAAGATGTAGCTTTTGGGGAGACGGTTTGCGAAGCCTGCAGGAGAAAAGCGAATGGCGGAGTCATCCCCGTCATAGGGCCAATCTAGGCCATTTTTTTTACAAACGCGCGTAGCGTGATAGAATTTGATAATATTCATTTATAAAAAATGGAAAACGAAATAGAATTACCTAAAAAGGTGGCGAATTTTTTGAAAAACAGCGCAATAAAATGCGGGGCGGTGGGGCACCGGACGGTTTATACGGCGTTCGATAAAGCCGCTACATTAAAGGTTAAGCCGGCAGTTATTGCCAAGGTACTAACAATCAAGATGGACGGAAAGGTGGCGTTGGCGCTTGTCGGGGGCGATAGAAACCTGGATGCGCTCAAGCTACAAAAACTGGCAAAGGCCAAAAAAATGGATTTTGCCAAAGAAAAGGCAATCGGAGAAATTTTTAAAGGAATCGATCCCGGAGCGATTCCGCCGTTTGAGGGGCTATGGGGAATCAGAATTTTTTGCGATAAAAAATTACTGAAACAGTCAAAGATAATCTTATCGGCGGGCAGTTATGAGGTTTCGCTTAAAATCACCCCGGGCGCTTTTAAAAAGGCTAATCCGCAAATGGCGGCGGGTATTTTTTCGGCGGCAAGACCCAAGCCAAAAAAGCAAGACAAAACCAAGGCTAAGCCGGCGCAAAAGCGCGCCCGCGGATCAAAAAAGGTGGCAAAAAAACCAGCCATAAAAAAACGGAAGTTAAAATAGTTTTTCCACACTTGTATTGCGGTGCCGTTACCATATAATAGAGTTTGTTTGAAAAAAAATTAAAACAAAAAAAATGGTACCGACAAAAGTTTTTTTCACTAAGGGAACCGGAGTACATAAAGATAAATTGGCGTCGTTTGAATCGGCTTTGCGCGCGGCGGGTATAGAAAAATGCAATCTGGTGTATGTATCAAGTATTTTTCCGCCGAATTGCAAGATGCTATCGCGAACTGAAGGGGAAAAATTGCTTAAACCCGGACAGATAACTTTTTGCGTCATGGCGCGGCTGGAAACCAGCGAACCAAACCGACTAATTTCAACGGCGATCGGTTTAGCGGTTCCGGCAGATTCAAGCCATTACGGCTATCTTTCCGAACACCATAATTTTGGAGAAAAGGCGGAAAGCGCCGGGGAATATGCCGAAGACCTGGCAGCAACAATGCTGGCCACTACGCTTGGGGTGGAATTTGACCCAAACAAGGCTTGGGATGAGCGCAAACAGCTTTACAAGGCCAGCGGTAATATTTTTAAGACTACCCATACGGTACAATCCTCCCAGGGCAACAAGGATGGCCTCTGGACAACAGTAATTGCGGCGGCAGTATTTATTGTCGATTAATGTTTTTATAGCTTAAAAGCGAGTTTGAGGTTGTTGGGGCGCATCTAAATGATTCGGTGTAACCAAAAGATTCCCGTTCGGATGATAGGAATGGAACTTCAAGCCCATTGTTAAGCTAGCGGGAAATTGTATTTTTAAAACTTTGTTGCGCCCTCGGTGGGCGATGAAGGGATCGCACCTTCGACCTCTGTCTTATCAGGACAGCGTTCTACTACTGAACTAATCGCCCACCGAGAAAACAAAAATTAGTTTTAAAAAATTTTCGCAGGACAGCGTTCTACTACTGAACTAATCGCCCACCAAAGAAATTCATAAACGTTACGAAGTCAATTCTATCTTATTTTGGTAAAATTGCAAGGTTTTTGCGATATTGGCAATAATGCGGTTCTCTAGATTTTTTTTATTGCCGGTCTTGCTCCAAACATAGCCAACGAACCAACAGACGATTAGGGCATAGATTGTTTCTTGTAAAATTACCTCTTTCTGTTAATGTATATTTGTGATTTTAAATAAAGCTATTTGGTTATCTAGTTTGGGATGACTTTGCAAGCCGTTACAATCAACGGCCCGCGATCGAAGTTAAATAACATTGCTTTCTCGATGTTATCGGGCCTTTAGCTCAGCTGGCAGAGCGCCTCATTTGCAATGAGGAGGTCGCCGGTTCGAATCCGGCAAGGTCCACATTCGCAGAGTTTCGCCAGTTTCGCTAATCGCCCGGCCTTCGGCCGGGTTTTGCCTACTTAGAGTAATTCGCCGAGATCTCGCCAAAAAAGATCGATGAAATATCGGCGATGGTTTTTTCGTTTTCTTCGATGGTTTTCCCGCGCGTCATAATACACAGCAAGTACGGATAAGTCGGGTAATAAACAATGCCGCAATCATGAAGTTCGTACGGATATTCGGGGTTATTTGCATCTTCGCCGTATTCGCCAAATTTGTGCGCCACTTCGACATTTGGATCCACTCCAGCCGCGAGAGCATCTTTGTATTCGCTTTTGGATAGTATCGCAAGCGCTTTTTCGGACATTTCGTGATTAAGATAGGCGGCGTTATAAAGGATTCGAAAAAATGAGGCGTAGCTTTTGACCGACATATAATTAACCATCCCCCCGGTGCCGGGCATATCAATGCCGAGGTCGTAATAAACCTTATTTATACTGTCCGCGGGAATATTAGCCAGCAGGGTTTGCGCCGCGTTATTATCCGAATAGACAATCATTCGGTATATCAGATCATCAATACGGTATTTTTCCCCGCTTTCTATAGTGCTTGACGGTCTTATTTCTTGTCTTAACGAAGGGTATATGTCGCTTACCGCAACAATTTCGCCGTCTAAAAGGCCCTCATCAGTTTCGGCACTTTTAAGATAGGCCATCATCAAAGGGACCTTAAGTAAACTGGCGGGCATAAATTTTTCTCTTTCGTTTACTCCGAACCACGGCCCGTTATTCAAATTCCTAAAGTATATGGCATAAGTCGATTTATCACGGCCCTCCATAAGCTTAGAGATTTTGGATTTGATTTCGCCTTCAAAACGGCGGTATTGGGAGAACATGTTTTCAGCCACCTCACATTCCACAAGGGGATTTATATAACGGTAACCGCCTTGCCTGACCTGTTGCGGCGCGCGCCCCCGATCCGTGAGATTTAAAAATAATAGAAAACCCGAACAAACACCCGCGGTAAACACAACAAGCATTAATATTATTTTTGATAACTTTGCGTGCTGGCGGCAAAAGGCGACGGCTGACTCTTTTTTTTTAAAAAAAATCTTCATTGATAGTTGTTAATATAGCTCTACCCGGGTTTATGCCGGTTAGCTTTCTTAATCTCTCTTTGCTTGCACTTAGCGTACTTTAACAAAACATAATTATTATAGCAGTATTGTAATAATTATTTAATAGAAGGAGCAGAAGACATAAAAAACCGTGATTGAAATTTTTTTAGCATTATCCCTGGCCTTTCCCAGCATAAAATTATCGCTGGAAATTCTTTTGGAAAATGATATTAATTTGGTATGATTTAGGTGTTTTAGGCTTTTATTACGACTAGTAGACCTTATGGAATACGTGAATACTGGCTATGAGCGCGCACGCGGCGGCTAGCAAGGGATTCTGCTGGGGCATGGCGGTCAAGCAAACGACGGCGGTAAAACATCAAAAAATTATTTAATATGACATCCAGGCAAGTTATCGATTTTTTAAGATTGGCGGAAAAACATGGTTTTCATGTTTGGATTGACGGCGGCTGGTCGGTAGACGCGCTTTTGGGCAAACAAACGCGGGAACACAAAGACCTGGATATTGCTATCTGTTGGCAGGATGCGGTTAAGTTGCGCCAGATTATGGAAAACGAAGGTTTTACAGAAATCGAGGCAGACAGCAAATGGAATTTTGTGCTGGCCGACAAAACCGGCCAAAGGATAGATGTTCACGCTTTTGTGCGGGAAAAAGACGGCAAGATTTTTGACGGGATAATGTATCCGGCTGAATCTTTACGGGGAAGGGGATTGATCGGCGAATGCGCGGTAGAATGCATCGATCCTAAATATATGGTTGATTTTTTAGCGCCCTGGCTATCAAAATGGCCGGAAAAATATGCTCCGGCAATACGAATGCTTTGCGAAAAATATTTAATCGCGCCGCCACTTGAATACGAGCAATATCTGCAACAATTTACGGTGGAGAATAAAAAAACTTGTGAATAACTGCTAATTTGTATCCGGGTGATTGCTACGATTGTGGATTTTGTGATAAAAAGCACGAGCAACCAAGCGAATACACGGCCGTTTCTTGACAGACATTTAAAAATCATTTCATAATAAGTTAAGGTGGTTTTTTGTAATCAAACCCGGGTCGCAAGCGACACACGCAAACCGGCCGGGCAACAAAAATGATTAGTGATTGGTCAAGTATTACCTTACAAGCGTTTCAAAATGTCTGGCAGGGAGTTATCGTGGATTTTTTGCCCAAATTTGTTGTTGGCTTGATCGTTTTTATAATCGGCTGGCTGATTGCCTCGGGAACCGGGAGGATTTTAGCGCGAATATTAAGGAAATTTAATTTCGATACGGTTTTTTCTCAGAGCGGCTGGAAATCGGCGCTGGAGCAGGCCGAGATTAAGGTTAACCCTTCCGAATTTATAGGCGCGATCGTCAAATGGGTGCTGGTGATCGTTTTCTTACAAATTTTCGTAGAAATTTTGGGGTTGGCGGCGTTTGCCGGTTTTTTAGCAAAGGTTCTCGACTGGCTACCTAATGTGATTGTGGCGGCGGCGATATTTGTGGTATCGATCATTGTGGCTGACATTTTGGAAAAAATAATCAGGGCATCGGTCTTGCGGCTGGAAATACGTTATAGCAATATTTTGGGCGGTATCATCCGCGGCGCGATCTATATTTTCGCAATTTTAGCCATCTTACTGCAGTTGGGCGTGGCCGAAAGTATCTTAAATACCATGATAATGGGGTTTGTGGGAATGTTTACGCTGGCTTTCGGATTGGCATTTGGCCTAGGCGGCAAGGATGCGGCCAGCGACGCAATCAAGGCATTGCGCGATAAATTTAAAGATTAGATAATCTTTCCAAAACAAAAAAGGGGTTCACCCCCCCTTTTTTTTGTTATGACCGGAAAATTTCGGTAGACAAGTGTCTTTCGCCCCGATCGGGGAATATTGTGACAATAGTACCCTTGTCGATCTTTTTTGCGTAGTGGCGCGCCACCAGCAAGGCGGCGCCTGCGCTGGGACCGGCAAAGATGCCCTCTTCGGATGTTATGCGCGCCGCCATATCTTTGGCCTCGGATTCGCCGATTTCAACGATTGTATCAACAAGTACCTTTTCATGGCTAGCACACGGCAGATTGTGCTTCAGAACATCGGGCATAATTCCGCTTTCAAGAGGCGATGCCTCGCCCCAGATTTTAGGCTGGATACCGATAACCCGCACATTGGGATGGCTATGCCGCAATTGCCGGGCAATTCCCGAGATTGTGCCGCCGGTTCCCACGCAGGAAATAAAATAATCAATCGGGCCGTCAACCTGTTTTAATATCTCGCGGCCAGTTAAACGAAAATGAGTGGTGCAATTTTGTTTATTGGCCACCTGATCCAATACAACCAGTGATGAGTCTTTGGAAACCATATCATTGACCAGGTTTATCGCTCCCTGACGCCACATTTCGGGTTTTACCAGAATCATTTTTGCGCCAAAATTTTCAATTACGCGCTTACGTTCGCCGGTAATCGTTTCGGGGGCTACAATAATGGCTTTATAACCCTTGGCAGCCGCCACCATCGCGATACCAATGCCAGTATTGCCGTTAGTCGCTTCAATAATCGTATTCCCGGGCTTAAGAACTCCGGTTTTTTCGGCATCTTCAATCATTGCCAAAGCGACCCTGTCTTTCATTGATCCGCCAGGGTTGAAACCTTCCAGTTTGGCATATATCCTGACATTGGAGTTGGTATTGAGTTTTTTAATCTCGACCATTGGCGTATTGCCGATCGCTTCGGTAATTGTTGTCATATATTTGTTTTCTAAAAACTTACTGAAACCGTAACAAGTACGCATAATACGAATCAGGATTCGAACACTTGAGTGCTAAGGTATTTTTCGCCCCTATCGGGGAAAAGGGTGACAATAGTGCCTTTTTTTAATTTGCGCGAATATTTCATTGCGGCAAACATTACCGCTCCCGAACTAGCTCCCGCAAAAACTCCTTCTTCGTGCGCTAGCCGGCGGACGGTTTTGTAGGCATCCTCTTCGTGTACGTCGATAACGATATCAATCAAGCTTTTTTTGTGATCGCCGCAGGGCAGGCAAGGTTCCAGAATTTTGGGAATAAGGCCGGATTTTATCGAGCGCAATCCTTCGATCTTTTCCCCCAAGTAGGGTTGGATGCCAATCACGCTCAAATTGGGATTTTTTTCGCGCAAACGGCGGGAAATTCCAGTGATCGTACCTCCGGTCCCCAGACCGGCAATAAGATAATCAATCGGCCCATCGACTTGCCTTAGAATCTCGCGGCCGGTAGTGCGGTAATGGGCGAGGCAATTCTGTTTATTATCAAACTGGTTAAGCAACACCATTTTTTTGTCCTTTGCGGCCATTTCTTTGATCATGGCAACCGCGCCGTCACGCCACATTTCGGGTTTTACCAGGATTAGCGCGGCGCCGAAGGCTTTGATCATTTTGCGCCGCTCCTCGCTGGACGATTCGGGCATAACAATAATAGCCTTATATCCCTTAATAGCGGCAACCATAGCAATGCCGATACCCGTATTGCCGCTGGTGGCCTCGACAATAGTCTTTCCTTTAACGAGCTGGCCGGTTTTCTCGGCGTGTTCAATCATTGCCAGGGAGATACGATCCTTTATGGAGCCGGTAGGATTTGTACCTTCAAGCTTCGCCAATATTCTAACTTTGGGATTGGGATTAATTTTGGAGATGCGGACCAGGGGAGTGGACCCGATCGTGTCAAGAATAGTACTGGTTTTCATTTTAGTTTCGTGGCACTTTTTTGGCATTAAAAAATCCCTCTGTTCGAGGGGTGCGGTGTAGGTGTCGTTTATTAGCGCCGTTATGCGTATACGCCAACCTGCCCCCTCAAATGGTGAAGGTCATACAAATCGGACAAAGCGATTTTTGCCAAGTATGGTATTCCATATAGCGTTATTATATTTAATATTAACAAGTACAACCAGCCAATGTCAATACCTGTAATGTATCGGGGGTACAAACGTGCTAGAATGGAGCATCGACACTCTTTTAATTTTACCTCATTGGGTTAATTTTATAATTAAACAGTTAATTTATGATGAACAAGTCTGATGCGGCAATAGCGGCAGTAATTGGCGAGGTCGCGGCGTGGTATTTCATTTATCTGCTCGGCCAGCCCGGAGCTGTCGAAAAATTGGGGGTATTGGCCGCCGCGCTTTGGTCGCTGGCGGTTATTTTTCCAATAGTAGCGGTTTTAGGGCTCTGGATAGCTTCGCTTATCGGCCAAAAAATTGTTTCAATTTATCAGTTGGCCAAATTTTTATTGATCGGAGTGGTCGCAACTATCTTCGACTTGGGGATACTGGCGCTTTTTATCCAGCTTTCCGGAATAACCGAGGGTATGTATTTTAGCTTTTTTAAATCTATATCTTTTATTATCGCTACCGGATTGAAATACGTGCCCGACAAGCTGTGGGCATTCAAAAAACACGGGTCCGCCGGAGTTGCCAGAGAATTCGCGCAGTTTTTTGCAGTCACTTTAATTGGACTGGGAATAAATGTTTACGCAGCCAGTTTGATTGCCAACCAGATTGGGCCGCAATTCGGATTGCCGGCAAAACTTTGGGCCAATTTAGCGGGAATCGGTGCGGTGTTAGTTACTTTCGCGTGGAATTTTATCGGATACAAATTTTTTGTTTTTAAAAAATAACTTCGATCTTTGCCGATTATTTTGAAAATTGAATTAAAAAATGGATTTATGGAAAACTTAGTATTATATCGCAAATACCGGCCGCAGAAATTCGCGGATGTGGCCGGCCAAGAACACGTTACCACAACCATCTCCAACGAAATCAAAGAAGGCCATGTGGCGCACGCGTATCTGTTTTCGGGTCCGCGGGGATGCGGAAAAACAACGACCGCGCGCATCATTGCCAAGGCGTTAAATTGCCTGAACCGAAAAGCCGGCGAGGCCGAACCCTGCAACCAATGCGCCAATTGTGTAGAAATCCAGTCGGGCCGGGCGATTGATCTCATCGAGATTGACGCAGCCTCCCACCGGGGAATCGACGATATTCGTGAATTGCGCGAGGGGATTAAGTTTGCTCCTACAAAATTGAAATATAAGGTTTTTATCATTGATGAATGCCACCAGCTGTCAAAGGACGCGGCCAATGCGCTGTTAAAGACCCTGGAAGAGCCTCCGGCGCACGCAATATTCGTACTGGCCACAACTGAACTGCACAAAATATTGCCAACGATCTTGTCACGTTGCCAGAGGTTCCAATTTCATAAATTAAATCTTTCCAAACTGACAGCCAGACTGCAAAAGCTCGCCGAACTTGAAGGCGTAAAGATTGAAAGAGCCGCGCTGGAATTAGTGGCGCTGGCGGGCGGCGGGTCGGTGCGCGACTCGGAAAGCCTTTTGGGGCAGGCACTGGTTTTTGCCGGGCACAGCGGCAAAAAAAACCAGATTAAAACTGACGACATCCGGGAAGTATTGGGAATGACTGAAGTAATAGCCGTGGGGGATCTGGCCGAGATGATTTCGAAAAATAATGCGTCTGGAGCGGTGAATTATCTTAACCAGATCGTAGAAAACGGATATGACACCGCAGAGTACGCGAAGAACGCCGTGAGTTACTTCCGGCAGGCGCTAATATTATCGATCATGGGCGCGGCGGAGGCAAAAAACGACAGCGCACTGGTAGTTGGCCTGACGGACGAGGAGTTTGCCCGGGTTAAGTCGCTGACTATCCAGTTGGGAACCGAAAAAATCAAGCATATCGTGGAAATATTCCTTGCGGCACAGGAAAAGATAAAATATTCGCCGATTCCGCAGCTGCCGCTTGAGCTGGCGATTGTGGAAGCTTGCGCAATTGCCTAAAATTGGTATAATTCGTTGGTAAAAGCAACTCTTTAAAAGAACCATGCAATGGGCATGGTTGTAATTGCGGGGTCGTCTAATGGTAGGACAACGGACTTTGAATCCGTTTATCATGGTTCGAATCCATGCCCCGCAGCTATTGACTAATTTAAATATTTATGCTACAATCAAGTTATGAATTCGGAAGCTTTTCAGGGGATTGTGGCTCTTATGGAGCAAGCTCTTGCAGATCAAAGTTTAACGCCAATAACAAGAGCGGGCATCGTTAATTCTATGGCTATGGGTTTGATTGCTATGGTTGATGATGAACAAGCCAAAACTGTAACCGCAATTGTTAATAGAGCAAGGGCTTTAATTTAAAAATTAGAACGCCAATGTTTGAAATGAGCTTGCGAATACCGCGAGCTCTAATTTTTTAAATATTAACCAAAGCTGTTCCAACTTCGTCCCAGACGGCCAGCCAGTGATTTTTGTACAAAAACCGCCCCTAAAAGGCCGGTTTTTGGTATAATAAAAAGGGGAGATAAATACAATAAAATGCGGAAAATAATAATTAGCGCGGTCCTTGTTTTTTTGGTGGCGTCGGGAGTTACGGCCGGGACTTATTTTTTGCTTAAATTCGGTCTTTTATCCCGCGGGCCGATAGCGGAGAGGGGTAATGTTCAAAATGTGGGTAATCCGGATTCCGATGGCGTAGCGTTACCGACAGTTGCAGAAAATAAGGAAGCTGAGGATTTGCCGTCGGAATTCATTATTAAAACGGTCGATATTGGCGACACGAGGAGCGATAAGAACGGCGTTGTTACCGGGACGGTTTCGGGTTTGTCTGAAATGAGCCCCGGAATGCATTCTATCGAGTTTTCGGGAACCGGCGAGGATGGTAATCCTCTTGTAAGGCGCCACCTATTTAATACACCTGGTAGGCCACTTGCCGGGACCGTATACGCAGCTTACTTTAATATATTCAATCCCAAAAATAGCCATGATGCTTCCGAAATTGTAGACGTTGTTTACGGCGATAAAAAATACGCCACTCTTTCGCCCGATGAAAACGGCGGGATATTTGTCCAGTTCCCGATTTTGGAAGGCCAGGAAAAATTTGAAGCAACGGCTAAAAGCCGGTATACCGGTAAAATGATGAAAGTGTCGGTGGGCGTTGATAAGGCGGTTGCGGTAAAAACAGGCATTGCCCCTTACTTTGTAAGTGACGATCCGGAGGCGCAAGGAGGTAACGGCATGGTTTACCAACCGCCGGTTGATACTGTAAAAGGTGAAGAGGTAGGTAATTTCCCGATAGGAGTTTTTCCGGGAGAAAAGGTTCATATCGTTTTCCCCGGATTTAAACCAAATTATCCCGTAAATTGCGGTCGCTACGACTTGGGCGATTTGACCGCCGACAGCCTCGGGGTTGTCGACAAGACGGTTACAATGCCCGACCTTCGCCCGGGGGTGCATGAGATCGTGCTTGAAGGCGATACCCCGGGAGGTGCCGGAGTCGGTTATGGTTTTAAAGTTTTTTATCCCGGCAATCCACGCGCAAAAGATGACTGGTACAGTTTCTATTTGACCGGTTTTACTCCCAGTACCGGTGATTATGATGCAAGAGAGGCTGTTAAAATAAGACCTAAAATCGAGGACGGCGGCCTGGAATTTGATGGCAACTATCCCGATGAGGACGGCGGCATTTTTTTTAGCTGGCCGACATTTGCCGCCCCGCAAGGCAAATTGGAATTTACCGCCACGGGACAATTGACCGGCAAAGTGATTGAAGTCTCAATCGATATCGTTGATTAGTACACGAGAGGCAACCACATAATGGATAAACCGTTATTTCTACCTCCTTCTCAGGATATTATGGCCTTGCCTCCCTTTTTTTATACACATATCAATTCCGTTCCAACTTCGTCCCAGGCGGCCGGCCGATGGATTTAGGATTAAAAATTAGCTATTCTTAATTTGATGGAAAGGCATCGCTGCTTTTTATGTTATTTATTAAGCTTGCGATGATTCATTAAATGAGGCTGTGATATAATAAATAAACTATAAAAAATTAAACCAAGAAATATGAGTATTAATTCTTATCAAAGAATTGTAGCGGACGTATTAGGAATAAAGTTCGATGAGAATACTGATGTTTTTTCATTTTGTTCCATGGCCGCTAATGCATTGCAAACCCGTAAAGATAGTGTATTGGAGGTTGCCGAAGAAATTAAGAAAGTCATAGGAAAGGGGGGGCTCTTCCAGCAACGATATCATAGATATAATCGATGAACTGGTTAAATATGTTAAACTGGGCGGCTTAGAAGATGATGAACTTGCGCTTAAGTTGAAAGAAGCCAAGGAGACGGTTGAGCAAGAGAGGGAAGGTTTTGAGGTATTTAATAGGTAATTTTTAGTTTAGTTCCAACTTCGTCCCAGACGGCCAGCCAACTGGCATCAAAAGGAGTTAAAACTCACCCCTTGCAGGAGGTGAGTTTTTTCTTTGTTTATTGCCAGTTGGTGGTGAAAAATTCGGCAGACTTGCCGAATTTCGTACCACTTATACCTATCGAATTTCACGACTGGTAGGGAGGCTAATGCCGACGCACCACTATTCCAATTTAATGTGGCCACAATGCCCGGCGCCAGCAGGTGGCGAGCAGAAAGGGCGAAAGCGAGGACAATTCTACTAAATCCCGTGGAGAATTGATTTCCGCGGATTTCCAAAAAAAACATTCGTGATAAAATAAATAAATATCAATATTATAAAAAATAATGCTAAACAAAGGAACTGCGGACTGGCTTCATTTAGTGATGTTTTCGATTATCGCAATCCTTGCAGGCGGCTGGCTGATTTATTACATAAACGTAACCGCAGCGGAAGAAGAACCGCCACATTATTATCTTTATAAAGTTGTGCGCGAGGAGCCAAGAGAGAATATGGCGATCAGCGACCCGGGCAGCGGTTATGGGCGGATCACGGTGGTGGGCAAAATAACGGGTATTAACGCAATGTCGGCGGCAATCAGCAATTATTTTCAGATTGATAACGATACTTTCGAGAAGTATAAAGGCAAGTTTGTGGAGGCGACCGGATACATTAGCCAATTCGAAAGCGAGGAAAACCATTGGCGGCCTTTCAAGTTAACTATTGAATCGGTCAAGATCGGCGGACGGAACGACATAATTGATACCGGGCAAAGATGCGGTTCGTCAAATGAATGCCGTTACCAGTGCGTGCTGTCGATGAATGATTTGTTTGATGCTTGCCCAGGCGCAATCAAAGGCGATCCTTCGACCTTTTGCAATGGGTTGAGCGGCAAATGCTCCGAAGATAACTTAGCTTATAACGATTGCGGCCAGTATTGGGAGTTGAACGGTAACGCCAGCCAAAGAGCGGGAAGCTGCCTGCAAAATTAGCATTTTTTAAAGCATTGTTTTAAAAAGGTCCGGTGTCGTCGCCGGACTTTTTTGTGCGCCTGTTTTTCTATAATGCGGACAGAATAAACTACCCTGGGGCTGGCTGCTGTGCGGTTCGTACCCGAAACGATGAACCCCGAAGTATTCCTTCCGCTCCGCTTACGCTACGCGTCAAGAAAGGTTTGTTTACCGACTCCACTATGCTACAGGCAGCCATTCATACCCGCGGCAAAGCCGGCGGGGGATTCTGGTAGATAGATGAATACCATCCAATTAAAACCGCGCAACGAGCAAGCGCGTGCTGATAAATAGCTTTCTACGGGCCTCCCGCAATATGAAGTGATAGCCTCGAGGTCATTTTTGGGGCAGAGCAAACCGTCTGTCAAATAGCCCTCAATAACTATTGGGCAAGACGATATTAATATTTGCGGCAGATAGGGGATAGACTAGAAACTCTTATATAAACAAAAAACCACCCGCGGGTGGTTTTTTGTTGGCGGTAGTTTTAGAAGCTACCGTCCGGATCATCGATAGAAGAATCAGATTCCATTTCGTCGCCATCCTCGTTTTCGACGTAGCCGCCGATTTGAGTCGTATTGGCATCAAATTCATCATCGATTATTTCGACCGCATCGCCATCGGTGATCTCGATTGTCAGTTCATCGGCATCATCGTTAAGCGATAGCGTAACGGTGTAGTTCTCGGAATCGTCAACCTCGGCAAAAGTGAAGGTGGCAATCCCTTTTACGGTTACTTTGCCGCTGGATTCGGAGATGCTTACCCCCCCCACCTTAGAGTAAGAAATGTCTTCCACTTCGCCATCGGCTTCGAGATCGGTATTTATTGATTCGGGATCAATTTCATCACTGAAAGAGATTGTGATCGTATCTCCCTCGTCCAGATAGTCGTCGTCGCCGCCATTATCCAATTCGATTGAGTCGATAGAAAGCGTGCCGCCTTCATTATCGCCGCCGAAAGTACCGTCCGGATCATCGATAGAAGAATCAGATTCCATTTCGTCGCCATCCTCGTTTTCGATCGTACCGCCAATTTGCGCCGCGGCGGAGAAATCTTCGCTAATAATCTCGATATCGCTGCCGCTTTCAAGAGCGATGGTCAAGACTTCGCCATCATCGTCAAGTTCGATCGAAACATCAAACGAACCAGAAGAATCAACAGAACCGAGGTCAAATGAAGCAATATTCTTTATAACTACTTTACCGGCGGAAGATATGGTTACACCTCCGGTTTCGGCGGAATCGACGCCCGTAATAGTTTCGCCCTCTTCGAGATCATCGTTTACCGACGCCGGGTCAATGGCATCGTCAAAAGTGATTTTAATCGTATCACCCACAGAAACGTAGCCCTCGCTATCATCATCGGCTACCACAATCGAGTCAATTGTCGGCCCGTCGCCATCGGAAACGCTGTTACCGCCAAAGGTGCCGGTCGGGTCGTCGATACTGGAATCGGCGTCCATTTCATTACCATCGTCGTCTTCAACAACGCCGCCAATTTGCGCCGCGGCCATAAAATCCTCATCTTCGATGCCGATCGAGTCTCCGTCGGTGAGAGTTATTGTCAAAACTTTACCGCCCGAATTAAGCGCCACTTTCGTTGAGAACTGGGCGGTTGTATCAATATCCACTTCGCCGGCGGTAAAGGCCAGGATTCCCTTTACGGTCACACGTCCAACACTTGAGACGCTTACACCACCCGGCTCGGAATAGGCCACGCCAGTTACATAATCGCCGGCTTCAAGATCATCGTTGATGGATTCGGGATCAATTTCGCGATTGAAGGTTATCTTAATGTAGTCACCCTCATCAATATAGTCATCATCGCCGCCATTAGAAACCACTACAGATTCAATGGCCAAATCTTCATTGCTGTCCTCGTCGTCATCGTCACTTTCGCCGCCGAAAGTTCCTGTGGCATCAATCACGCCTTCATCTTCTTCCATGGTGTTGCCATCTTTGTCCTTAACCTTGCCGCCCAACTGCGTTACACTGCCGAAGTCTTCATCGGTAATCTCAACATCGCTACCGCTAGTTAAGGTAATGGTTAATATCTTGCCGGTCGAATTTAGGGCGATTTTGGAAGTGAAGCTTCCCGAATCGTCAACTTCGCCAATATCGAATTGAGCAATGTTTTTAATGGTCACCTTACCCGAATTGGAAATACTTACGCCGCCCGTAGTCGAAGATGCGACGCCAGTCACGGTTTCACCCTCATCAAGATCGCCGTTGATCGATTCCGGGTTGATTGGCGCGTCAAAAGTGATCGTGATGAAATCTTTGGTATCGAGCGCGCCTTCATCGCCGCCGTCGGCGGCTTTTAAAGCAATTATGTTGGGGCCGTTGCCGGTATCATTGTTTTCTCCGGAAAGAATTGCCGCGAGCTGTTTTTGCAATTCAGAAATCCGGGCTTTAAGCACCTCAATCATCGACTGGATGGAGTTGCCGCCTGGAGTTGTGCCGCCGTAATTAGCTAGCGCGGTACGAGTGGCGCTATCAATAACGCCAGTTTGGCTCAAACCATTGGCCGCCTGAAAGCGAACCAGGGCGCCGCGGGTTAGTGCGCCAAAATAAACGGTTTCGTGTCCCGGAGCACCGGCCCCGGCCGATGAAATCGTATAGCCGTTATTATTAAGAAACTGCTGAAGGCTTTGCACGTCGGCGCCGGTACTGCCGACATAGAGGTCGCGACCCAATTGAAGCCCGGCGGCGTTGGCAGCATCGAATGTCAGCAGGACACCGGCCAGGGTGGCCGCTAAGACCGAAAAAACAAAACCCGAAATCTTTCCAAAATATTTGGT
The DNA here is from genome assembly GCA_964470995.1 of uncultured Candidatus Saccharibacteria bacterium. GTDB lineage: Bacteria > Patescibacteriota > Minisyncoccia > Minisyncoccales > UBA5738 > UBA5738. The sequence continues at coordinate 15,835 of CAYYEP010000006.1, forward strand.
CATTTATTTTACGGTTATTAATATTATTACTCTTTTTGCGAAATCTTTGCCTTTGGGCGCGCAGAGGCAGGCTGCGAGCTTATAAATAAAGTATAGCCGTTTTTTTCTTTTTTTCATAGTGCGGGACGGAACGGCGGCTTTGCGTATATAGTTTATTACACAGATGCTCGCACAATCTTACACAACGTCGAAGATTGGATATGTCCGCGGGAGCAAACCTTGGGATAATAGACTCTTTAATTTGACTAAATGCAACTTAGTTGCAATAATATAGCCAATGAAATTGCAGGATATAATAAAAAAATTGCGATTGGGAGGAGCCAGGATTACCAAGAGCCGTCAAACTTTGGTAGCGATTTTGGGACGACCCGGGAAACCGCTTACCGCAAGCGAGATAATACAAAAAATTAAGGCCAGAAAGTGTCCGGCCAACAAAACCACTGTTTACCGGGAGCTGGCTTTTCTGGAACGTGAGGGCACGATCCGAAGTGTTTTTTTGGCCGATGGCGAAATACGTTACGAGCTGGCGGACAGAGTACACCATCATCATTTATTTTGTTTGAATTGCAAAAGCATCAAGTCCGTAAAAATAAGCGAAAGGGCCTGCGAGGCGGCATCCAATCCGGAAATCAAAGGTTTTGAGGTAATGGGACATTCCATTGAAATGTTCGGAATCTGCGCCAAATGCCAGGGTTATAAAAAACAATGATAAACGAAATTCTTATTGATGCGCTCAATGATACTGCGCGCATGGTGCCATTGCTTTTGGCGATTTACATCGCTATCGAACTTTTTGAATTCAAATTCGGCAGTTCAATTCGAAAGGGCGTGCAGACCGCGGGAAGCGCGGGTCCGGCGGTAGGAGCATTGGCGGGAGCTTTTCCTCAATGCGGCTTTTCGGTAATCGCCACCGCGCTATACACGCAAAGACTGGCAACGATCGGCACCCTGCTAGCCGTTTATCTTTCCACTTCCGATGAAGCTCTGCCAATATTGCTTTCCGACCCGGCGGGCGCGGCCCTAGTTTTACCGCTAATAACGACAAAAATTCTTATCGGCATGGGAGCGGGATACGCGATCGATCTGGCCCTGCGAAAACAAAACCGCAAAGTGCTGGAACACGTTGCGGCGGCAAAAGGCGGTCGCGACAGCGCCGCGCACCACCACGAAACTATTGCCAACGAAGCCGCCTGCTGCGGGCACGCGGCAGATGCCTCGTCAAAGAAATTCAACCCTAAGGAATTAATAATGCATCCTGTAGTACATACGGCCAAGATATTTGTTTTTCTTTTTGCGATATCGGCGGTTTTGGGTTTACTAATGGAGAGCGTGGGGCAAGAACGCCTGGCGGAGATTCTGGCGGCGGGCCAGCTGTGGCAGCCAATTGCGGCGGCTCTAGTCGGGCTTATTCCCAACTGCGCGGCGTCGGTGGCGATCACCGAGCTTTACCTAGCGGGGACAATCACTTACGGCGCAACCCTGGCCGGTTTGTGCGCCAGCGGAGGGCTAGGCCTGTTAGTTCTCGCGCGCGAAGAAAGCAACAAGAAAAACATTTTTATGATATTAGGAATGCTATTTTTTATTAGCGTACTGGCGGGTTACGCGGCCCAGTTACTATTTTAGGAGTGTCGCTTAATTTATCTCGCATCATCATTGACATTATTTTTTAATAGTTTCATAATCATTTAGCTTGCGATTTGCAGGCAAGCTTCTTGAAATAAGACAGCGGGAGGTAAACGGCATGGAAGACCCTTATTTAAAGAAAACCAGCATTTCTATCCACGGAAACGAGGTCGAGGTTGTCTTTAATACGAGACTGACCGAGGAACAATTTTACCAATACGAGCCTTTCTGGCAATGGTGCCGGAATATGGATCCCAGCGTTAAGGTCAAGGCGATCAATATACTGGCGGCGAAGAAATTCGGGAGCAACGTGGGCTTCATGTTCATCGACGCCTACATTGAGGACAAGGACGGGAACAAGGATTCCGTCGCGGTCTATTTGCGCGGCCCGTCGGCAGTGATCCTGCTGATCCTGCGCGATGAAATGGATAACGATTATGTTGTCCTGACGCGGCAGGCCAGGCTTGCGGTCGGGCGGACCGACTTGTTGGAATTGATCGCCGGAACCATGGGCGGCGCGCAAAAGATCGCCCAAAAAGCTGTGAAGGAAATCAAAGAAGAAACCGGGTTGGAGATCGAGCCGGGACAGCTGACAAACCTGGCAACCCTGATATACGGAATGGACTGCCCGGGAATTTATGTTTCCCCGGGAGGCACAGATGAGTTATTCATTCCGTATGTGGGCATAAAAAGGATGCCAAGAAGCGAGATCGAAAAGATCGACAAAGCCCTTGCCGGGCTTCGATCCGAAGGGGAAAATATCATTGTCACGATCAAGCCCCTGCATCCGCTGGCCGAGCTGGTACGGCAACTGCCGGACGCAAAGTCTTTGATGACTTTAATGCTCTACGAACAGGTAGAGAACAAGGTAGCGCTAGAGTAATAATACAAAAAATGCCAAGGCAAATAATCGCCTTGGCTTTTAAATTGAGCCGGTGAATACCAAATTTTATACTGGTCTCGGTAAAAAAAGAGGCGCCGGACTGATACGGCGCCAAACTTATGGGCTTACTTACAAATCTTTCATTTCCCTGACCCAGGCCTGGGGCAGCATGTCGGAAGGCATGCGCAAACTGCCGCGCGGGGAAAGGTCAACTAAACCGACCCGCGGGCCGTCGGGCATTGACGAACGCTTGAACTGGGCGTCGAAGAACCGGACGACAAACACCTTAAGCCATTTAATTATAACTTGGCGGGAAAATTTTCCGGCAAACGCAAGTTCCGCCAGGTAGACAATTTTTGCGGGGCGGGAGCCGCGCCGCACCATGTGATACAGGAAGAAATCATGCAGGGCATACGGGCCGATGATCTCTTCGGTCTTCTGGGCGATCTTGCCGGAGGCAACCTGGGTTAATTCCGGGCTGATCGGGGTTGCCAATATGGCCTTAAGCGTCCGGGCCATTTTTTTATTACCGGTGACCGAAGCGTACCAGTGGTCGCCGTTGAAAGTGCACCAACCAAGTGCCAATTCGGACAGGTCGCCGGTACCAACGACGATCGACGGAAGATAAAAGTTGCTTTTTTGCATAAGGATCAGCGTGCGGTCGCGCGCCTGCGCTTTTTCAAACGCCACATCCTGGGCCAAGCCGTCATGACCGGAGGCTTTTAATGTCTCGGCGGCCAGCTTGTCGATCGGTATTTCTTCCAGTTTGATGCCAAGCGCCTTGGCCAGCTTATTGGCATTGGACCGCGTGGCGCGGCTCGTGCATCCCTTGTACGGCATCGAGTAAATGTGGATATTTGCCGGGTCATAGCTTAAAACCTCAAATGCCTTAACCGCCACCAAATATGCCAATGTTGAATCGAGACCGCCGGAAAGACCAATGATAACATGCGGGTCGCCTTTTTTGCGGCGTGCGAACATGCGATCCTCCATTGATCTTAACCGTTTGGCAAGACCCGCAACCTGGATATTGAAGACCTCCTCGCAAGCTTTCGCGCGCTCGGCCGGGTCATCCGGGACGAACGGGGAAGCGGGGTTGGGCCGGAGTAATTTTTCCGGGGTTTCCACGGCCAAGTTTATGCCGATAACGCGGTATTTATTGTTAACTTTACGCGCGCTTTGAGCAAAACTTGTTGTCATTATCCGTTCCTGGACCTGCCCCTCGGTGTCGAGATCGACAATAATTCCGTCGGGCCCTTGGACAAACCGCTCATTTTGCGCGAGCAGCCGGCCATTTTCCGCCGCCAGGCAATGCCCGCCAAAAACAACATCGGTTGTCGATTCGCACGTACCCGCGCTGGCATAGACGTAGGCAGAGATACAGCGGCCGGATTGGTTTTTAACCAGTTCGGTGCGGTATTCGGCTTTGCCGACCAGTTCGTTGGATGCCGATAAATTTACGATGACCGTTGCTCCCGCCAGGGCGGCGTACGAGCTTGGCGGCACGGGCACCCACAAATCTTCGCAGATCTCAATACCGATTACCGCCGTGCGGTTTTGTTTTGACCGAAACAGGATATCGGTGCCAATCGGCACGTTTTGGCCCAGGACAGTTACTTCATTCTGCAACAATGAATCCGCTCCCGCAAACCAGCGGCCTTCATAGAATTCATTACTGGTAGGGATAAAACTCTTGGGAACAATTCCCGCGATCCGGCCCCGGTCAATTACGACCGCGACATTGAAAAGCGCGGTATCAATCCATAGAGGCGTGCCAACAACCAGTATCGCATCAATATCTTTTGTCTCTTCGCAAACCAACTGTAATACGGCAAGAGTTGCCTCCTGGATCAGCTCCTGGTTAAACATGTCGGCGATTGTATATCCCGATAAACCCAGCTCGGGAAAAACGATAAGCCGGGCGCGTTTTTTTGCCAATTTTGCCGCGCGAGCCGCACAATGCTTTGCGCGGCGGATTGCGGATCTCCGAGCAAAAAATCCGGACTAACCGCGGCAACGCGCAAAAAGCCGGGTTTTTTGATGATTTTTTCACCTCCTTTTTAAACGAACTTAATATCTATACCGCGGCGAATGCCGCATATTGCTTTTAAAATAAAAAATTGTTTTCGTCAATGGAGTTTTATTCTTGACATAATTAATTTGATATTTTATTATACTTAAGCTATCCGCTTTAACGCATGGAGGAATGTTTTGGAAGGAATCTCTAAGTTTTGGCTGTTCAGCCATCCGGAAAAACTGGAAGCAATACGCGCCGGCCTAGAAATAGAAAAGTGGTTGCGCGGGATGGGAATGGATGTCGTCTTGAATGGCGATATGCCGGACGCCCAGGCGGCAGTTTCTTTGGGTGGCGACGGCTTTGTTCTTGATGTGGCCAATAGATTGCCTAAAGACCGCGTCGTGCCGATAGCTAGAGTTAATTTCGGCCGCCTCGGTTTTTTGACCAATATTGAGCCTAATTCCGAGGATGTCGCCAAAAAACTGCAGATGATGATGCGGGGCGAGTATAGCGTTACCGCCCGCAACCGCTTGGCGGTCAGATACACCAATTCCGGCTTCCTGCCGAAGAAGGGGATCACCGCCGAGGGGTTAAACGATATTTACGTCGAGCGGAGCGAAGTAAAGACGATCGGGCTTTTTGTTAGGTTTGGCAATTTATCTTTTCCGTTTTGGGGCGATGGCGTGTTATTGGCGACCCGGACGGGATCAACCGGCTATAACCGAAATTTGGGCGGGCCAATCATCATCAAGGAGAGCCAAATCGTCCTCAAGCTGATGGGAGTGGCTGTGGAAAACCGCGCTGCTTACGTTTTACCCGCAGAAGGCGAGTGCTCGATCACGGTCGCGCCGAACAATGCCGCGCGCCTGGTGGTTGACGGCCGCCGGCTGGTAAACGTGGCCAATGGCAGCGAAATTAAGATAAGCATCGCGCCCACAAAGTGCCATTTCATTGAATTTGGAGATGTCCTGATATAGGCCTTCTCCAATCCTTTTTTGGCCTCACAAAGCAATTTGCGCGGCCAAAGCAAGGAAAGTACCTTTCAACCGAATAGATATCAGAACAAAGTTCAAGGAGGCTTGGGAATGGATTGGCTTTTCATGTTCTACTTCCTGATGGACCGCTATCACGCGGTCATGGCCAACTTTTTCCTGGGCGACAATGCGACCACGCCGACCGGCGGCAAGCTTGGTTTGCAGAAGGCCGCTTATTATCTGACCCAGAGAAAATGCGCCTACGCGCCGGTAACCGGCTTTTACAAGCTGGTGGCCAAGCTGGCAAATCCCCAGTTGGACGAACCGCACGCGGAGTTTCTGCGGAAAGACCGGGCGCTACTTACCCGATTGGCCAATGTGCTGCTGCGCAACAGCAGTTTCAGAGGCCGGATAAGGGGCGTTAAAGAAGGAACGATCATGTTTAAGGGTGAACCTTTCATGGATGTGGAAGGGGAGCTGTGGTCGGTCCACCTCATTGAGGTGGCCGCGATCCACGCATTTGATCTGGCCATAACCGTGGCCCATAATGCCATGGAGATGTGCCGCGCGTCAAAGAACAAGTGGAACACTAAAGTATTCATGTCGGTGTTCTCCCTGCGACGCGACGGGAATGTTGACCGCTCAATCGATGTTTCCCGAGCCGCTATAATCGGCGGGTTCGACGATACATCGGACATGGAAGCGGCATTCCGCCTGGGCGTGCCCAGTGTGGGCACAATGGCACATTATCTGGTCATGGCATTTATTCAATATCTACGGTGGCCGGAATACGACGACAAAGGCAGAAAGAAGCACTTCCAGCAGGTCGCGTTCGAGCGGTGGCTGGACGACAACCCCACCGGCACGATCCTGTTGATCGATACCATTTGGTTCAAGCTGGGCATCAAGCACGCCATTTTGGCGGCAATGAGCCGCGAGGACAGAAGGAAGGCGTTCAAGGGTATCCGGATCGATTCCGGCGACCTCATCGACGAAGCAAGGTTCTGCCGCAAGTTGTTGGATAAATACGGCTTTAAGGATGTCGGCATCATTTTGACCGGCGACCTGGATGCCGTAAAAATTGCCCGGATCACCGAGGCGCTGGATTTTCCGGTTATGGGATTCGGCATCGGCACCAAACTTGCCGCCGAGATCAAGTATGTTGCCGGCGTCATTTTCAAGATGTGCACGATTGGCGGGATACCCGTAATGAAGCTGTCCGATACCCCGGGCAAGGAGACAATTCCCGGCCAGGTACAGGTATGGCGCTGCTATAACACCGGCAACAAGGCGTTCATGGATATAGTTGCGTGCCTGGAAGAATCCGCACCGAGCGGCGGCGACATCGTAAGAGCTGTACCTCTGTTGGTACCGTTGTGGGGTTGCCCCGACGTGGAACCATTCGAGAATCCGGCGACACTGCTGGTCAAGGCATTCGTAGCCGAACAGCTAGCAGAATTCGACGGCCCGCTAGAAACATATAAAGTGATCGAAAGCGAGCAGTTGAAAAAGCTCAAGGAACAAGTTGCCCAGCGGATGAAGGAAGACGAGAGCGAGTTAGATATGAATATTGAGGATTGAGGATAATGTCTGTAGTTAAGATCGACTCTAGGACAGTTGTCCTGGGTGTCGAACAACAGGTGGATTTTACCAGGCCACACGGCGCCTTCCATATCGACGGCGTTGCCGCCATCCCAAATATGAATCGGCTGATGTTAAGCCCAGCCTATGTGGTCACCACCGTTGATTGGCACCCCTTGAAACCAATACCCCACGTCAGCTTTTTTCAATGGGGCGCGCACTGCGTACCCATGAAACCAGGCGCAGCATACGATCCCGACCTGGACACCACCAATGTGAAGGTGGAGTTCAAAAAAGGCACCGGTGTTGAAGAGGATATTTATGATTCCTTTGATATTCCGCGCCTGCCCGAATTCGTGCAAATGCTTGATCCGGATAGGGTAATTGTGATCGGTTCCGCGATTCCGGTATGCCCGACTTTAACCGCGATCAGCTCCGCCAAGCGATTTGAAACCTATGTCGCTTGGGATGCCTGTTGCTTTATCCGCGACGCCGATCTTGAAGCGGCACGGAAGCAGCTGGAGGATCACGGGGTGATAGTGAAATATACCAAGGATTTTACCTGGTAGATAGTGCCGGCAGTATGAATTTACTGCCGCTTTTTTATACGCAACCGTTAATTTTTCCTTAGCTACTCTTGACAAAATGATTGTAATGTGCTATATATTGGTTATTCTTTTATTCATGACACCAGAGGAAATCTGGAATCCCTAGGAATTAAGGTCAACGGCGGCGAACATTGACAGCCGGCGCTCGCGCGGCTGTTTTTTAGCATCTAAACCCTTTAGCCGGGGTGTATGTTTGAAGGCAATGCCGCATGCTAAAGCCACCCGGCAGGGTGGCTTTAGCAACAATTATGTCTGCAAATTACCACAATCGTACAATACGTACATTAACACATTGTTTCTACGAATTAAAATACGTACCACATCGTCTGGACACCCAAATATCGCGCCAAGGTATTGGCCCATACAAAAGTAAAATACGAATTGAGAAGAATCTTCGAAATGATCTGCAAGTGGAAGCGCTGGGAAATCCTGCAATTAAGTATCCAGGACGATCACATCCATCTTTGCATTCTGGCCACGCCCAGGGATTCGATATCATGGGTGATGCAGATTATCAAAGGCAAATCATCAGCCTGGCTGAAGAAAAAGATCAAACGGTCCCACGGTCTTTATCAAAAAGAATCGCTGTGGGCCAGAGGATATTTCGTGTCGACCATTGGCATTGATGAATACCTTATTCCGACGCTACGTGAAGCATCAAAACCATCACAATCAAGTCAACCAGCCGTCGCTGTTTGACAAATTGATACACTAACAACAAAGCCATCTTGCCGGCGATTAGCCGGCGAATATTGAAAACCTGTAACCAGGTTTTCAACAAAGCCACCGGGCTTTAGTCCGGTGGTCGATTACTTATAAATATCGCGATCGATACGAATGCTTGATTTTTTGAATGGATGGTATAGGTTAAGAATGGGTAAGTATAACCCAAAATACGGAGGTTATTATGACCAGAATCGGTTTTTGCACAAAGGATTTTTTTCATATCGGACTATTGCTGGAACTGTCATGCACCTGCGAAGGGTGTCTGCATCTTGTTTATGTTTGCGAGCGGGATAACCGGCGATTGAACTTTAAACATATTTGCCGAACGAGTTGAGCCGGATGTTAATTTAAAGCACCGGTTCTATTTTTTTATGATGGATAAACGAGTTATAAAAATTTTGACGGTTTTTGCGGTTGTCGGCCTTACCGCGGCCGCGGTTTTTTATTTGGGCGCAAATCAAAACAAAAGAAGCGCGAATACCGATGACCAAACCGAACCGGCGGCCGGGAGTTCCGGTGAAGTGGAAATACCCGCCGAAACCCAAACTTCCCAAAGCGAGCTAACTCCAATCGAATTTGAAGATGAATCGGGTGCGGAAATTAAAGCGAAAAGCGAAGCCGAACCCGCCAGCGAGATCTTGCCGGCGGAGAATGCAGAGGAGACCGCGACGACCGAGCGGATAATGGAGCGGTTTACGATTGCGATCGGGCAAAACGGCGTTGATATGGTAGCCAAAAATTTACTTGACCAAGGATTCATCGGGGATGAGGGGGCGTTTAAGGCCGCAATAAAACCGGGTATTCTGGCTTTCGTTGCGGGAGGCTATAAACTTTCCAAAACGATGGATGAAACGCAGGTTGCCAGCGCACTCCAAGAAGATCCTTATATGAAGTGGATCATCATCCCCGAGGGATTAAGAAAAGAAGAAACGGCCGAGGCGCTTTCCAGCGAGCTAGGCTGGAATGAAGACCAAAAAAACAAATGGTTAACCGTCGACACGGCATCGATGCCGAATTATATCGAAGGGGTATATTTTCCCGATACTTACCTGATACCAGTCGATGAGGAACCGGGCAAAACTGCGGCCCGGATGCAAGCGCGGTTCAATGAAGCGTTCGCGGTTTTTTTGCCGCAATTTAACGAGCAAAATATTAAATGGACAACGGGACTAACCTTTGCTTCGATTGTCCAGCGCGAAGCCAAAAATACCGCCGATATGCCCTTGATCGCCGGAATACTCTGGAACCGGCTGGAACAGGGAATGGCACTGGGCGCCGATGCGACACTGCAATACGCGCGCGGCGACACGGGAAGCGGCTGGTGGTCGCCAGCCGGAGCCGCGGACAAGGCGATAGATTCGCCTTACAATACCTACGCCAACAAAGGATTGCCGCCGCGCCCGATTTGCAGTCCGGGGGTCGCGGCGATCGAGGCGACATTGGCACCCGCAGAAAGCGATTGCATTTATTATCTTCACGGGAACGACGGAACGACACGTTGCGCCGCAAGCTACGAAGAACATCTTAACAATATTGAATTGTATTTAAAAAACGGGCAATGATTTTGTTATAATAGAAAAACAGCATGTTACGTAGCTTGCTACGTAACATGCTACGTAACAAATTACGTAACAAAAAAATGGAACAAATAGAAATCATCATCAAGTCGCTGCGCCATTTGATGAAAAATCTGATATGGAACGGAGTGTTCGCGATTATTTGCGGGATCGCGATCGTAGTTTATCCGGAGCTTTTACGTATTCTGGTGAGTTTGGTGCTGGTAGCGTTCGGAATCGTAAATCTGATCGCCGCGGCCAAGGTTGGCCGCTATTCCAAGATCAGATTTAAAATTTAATGTTTTTTTTCAAAAAAAAATTGGCGGGCCCGGAACTTGCGGAAGCGGTAAGAGCAGAAGCGGAAAAATATTTTGGCGGAAGGAACGGAAGCCATGACTGGGACCATAGCCTGCGGGTTTTAAACAACTGCCGCTTGATCGCCAAAGAAACGGGCGCCGATATGCTTGTCATTGAGCTGGCGGCATATCTGCACGATATCGGCCGGAATGAGGAAACCCGCAATCGGGGCAAGGTTTGCCATGCCAAAATCGGCGGGCGGGAGGCCGGGCGGATACTAAAAAAATGCGGGGCGCAAAAAGAATTAACCGAGGCGGTAGTGCACTGCGTCGAAAGCCACCGGTCAAAAAGCGAAGTCCGGCCCCAAACCGCGGAAGCCAAGGCGGTATATGACGCCGATAAGCTGGACGCGCTGGGCGCGGTGGGTTTGGTACGGCTTTTTTTGTTCGCTAACGAGGTTGGGGCGGGTATTCACAACAAAGAGAATGATCTGGTAAAAACGGCCGTTTACTCGCCAGAAGATACGGCGTTTCGAGAATTCTATTTCAATACGCGTTTTCTGAAGGACAAAATGGAAACTGAACCCGGCAAACGCCTGGCACGGGAACATTATGATTTTATGGTAAAATACTTCGAGACGCTTTTTTCGGAAGTTAATGCCGATGAAAAATTTTTTAGAATGCTGGATGAGATTAGAAATCCCTGAATCGGCGAGTTCGCAAGGTTAAGCATTTATCTTATATTATCGTTAAGGTGTTTTTTAGATCAGTTGATCCTTGTCTTTTTATCATATTCGTTGTATAAAAAGGTGGTCGGGATTTAATAAATACCGGCCGAATATTTTTTGCGGGGTGAAAAAAATTAACAACGAGGGAATACTACAGGCCCAAGAATTGGGCCGGAAAGCATTGGACCTTATAAATATAGATGTAGATGAGGATTTAACCCGCATTTGCATAATTATGGCAGTGGCTCAACGACTTCTGGAACGGGCGATCGACAATTACGATATCCATGGCTTAATGAAGACCAAGATTACACATTGCCCGCTGATTAAAGAAGAAGCTGCCAACATCGCGAACAAAATAGGGGGTTGGATCAAAGAATCCACGGGTAATGATGAAAATCTGACGATCATGGCGGAGATATACGCCGCCGTCCTGATAATCAAATTGTTCGACACTAACGAGGCGGACGGGAAGATTGCGGCTGATGAGGCGATCAGATTAATCGACGCGAGATATGCGAGCGAGACGATGCGGCAATGTGTAAAGCTAGCGGTTGCGCTTTGCATAATCGATGAGTGGATTAATATTAGGGGAAGTGAAAGCTCGATATACTCCTACGCCTCTTGCAGGGATTCAATCGACAGCTTTGTTTGTGGCGTGGTCCGTGATACTTGCGTCGTCACGCAGGATAGTTCAAAAAAAACCGCCCAAATGGCATTGGCGACGGCTGCCCAGTTGGTATTAAATGTACCACGGCTAAAACTAGCGGTCTAAACCGCGACATAGCAGCTAAAACCGGCTGCTATTTTTTTGGCTTAATACGAGTTCCTTGGCTAATGAATTTAATTCAAACAACTCAAGATGCCACTGCTTTCGCGGCTGATATTGACGAATGATTTTTTTGTTATAAACTTAGCAAGCTACAAGCATATTTACAAAGGAGGAGGTTTCTTCTATTGAACATAACCAGAATTGGTTTTGCGGGTACCGGAGGTTTTCTGTATTCGGACCCGAGCCTGCCTGGAAGCTGTCTATTGATCGAACAGGATGGAATTTTGACGATCCTGGATACTGGTGTCAACACTTACAGTACCGCCATGAGAATGAGCGGATGGGAACTAATGGATTTTAGCCGCATAATCCTGACTCATTGCCATAGGGATCATATCGACGACATTATCCTGTTCCTGCACGGAATCCAGAGGCTGCAAGAGAAATACCGCGGAGAATCGGGCTCGATCGAAGTAATCGGTCCGCGCGGCACCACGACGGCAATCCGCGCGGCTTCCAGGCTGGAGGGCAGGCCGGGTTTTATACCCAAGCTAACGTTGCGCGAAGGCCAGGGTACTTATGGCAATGCCCGACTAGTTACGGTGGAACACGGCAATGTACCGGCGCTAGCTGTGGCGCTCTACGGTAAAAGGGAAATTCTCTATACCGGAGATATGGCTCCCAGCGACAAAAACATATCAGTTATCGAGAGGGTTTCCAAAGAGCCCCACGCGCTAATCTGCGACGCGACCGGACCGGGCAACAAATGGCACGGTGATATGAAATTCGCGGCGGGCCTTATGCAAGCGGGCGGATTTAAAATATTGTTTCCGGTGCATACGCGGCGAGGCCATCAACGAACAGTAAGAAGGGTCTGCGCAAAATCCAGCGGTCGAATCATTAAGCCTCGGCGGGGGCGGACATATACGATCCAATAGGGGAATCCCGGGATCGTTTTTTTATATTCACAAGATGGTTTGAAAGATTATGGCCAGAGGCTTGTAGTAAATAGTACGAACACCCGGGAGTAAGTTCGTAAAAGTTCGGGCATCGTCAACCGGACGCAAATATTTAAAGAAAACAAACCAATGAGAACAATAAAAAAGAGACATTTGGCAATTTGGGTGCTTTCAATGGCGGTTGCGGGCGCGGGAATTGGCACGGCATTCGCAAGTTCAAATGAAGAAGATCCCAACAACCCGATGAGTGCCCTTATCCTGGCGGTAGCCAATAAATTCAATCTTGATAAAAACGAAGTACAAGCGGTTTTTGAGGAGCAAAGAGAAGCTATGCGCGTTGAACGCCAAGAGCAGATGACTCAAAGGAGAGAGGCGGCGCAACAAGAATTCGCCACAAGACTGGATGAGGCGGTAAAAGACGGTAAATTAACCCAGGAGCAGGCCGATCTGATCGAGCAAAAACATAGCGAGATAAAAGCCGAACGCGAAGCCAATAAGCCGGAGGAGGGCGGGCGCCAAAATATAACCGATGAAGAACGCCAAGAAATGCGAGAAAAGATGCAAGAGCAAAAAGAAGAGCTTAGACAATGGGCTGATCAAAATAATATTCCCGACGAGTATTTAATGATGGGCGGGATGGAACGGCGGCACGGGCAAGGTATGGGTATACCGGGCGGCGCCTGCCTTCAAGACTCAAACGAGTAATTAAAACGAAATTTTGAGAAAACGGCCGCGGCGGCCGTTTTTCTTTTAATGGAAAAATAAATATGTTATTTTTTATTTATAGTCTGTAGTCTTATAACTCATTTAAAGGTCGGCGCAAGATTTTTTTTGTAGCGTTAAATTATTTAATCCTAAACATATTTTTATGCAAATATTAAAAAAAACAGCGGCAATTTTGCTTTGCGCCGGGTGCGTCGCGTTTACCGCGCCGGAAACAGCGGCGGCGTCCCAACCCACGCTAGAAGAATTGCAAGCGCAGATAGTAGCCCTGCAAAAGCAAATAGCCCAATTATTGGAAACTTTTAAGAACCGGTCAAACGTTAACAACGGCAACGCTTACGGCTTATATAAAGACGAGCGGGCCGGCTTGCAAGGTATTTACGGCACCGTAGACGAGGTAAACGCAGACGGCGACACAATAACGGTGACCACAACGATTGGCGATAAATCTTATACGGTTAATATCGGTGAGAACACGAATATCATTGAAGTGACGGAAAATGACGGTAAAATCGAAAGAGATGAAATCGATCTGGCCGATATCAATGAAAACGACAAGGTTTGGGTGCGCGGAGATGTTGACGACAATGAGAAGACTGTGAATGCCGATACCGTCCGGGTAGGCGACTTGGGATGGGCGAATCTCGATTGGGATAAGAATTTGACGGTAAGAGGAACAGTTACGGAAGCGGGTAGCGATGAAATCGAGATTAGCGTAAAAAAACCGGGTTCAGGCAAGGAAACCGCTTATCAAGTTATTGCCGGAGAAAATCTGGAAATAATCGAAGTAAGCGTTGAGGATGGGAAAGTAATCAGGAATGCTGATAAAGACCTAGCCGACATTGAAAAGGGCGATGTTGTGTCTGTTCGGGGGACGATCGATGAAGACGACAACGACATAATCGTGGCCACGGAAATAAAATTTGGAGATATAAACGGATACAATAACGGCTGGGATCGGAATATTTCGGGGAAAGTAACCGATGCGGATGATGACGAAATAACAGTGAGAGCCAGCGGCGTTGAATACACCGTAACCGAGAACGATGACGGTGCGACAATCATAAAGATTGCCAAAGGGTCAGACAATAAATTTGAGGAGAAGGAAATGGAATTCAAAGACATTGCGGTTGACGATACTGTTTGGATCAAGGGTACAGTCGATGACCAGGAGAAAACCGTTGAAGCGACCGAGATACGGGTAGGGGTAATGGGGTGGATAAGAAGCGACGGCCCGGGCAACGGAGCTGGCAAGGGCCAGGGCAACGCTTGGGGATTCCAAGGAAACAACAAACAGCCATAAAATACCCCGGAGCAAAGCCCCGAGGTACTCGTTACGCTCCGCTTGCGTTGCGCGTTAGGAAAGGTAAGTTTTTAGCCTCAGCTACGCTACGGGCAAACATAAAGAGAGCCGAAAAAGCGGCTCTTTTTTATAAAAAAGGCCATATTACCGGATGACGGTCATGGCCCAATGCGATTTGACAGTAGCTCAACCCATAATGCAAGGTGCGCATCCGGGCTTGGAAGCATCACAGTTATCCGGACAGGGATTTCCCAATACGTTGATCTCCGTGGCGGTTTGGCCCGCGCGATCCTCCTTGGTGACTTCCTTATGATGGCAAAGCTGGTAGGTTTTTTCGATAAGCTGTTTTGCATGACCTGTCGCGTCCTGAACCACTTCGATGCGTTTCCTCTCGACAACGTTGTAACAATAGGTTTCGGGGTTGACGGCAACTTCTCCTGTTTCCAGATCTTCATCAAGCGTCAGGTTTTCCGAAGCGCCTTCTTTTATAATACGTTCACATTCTCCACCCGGGGTCAATACCGCACACTCTTCGGAGGGATACTGTTTTTTGGTCGCGCCGATCAATTCGGTTGTCTTCCAAGTTGTCGTGGTGGTGGTAATGCAGTGCGGCGTGGTATTAACCATCTCGGCGGGAACATAACTAGGCACAGTAACAACCACATCTTCCCATTCCCGAATCTTGAAGAAGTCGCAATTCTGCTTCTCGTCGTGCCAATAATCAACCAAAGTGCCGTTTTGACAGATATGTTCACAGAATGGCATACATACCGCGGGAACCTGTTTTTCCAGACACGGACCGCAAGCGGCCATAGAGTTGGCAACCATTAGAATGGCGAGCGACAGCGCGCCCCATATTGATAATGTTCTTTTCAATCAACTCACCTTCCGGAATCGGCACCCGCCAATTCCTTAGTTGGTATTATGGACCCGGCGCTTAAATTGAATATGAGAGATGGCCAATCACATTCATATAATTTTAATTTTTTGCGTCCATAGGACACCAAAACATTGAATTTTGGCTTTATTTAAGCTAGTATGCGGCAAGAACCAGTGCGCAGGTACGGAGGATGGACGAAATGGAAAATCTGGAAGAAAAGGACGGGTCTTTAATAACCAAAGGAAAAAGCCCTGGCGAGAGTTTTGGTGAACGTATAAGAAGAATGGAAGAAGTACGCGCATCACAACGAAACGCATTTGAACAGATCAAAGGCGGAAACGGCGACGGAAAACATGCGGGTGAATGGCGCGAAAGACAGCCAGCGGACCCCGGCATAGCAGCCACAGAACATACACCGAAACCTTGCGGGAGACCACGCAAGGTGCGCGACAAGGAGACGATTGATAGAATTCCCAAGCGGCGGGGGAGGCCGCTCACACGGGACCGGGAGGCGATCGCGGCCAAAAAGCAGGCCAGCCGGGATCTGCGCAAACTAAAACAAGCCCTCAAGGCGCTTAAGGCGCTTCAGGTGTGCGGCAGGCGGATCAGTCGAAAAGAAGCGCGCAATTTAAAGATGCTTGGTGCCGCCCAAGTTAAGGCGCAGGAGTTGGCTTTGATGCGCGCTAAGCTGGACCGGCAGGTGGAAGCGGCAATTCTTGACATTCAAGGGCTCGCCGCGAAAATCCAAAAAGACGGGTCAACCGCAAATATGCCGATACAAAAGGAACGAACACCAGCCAAAGAAAACGCGGCAGCCAACCCGCGCGCCGACGTTGAGGCGCGGGAAGATCAAAACGCTCCGGACATCATTGGAACAGTTGGGCCGGATAGAGAAACCAAAGCCGGGTCTGATCGCGGCGAAGGCGACCCCGACACAGTGGGCGACACCCTCAACTTGGACGAAAAAAAGACTATTGGCCAAGCCCCCGGCGGCAACTTGATCGAAGATGAGCTACACATCACGAAAAAGCCAACCGATATCACCAGCAATCATAAGGTCGGAGTTTCGGGCGCTGTTGCCAACGAAGACCGGGCAAGGCACCGGGAAATGTTATTGACCGGGGCGAACGAGGCACAAACACTGAGTGTGGCAGTGGCGACAGTCGAACAACTTTTGACGGGGGTACTGCAGGCGCGAACGCTCAAGGTGTTTTGCGACGAGAGGATCGCTCATACAATTACGTTGCCCGAGCCGGTGACGAATAGCGCTGTCAGCGAACCGGTCGCAAATAAAACCGCGGGCGAGGCCGAATTTAAGACGGAAAGTAAGGCGGCAAGCCAAGCAGTCACCAATGAAACAGCTCACGAAACGCAGGTATCGGCGGTCTTCTGTCGGGACGGGTCACTCGACGACAATGGGCGTGATCGGGAAACGGCCGAGCCAGTTTTAAACCAAGACGCGGGTCGCCCATCAAGCGAGTCTGATGCTGCAAAAGCCGCAAATGAAAAGGGAGCTTCAATCGCCAAGAAAAGAGGCATTGCTCCAGGAATCATCGGAATTCCATGGTCTTCTCCGAGCAAGGAACCGCGCCGGGATGCACCGCAGCAGGTTACCGCCGGACCGGTAAAACACATACCCAAGCCGGAAACTGGTCCGATCGTCAATGCGGCAACACACCGGGTGGTTATACCACCAACTCCGGAGATCGATCATCCCAAACAGGGCGAAAAATCGCTCACGGTAATCGCCATCAAAGGGCCTTCGCTTCATGGAGACGAACTATCAAGCCTGTCCGCGAAGCTGGAAACCGCATTGCCGGGATGCCGCGGTAGTTATATCCACTACTGGGATGGAGGAGATTGCAAGAGCCGGCGGTACGAGAACCTGATTTTTTTGGGTGGCGTATGGCTGCGCAGTTCGATCGCGTCGCTTTTGACAGGCCGGGAATTTGACTGCTTCAGCTACGAGAACCACAGCGGGACCGCACCCTGGGCCAATAGCAACCTGTATGGCGCCATCTGCCAAATCGGCAGGCGACGATCGAGGTAACTCTCGATCTTTTTTATTTACAAGCTGCTGCCGAATGCGGCGCGGGAATTGCATTGATTTCTTGCTGGCGATTGACAGATTTGGGCAAGTTGGAGATAATTAATTAAGAATAAATATTTTTGCTCAAAAAAATGAATTTCAGTTTGAAAGGTTTCACATTAATTGAACTGCTAGTGGTGATTTCGATAATCGGCATCCTGGCGGGCGTTTCATTGGTTAGCATGCAGCAGCTTAAAATACAAGCGCGGGATACGGCGCGAAAACGCGACGTAGTACAGCTGGAGAAAGCGCTGGTGCAATACTGGGAAAGAACCGGGCATTTCCCAGGAGAGGCTGGTTTTGACGGAAGTATCGGAAGCACTAGCTGTAATTGTCCAGCTACGGGCGCGCCGGTTGGATGCACGGGAACGAGCTGGTGCGCTACGGGGACCATGCATCAGGGAATTGTGGTTAATTACAAGATAATGGCCTCGGTTCCGGTGGACCCAACCAATAATACCACTTATTATTATTATTATGAACCTTGTTGCAACCAGGATTGCGGTGGCGGAAGGAGCTGTGTCGGCAAGGGGTGTTGCGAATATACTATCGGAGCCAGCCGGCTGGAAAGCACCGGAACGAGTTATTCGCGGTGGGGCCGGTGGGAATAGCAACGCACGCAATTTACAAAACCAATCGAGAAAATGAATACGCAAAAAGATCCAAACAACGAGGTTGATCTAAGTAAATTCTTTGAAAAAGAATCTGTGGCCGAGGTACGACCGGCAACAATTCAGCCTATGGAGACAATGCTGTCGCGGGGAAAAAGACGGGGTGGTTTGGTTTGGGTGGTTGTGGTTAATTTTATTCTGGGAACCGCAGTGTTCAGTTATTATATAATAAAGGCAAATGCGGCTGGATCGGTAAACCCCGTGACAATGCAAAAAATAACGGCCCCAGTCAATTATACAGTGAAAGATGGCGAGACATATATGCCGCCATTGCCGTAAAATAAGGATCAGGGCACGGGGCCGCAAGGCCTTTTTTCATAAATTGGCAACATACCCGCCCAAGCGTTATAATATAGGTACATACAAAATACATTGGCCCGTTTTTTAGTTGCGCCAACTAAAACGCACGCGCCGCGGACGACCCGATAATGACAGCAAATCCGGCGAAGGCAATCGCAACCGGTTTGATATTGGCGGCGATTCTGATTGCTGGGTTGGCTTTCGCCCGAAACGAAGGATTAAAAAATCGGCCGCGGAGGGTTGGCGCCCGCAACCACAGATCGAGCGCCAACAATATGGATTCGGATGATGAGGTTTCGGATTATTAACTTAAACTGTTGGATTAGGCCGCGACGGGACCGCATACGAGTTTGAAACGTTAAAATCGGAAAAGTTCGATTCGCCGCCAAACATTGCCGGGGTTAACCCCCAAGGTAATCCGGCGGGTAAATTAACAGACGTAATTTTAAAAATATGGCACTTTTTAAAAATGATCAGAATGCCGCGCCCGAAGTAACGCCTGCCGAATGGCTCCAACAAACACTGGAAACCGCCATCAAGGCTGACGCCTCCGATATCCATATCGAGCCAACGGCTCTTAATGTTGTCGTGCGGGCGCGGATTGACGGAATTCTACGGATTGTTGACCAGCTTGACCCATCTTTCCTCAATCCGATTATTTCATGCCTTAAGGTAATGTCGGGTTTGAATATCGCCGAAGCAAGGCATCCTCAAGACGGCCACATTCTGTTTACCGCGCAAAACGATAACGTAGCTCAATCGATCGACATGCGGCTTTCGATATTTCCGACAATATTCGGCGAGGCGGCCGTATTGCGGATCCAGAATAGAAAGGATTTAATATTTGAGAGTCCCGAAAAGCTAGGGATCGCAAAGCCGGATCTGGAAAGGCTTGAGTTTGTTTTACAGCAATCAGAAGGCATGGTATTGATCACCGGTCCCGGAGGGAGCGGCAAAACGACCAGCCTTTATACAATAATCAATTCGCTTCTATCTTCGCAGCGCAACATCATAACCTTGGAAGACCCGGTTGAATTGGAATTGAAAGGAGCGCGCCAATCACAGATACACCCGGAAATCGGTTATGATTTTGCGCAGGGTTTGCGCTCTATTCTGCGCCAGGATGCCAACGTAGTTATGGTGGGGGAAATTCGCGACAACGAAACCGCGGAAATATCGATTCGGGCCGCGCTTACCGGAATATTGTTCTTTTCGACCATTCACACAACGAATTCAACCGGCGCGATCGTGCGCTTTATCGAATTGGGAATCCCGCGGTCGCTGGTGGCCTCGGCGTTGCGCGTTGTTATCGCCCAGCGTCTCGTGCGCAACATCTGCCCGGTTTGCCGGGAACAAAGAGCTCCCTCGGAACGGGTTATGGAATTTTGCCGGATACCCAAAGAATACATTGGCAATTTCTACGCCGGGAAGGGCTGTGAACAGTGTTTCGGCACGGGATACGCGGGAAGACGCGGAATATACGAAGTCCTGTTTATTACCGAAGAAATACAGCGCCTTATTATCGAGGGAGCACCCATCAGCCAGATTGAGGCTGAAGCCAAACGCAACGGACTGCGAAGCTTGCGCGAGCTGGCGCTGGATCTGGCGTTGCAGGGCCAGATCAGCCTGGATGAAGTGATAAGAATGACGCCGCTACATTAACACTGCTAAGTTTGGTTTCGGATAATGAAAAAAAATCTCAACATCAATACAAAAGCGATACTGCGCGAATTTTGGCGGGCGGCAAGGGAACATAAAATCCTTTTGTTTTCGAGTTTCGTATGCTTCGCGGCGGGCTTTATCGCCAATATTTTTGTCCCGATTTATTATAAAGATTTTTTCGACATCCTGGCAGGCGGGAAGAATAATCTGGCGACCCAACAATTGCGCGATATTGTTACCGCAATCGCGTTATTGCATATGATGGCGTGGTTTTTTGGGCGGGCGGGAATTTTTTCGGCCAATGCGATGCAGTCTCGCATTTCGGCGCGGTTGAAACAGAATGTTTTCGATTATATGATGCTGCATTCGCGGGATTTCTTCGCGAATAATTTTTCGGGAAGCCTGGTCCAGCGCACGAACAGGTTTGCCCGGGCTTTTATACGCATTACGGATGTGGTGCTTTTCGAGATGCTTCAGCTGGTGATAACCGTTATCGGGGCGATCGTGGTAACGGCAATGGTGGCGCCGCTGGTGTCGGCGATCATAATTGCTTGGCTGGCCGTATTCACGGTATTCAACCTGATTTTTTCGCGAATCAAGATAAAATATGATGTGATCGCGGCCGAAGCCGATTCGGCCACGACCGGACTTTTAGCCGACAGTATTTCCAACTACAGCTCCATAACGCTCTATAACGGCTATGCTTCTGAATCGGCGCGATTTAAGCACGCTACCAACGACCAGGCGCGCAAGATGAGATTTTCATGGGACTTGTGGAGCATCATCAATATGGTGCAGGTCGGTTCGACCTATTTGATCGAGTTTTTGATTTTTTTTAATGGCATCAACTACTGGCAACAGGGACTTATTTCGCTGGGTACCTTTTCCCTTATTCAAATATATATCATCGGCGTGGGCCAGCAGCTTTGGAGCATGAACCGGATTATCAGAGAAATCTACGAGAGCCTTGCCGACTCGCAGGAAATGATCGACATCCTGCTTCTTCCGCATGAGATCACTGACGCACCCAACGCGTACGATATCGGGAAAACGCAGGGAAAGATTGAATTCAAGGGTATATCGTTTTCCTATAACAAAAATCACGCGGTCCTTAAAAATATAGATTTAATAATTAAACCGGGAGAGAAGATAGCCCTGGTAGGTCCTTCCGGCACCGGAAAAACTACGCTAGTGGGATTGCTTTTACGGGTGCATGACCCGCAAAGCGGCATCCTGCTTATTGACGGCAAGGATATAAAAGCGGCCACGCTCGAAAGTTTGCATGCCAATATCAGCTTGGTGCCGCAAGATCCGGTTTTATTCCATCGAACAATAATGGAAAATATCCGCTATGGCAGCCCGGATGCGTCCGACAATGAAGTGATCGCGGCCGCCCATGCCGCTCACTGCGATGAATTCATCGAGATTATGCCCGATAAGTATGAAACCTATGTCGGGGAGCGGGGGGTAAAGCTTTCCGGCGGGGAAAGGCAGCGCGTCGCAATTGCGCGCGCGATACTTAAGAGGGCTCCAATCCTGGTACTGGATGAGGCCACTTCAAGCCTTGATTCAAAGTCGGAAATGCTAATCCAGGACGCGCTGGCAAAACTGATGGAGTCGCGTACCACGATTGCCATCGCGCACCGCTTGTCGACAATACGCCGGATGGACCGCATAATTGTAATGCATAACGGGAGCATCGCTGAAACCGGTACGCACGAAACGCTTATCCGCAAGCGTAACAGTCTCTATAAACAGCTTTGGAACCTGCAGGCGGGCGGATTTATCCAGTAACTTCGCAAAAATACCACCAAATCTTGCAATGTTGTTCATAATTCTGTCGGTATTGTTCGCACTGATCGTGCCGCTGGCAGTTTTTGTGTTTTGCCATTATAACCGGCACAGAGCCTGTGACGGCCGCACGCGACACGCGGCTAAAATCAAGCTGGACGAATTGCATCCGGCGGAGGCGGCAATGTTGCGCCATGACGGAGGTTTTAAGACAGATTTTTTTTGGTCGGAACTGGTACGGCTTGGCAATTAACCGCGTTTTGGTCATTGAAAAAGTCGATCAAAAGCTTACCTGGGATAGTCGGAGGCAGTATAAGACGACACCATTGTTCAGCATCAAAACGACGATTACTAAGCAGGAATTCGACAAACTGGATTTTTTTGGAAAAAAAGATTGTAGACATCTTATTTCTTTACGGGCGAGAACGGATCTTTTCAGATCGCGCGAGTATCTGTCCAACCGCGTCTCCCAGATTGAAGCCGCGGTTCGAAGCAAGCTCGTCAAACGAGGGCTTTTGCTGGAAGAGCTAATCGCAACACGCCGAATTTGCCTGCTCATCGGCGGCGCGCTTATGGCAATCGGCTTGCTTTTCATAGATTTGCCGGCCATCTGAAGATTATCATCCATTGTTTCAGGATTGATTGCCGTAGGATTCGGAATTGCCACCCCAAAGACCTCCTCCGCGGGAGAGGAAATTGTTGCTAATATCCGTACATTGGAAAAAATCTGGAGAGCCTAAAAAAAGACCGCAAATCCGCGGCCGCGCGCGTGTCGTTCTTTGAAAAGATGCTTCCAATCGCAATGTCGCTAGGGCTGGCCGAAACGCTTACCCGCAAAATTAAGGCCGTATACGGAGATGATTTTCTCGCGGAATATAAACCCGCGTGGTATCGCGATTTTGAAAATTCAAGCTCTTTTGACGGCGGCCGGTTGCTAAATCAGCTTAACGAGATATTTACTTTCAATTCGTACCGGCCGGCAATTGATTTGCGGCAAGACTCCCGAAGAGATTATTGACTCGATTAATTTGCGGCGCGCCAAAATACGGCCGGCCGCATCAAAAATGACAAAGATAATCACATTTGTTTTAAGCCTTGTCGTGTGCGAGGCCGCGGCCGCGTTGGGAGGCTGGTTTACGGCGGTCGGGATCGCAGAATGGTATGCCGGAATCAATAAACCCGGGTGGACGCCTTCAGGCAGTGTAATTGGCGGAATTTGGACTGTTATATATCTCCTAATGGGAATCGCGCTTTATTTTACCTGGGATAAAAATTTTGAAGTGAAACTGCCGGAAGGCGGCAATATCCGCAAACCATGGAACCGGCTTTCTGAAAAGCTTTATATGGGCGAATGGCGGGGCGCTAATGTGGTTTTGGTATTCGCCGCGCAACTGCTTTTAAATATCGCCTGGTCAGCGATCTTTTTTGGCTTGCGCCAGCCGGGATGGGCGTTTTTCGAATTATTGGCCCTGTGGACGGCAATCGTTTATACGATTGTTAATTTTTACCGGGTATCAAAACCAGCGGGCCTTATTTTAATCCCTTATATTATCTGGGTTACTTTCACGGGCTATCTTAATTATTCGATTTGGATGATGAATAATTAATTTTTTAATATGCTTCGCGCAAAAAAGAAATGCTTCGCAATACAGTAGAATATTATACCGCGGGCCTGGCTACTGGGCGGTTCGTATCCGCGCCGGCGAGTCCCGGGCCATTCTGGCGGGTAAATAAACTTCCCCGGGCAGATCCCCGAGGTGTTGTTTGCGTGCCGCTTCCACTACGCGTCAGGAAAAGTTTGTTTATAGCCTTCGCACGCTACGGGCAGCCATTCACACCCGCGGCAAAACCGGCGGAGTATTCTGGCAAATAAATAAAAAGCTACCTTGCGATAGCTGTGTTTTGGTTATTTAGCGGATGAATCGTTACTGGTTTAAAATACCACAACATACACCGCAATACATATTAGCATAATCCACGCAACCGGATCGGTCCAAGGATAGTCTTTTTTTAATACCCGTAGCAAATCCGCGCCTTCTTTACCGGTTTTGATAGCCGCAACTACTACAGTTACCACGTTGATTGCGAAGGCAATCAGCGCGGCCAGCAGCAAGATATTTTGCGTATAATTCACCTCTCGTTAGTTACAATGGTATCCATAATTTGAAATACTGTCAACCGATTTATTGCTGCTTTTTATTGATTTGCTGGTTATAACTATTAGATTAGCAACCAATGAATTTGATTTTTTAGGGCATTGCGGTATGTTAGATAATTGCCTTAATTCAGATCAATTACGGAGGAAACAATCTGAACGAAAGAAAAATACCGTTACCGGTTGGTTTGGCCGGGTTGGTACTGGCGTATGCCGAATCCTCGACCGATCCAAAGGCGATCTTATTGGCGATAAAAATAAGAGTGGCGTTCGAGTTTGATTTGGGAGAAAAAGGATTTGAACTGGTCACTGCGGAAGAAGTAAAAAATCTTCCCGAAAGCACCTTAACAGCAAAAGAACTAATGGAAGAGGCCGTTGTGGTATTTGATCCTGATGATCTTGATGATCAGGGAGCTCTCGATTACTTCGAAGCGTTGCTAGCTTCGATTGGAATGAATATGCTTGCCATAGCAACCAAAGCAAACAATCGAAGCGTAGTTGAAATTATCGATAATATTATTGAGGTGCCGCTGGTTGCAAATACCGAAGCCGCCGATGAGCTGTTCGCAACTTAACCGCGAGCAGTTTTTTTAAATCCGTTTGATAATTTGCGCCAGCAATCTCAAGCATTGCATTAATTCGAGGTATTTTATGATGATGCTTTCGAAGATTACTTTCGGATCACCCGGGACCTTACTACCCATTTATTCTCACTCGCTTTACTCGGGATTTCTTGGGTCGTCCAGCAAGCCTGGTGCGCACCTCTGAAAAAAATACAAACAGAGAAAAACTGTCTTTTCAATTCCATAATTCCACTGGTGCGCCCTATGGTAATTTGATTCCGAGATGCGGAAGATGTGATGCTCCGGCGATGCCCCCAAATTAAGAAAAAGGGTATTATTGCGAAGCGGAATGAGGTTAAGGGCGGTATAATTGAGCTGTTCAAGATGGATATCAATAGCGATACAACTTTTTAAATTGCCAAACTTGAAAAAAAATGTTATGGATTTATAATATTCGGAATTGAGCGAGGTTTAAAGAATGGATACGAATGAGGCTGTGCTCGAAATTGCGGAAGAGCTTAAAAAGATTGGATTGGAGATCGTAACACAGTACATCTGCAAAAATATTGAGGCATATCAGGGTGAAACCGCGATCATTGTAGCCAGTTTCCCCGATCGGGCGTGCGTGGTTTGCTTTGAAGTGTTTCATACATATTCTCGCTACCATGTTACATTGCAGATCAATGGGCAATTGGACGGAGCCGGTATGGCTTCGCTCCGCCTCAAGGTGGAAAAACATGACTGCTTTTATGAATCGGAATCGCCAGACGGGGCGTTCAGCCGGCAATTTCGTTTGGCAAAAGCGGCGGCAACATTAGAGCAACACATCAAAGCGTGTATAATTTTTTGCTCGAATTTTTTGGAGGCCAACCGCGGCATATTGGCGGATCGGTTTTCTATCGTACCACTATTACCGTTGGCGCCGGTAACAACTGAAGAATACAATAAAGCGGCATGCTCTATGTCAAGAACCGCGGCGCAAGAATATTTCGAACGGAAAGTCCTCCCCATATTGCCCAAAAAGATAATGCCGCCGGCGGCGCAGTTGAAATAATCACGAGTTTGGATTAATGTTATGTTTGAGGTGAAAAAGTGATGAACATTAATAATCCAGAGGATGGCGATCCTTCTTGTGCAACATCCGAAACGGGAGTTATTTCCGAGAATACTCGCGCCGAGCGCAAGATCCCGGAGATCGAGGAAACGATATGGGCTTTAACCTGCCGACTCGATCATTATAAGTGGTGTTTCGCCGCCGCTATCGGCGGACGCTCATTGGAACAGTACATTACAGAGCATTATTTGCCGCTCTGCGAGATATGGTTTTTGAAGCGTATGTATTTTGATATCCTGAATAATCCAAAAGATAGATTGGATATCTTAATGCGCGAGCTCGAAGCGCTTATACATCTCTTCGAGTTTCTTGATCCGCTTCTTAAGAAGGCGGGGATATTCGATCAGCTCACGCAGAGCAAACCGGCAATTGGTTTGCCGGGGAGAAACGAGCCCGTGACTCTATATAGCACAGAGTTGGCCAGCGGAGGTTATTTGCTTTATTTAGATGATGTTTGAAATTTTTTTTATTTCTGTGGACTTTTCCATGGATTTTTTTATCCAAGACAGCTCGCGGCTTTAGCGGCGAAATCGGCGGGGAGGCAAAACTCCTAAATTTAAAAAGCATTTACGGATTGCATTGATTTAGCATAAGCCATTACCGAATTTTTGCCGGCTCAATTCTTATGGCCGCCGCGCCGCCTTTAATGATTTAGAAGCAAAACAAGAGCGGATACAGATTTTCCCGGAGGCAGCTTAACGATAAACTCGCGAACATATACAAAAAAGTTGTTTGCCGCGCCGCCGCGTTTGGCAAACAACCATTAGACCAAAAATTTGCCGCAACTCTTAATCAAGTCCTTAGTAAATTCATAGTTACGTGTTCTGCGATATTCTGCGGCATTCATGACCCGGATCGTACGCATTATCGCGAGTACATTGGGATAAGCGATAAAAATGGCTTCTTCAAAATCTTCTGACGGGGATATGACCAAGCCGTTTTCCACAAAAACAGCCACCGCGATATGGATATATCTCTTTTTCTCGCATGGCGCGCAATCGGTTAAATCGGATTCGCTCATACTTTGCACGCGCAAATCGGAACGGCCAACAGTAATGAACGCCATCGGCATCTTGGAAGTATCGCGTTCCCACTTTGCCATTTCCTTGTGGCGGCCAGATCCCTGTGGCGGTACTGCCATTACCATATAACTACCGCCAACCTGGAATTCGGTACTGGAAGGTAACGCATCAAACACATCTTCCTCGGCAACAATTGAATCCGTTGGTTTCGCCTTCATATCGAGCGCTTCGCAACCAGCGCACGCGAATATCTTTGCCAGTTCGGCGCTGCCACGAAATGTTTCCCCTTTTTTGTAGATTTCGGTTATTTTTGATTCCTCCTTAAGGCTGATTGTTTAAACAATATGATAATTGATGGATTTGGTCAATGAATCTCCCCGGGCTTACGCCACGGGAAATTTCGAAGGAAGATTAAAACGTAAAAATCAAGAGGCGCACTCCATGAGGATTATTCCAAGCGATATAGTATAGGTTAGAATCATTGAATGCGCGTACTATTGAAGTGTTTTCCCAATCCGATCTGAGCCGATGATCCCCGTGGCATTCTGGCGGGTAAATATAAAAATTGTTGCGAAAGTGGGCTGATTTTGGCCCAGGATTGATTTTAAGGGCAAATTGTTATATAAAAAATATAGGAAGGCGTGGATACGCTTGTTTTGGGATAATTAATATGAATAATTTTGAAAAAAACTGGCAAAACGCCAAAATCAGCATTTTGCGTCTTGAGGGGCGTCCCGAATACAAATTGACGGGCGGGAAGGGAAACGTTAAAAAGGGAAAGCTGGGCGAACCAAACATAATGAGTGACGACAAGGAATGGATGAAATGGTCGGCGGCAGTGGCGAGCGCGAAAACAAAGGGAGTTAAAGTCCAGCGCGTAAGAGTGGTGCCCGAACCGTTATCGGATTACATTCAGCAACAGATTAAGATATGGCAGAAATATCCCGCTAAAAATAGGGAAGAATTATTTTTTATTGACAGCGAGGATTACGCCAAGATTATTGCGGAATCCAGATTTAGCCTCAAGGATTTTTGGCTTTTTGATGATGAAAAATTATTGATACTAAATTACAATACCGCGGGCCTTCCCGCAGGAGATATTTTAATCGGCGATGGAAGCATGATAAGAATTTACTGCGAACTGAAGCGAAAAATGATGCAAAAGGCCGTACCGTTCAATATTTTCACGAAAAAATAGTTAGATTGCCAAGTAATTTTGATTCGGAACAAAATGAAGAGGCAAAAAAAGTGGGGGCAACCTCCTTTTTTTTATAAAAAAGGGCAATCGGGAAGCCAATATTTGATAATTTTAGCTATCGCAAAAAAATATCGAAACTATGCGGGCGTTATGCTTGAGGTTAAACGATATGGGGAATTGGGTTGAAATTTGGAGTAAATGAGGTATTTTTAAGGATTGGGAGGGTATCGGGAGGCAAAATTCATAATAATATGTGATCTTTCGCGCCGCATTGCAGGATATGGGGCGCATCCGGCGCGCCAGCGAAGAGTTTTTGGAGGTAAATGGAGTGGGCGCGGCAAAGTTAAACAATTCGAAAAAAATTTTTAAAGGTAATAAACGATTTCGCAAAAGAAAAAGGCTTATTATGAAGAAGATAATTTGTTTTGATGTGGACGGGACGCTGACGGTACATAAGTCGTCGTGGTTGGAACTGACGCGGACTTTGGGTTTGCCGCAGGATATGATTGCCGATGTTTATTGCAAAACCGAGAACGGAACAATGACTTTTGCCAAAGGATTAGAGATAGTGAAAGATATATATCTGGCCAGCGAGAATACCAACAGGAGTTATATTGCAAATTTATTCGATAATATGCCACTAAGGATAGACGCGCGGCAGTTAATCGATCATTTAAGGGCCAGGGGCTACTTGATTTATTTGGTTTCGGGCGCGATCGATATGTATGTGGAGTCGATCGCAAATCAATTGAAGCCCGACGGATATATGGCGCTTTGGTCGTTTGGTTTTGACAAGCAAGGCGCGCTTTGCGATATCGGATATAAAGGAACGGTCAATCAAAAGATAATGAAAGCCAATTACGTTAATGAATTATCCAAAATTCATGGCGTACCGGTTAAGCAAATCGCGTTTGCGGGAGACAGCGAAAACGATCTGGAAGCCTTTAGGCTGACCGGGCGAGGAATCGCAGTAGAGCCGTATTCGGAGGCGTTGCGGCCGGTGGCGTGGAAAACCGTAAAATCGCTGGCCGAGGTTTGCGAGATTTTATCGCGATAGATATAATCCCAATAATGGCAGGCAGCGCACTGCCGATATATTGGTAAACTTAACTGCAAAATTAGGATTTAATTTAGGCTGGCAGAATTGACTTTCTGCCCCGGTAAATCTATGATGCAGAAAGCATAAACTGAAAAAAAGAGGCGTGAGAATGAAAAAAGGGGAGTTGTTTTTGATAAGGCGGTACGATGATTACCTGGGCAACCCAGGCAGTAATAAAGCGATCTTGGCTTTCAGAAACAAAACCAAGGCGCAAAATGTAATAAATAAGATCGGGACAGAGGCTAAAGGCAACCAAGCGTCGATCCAGACGATATCTTCTGAAGATCTGCGATTGGTGTGTGACTTATCCGGACGAAAGTCAATAATAGATCCCAAAAAAGAGGTATTAGAAAAGGCAGTATTTTGTTCTTTTTGACCAGATTAGGCATTTCGCGCAGGTGACGGGGATATCCAATATCCTTTTTTTATATAAAAAAATGACGGCGAGGACAAACCCTTGAAGAATGCGTCGAAAAGCCACCTTTGAAAAATGACTTTTTTTGTTTTGATTTTTTTGATAATGATGTTAAGCTAACCTGCAAGAATAAGGAGGATTGATTGGTTGGATTACGAGCTGAAGAGAAAAGCGAAGAAAACTTTATATCCACTCGCGATTGCCGCGATAGTAACCGCAACGCTTTGGATAGCGATAACGATCCCGAACGATATCGACTTTGAGTCAAACCGAACCGACTGTTCTTTCGTGATTTGGGAAAATTATAATATCTCGGTTATGCCGGGTGCGGTAATCAGTGAACATTGGCGCATGCGGGAAGGCAGCAAGACGGGGATCGCGGTGGCCTGCCGTATGGATGATATCAAGGGCGGTTTAGTGGCTGAAAAGCACCTAGGACAAGACCAATATCCATTAGAATATATTAAGAGCTGTATCTTGGTGGGCAAGAAAGCGGTTCCAGAGATTGTTGTTACCGATAATTCGAGCCTTTTTTGCGGCTACCCGGCATACGCGGGATATGCCGACTTGGATGAAGGAAGGATATATTTCCGCGCTTTTAAGCCGGAGCCGTATGCTTTCGGTAGCGTCGAATCGACGAGCCCGGAATTCTTCGGTATTGTACGTATAGACCCTGCTTGACCGCCGAAACGGCCACGCAGGTTTTTTTATTGAGCGAGGCAGTTAAAATATCGGGCAGTTTAACGAATTGCGGCGATCGCAAACCTTTTTTTATTTTACCGGCAAATACCTCGAGGTTCATCGTCTAGGCTACGACCCCGCGGCGTGGGTTATTTGGCGGATTGGGGTTGAAGGGCAGGATAAAAAGTATATACTATGTATATACATGGTATATACTTTGTATATACTAAACCTAGAGAGTGATTTTAATATCAAATACTAAAAAGATGGCAAAAATACCGGAAAACAATATTCGCAAACTGTTGCGGCTGGGAAAAACCTCCCTGGCGGTAACCTTGCCCAAGGATATTTTGGATAGCCTTGGCTGGAAAGAAAAGCAAAAGGTTGTGGTTGAGCGGAAGGGCAAAACAATCGTAATAAGGGACTGGCCATCAAACAGATAGCCGGGGCGGTCAAATATGGAACCATTAATAGCAGTATTACTGATGTTTGGTTTGGGAATGGCAGCCGAGGCGTACCGCATTTTAATTTGGCGCCGGATGAAGAAAACCGATTATTTGGCGCTGACGGGTTTTTTGGCGCTGGCGGCAGTTTACTCGCCACTCCTTGCCGAAGGGAAGCTAACCGGCAGCTACATCTATGACGGTTTTGTGATTTTCTATTTCGTGTTTCCGGCATTCTATCTAATGTACTTTAAAAAAATGATATTACCGGCAATCGACGAACGAGTATTATTGGTTTGGAACATTTTATTTATTTACGCGACGGCATCTTTTTTTGGAAAGTCGGGACTTTGGGCGGCCGCGATCGCGACATTTTTTGTCGGGGCAATCATTATTTTGCTGGTGAAAAACATACAATTGCCGCCAAAAATCAAATCCATTTTTTACCTGTGGTATTTGTTTATCGTACTGACACTGGGAATAATGCAGCTTGGTTTCGGAGATCTTTTGACTGCCAATAATCCCGTTACGGCCTTTTTGGGAGGTATGGCTTCGCTTTATCTGTTTGTTTGCGTGATCCAGATCGTGCGAATGATACTGCCGTTTCCCAGTAAAAGACAAACACCGGAAGAACGGATGGCCGAATGGCGCGATGACGCCAGACTCATGGCGGATAAATTTTGCGGCCAGCAGGTACCGCCGCGGCAGATGCTGGCAGTAGCGGTGCTGGCGGCCGCGCTGATCGCGGCAAACTCGTATTTTGGGCTAATGCGTCTCTCGACGCTTATCGCCGTGGTAATGGTTGCGACAGCATACGCGGTCGAGGCGTACGGAGAAAAAGCGGCGGCATAACACGCCGCGGCGGCGCGCATTTACATGGCATATTTATATAAATGCGTTGCCCCGATTTTATAAACGGGTGTTTTGGCTGGTTGCGCGGCTTGCGAAAGAAATACTTATAAAATAGAATAGTAGTGTGGAATTTTTTCAAGAAGAATGAAACTTTTTAAAAAAATATTTGCGGTTCTCGGGGCGGCGGCAATACTATTTGCCGAAGCGCCGGAAACACGGGTGCGGGCGGCGGATTATGCTTCGGGCTACTATAATGACGACGTTTACGAACGCCTGCCGTCAAAGTTGCGCAAGAAGATTAATAAGCTTGATAATGATCCGGTAAAAAAATTGCCGATACCGGTGCTTTTCGGGGTGGATTTGGAAGATATCACGCCCAATTTTGGAGATCCGCGTTCAGGCGGGCGCACGCATGAGGGTCAGGATATTATGGCTATTAAAGGCACGCCGATTGTTTCGCCCACCGAAGCAGTGGTTCTGGAATGCGGCGAGTGGGATGGTGCGGGATACTATGTATCGACAGTGAATCCCGGCGGGGAAAATTTCATTTACATGCATCTTAATGATCCCGGCGATCTTGATCCCGGCGACTGGCTGGATGAAGGCGACCTGATCGGTTTTGCGGGAAACACCGGCAACGCCGCCAGTACTTTGCCGCATTTGCACTTGGAAATACGGCGGGGCGGAGAAGCAACCAACCCATACAAGAGATTGAAACGAGAATATAACTTGGAGGAAAAAATTGAATTTGCAAACAGGATACTTTCCGAAGCCAAGACCTCGAGCAAACTAGCGAATTTTATGGTGGAAAATTTTTCGGGCGAACTTTTGGCGGCGCAGGCGGAGGGAATTGATATTCCCAATACCATTTCAAAAAAAATCACAAAAATAACGAAGCAAGGCGCGGAATTAGTAAATTCGGATCTGACAGTGGGTGCCTTGGGCGACGACGTTTTTGCGTTGCAAAACTACCTTATTACCCAAAATAAAGGGCCGGCGGCAACCAGTCTGGCGGCGCACGGAGCCACAGGGTATTTTGGGCCGCTGACACTGGCGGCGGTTAATGAATTCCGCCAATCAGAACTCCCGGCCGCGGCAAGCAAAAAAATGTCGGTAGAGGAAATTAAAATACAGATCAGCCAAATCCAGGCGTTACTTATCCAACTGACGCAACAATTGGCGGAAATGCAAAAGACGCGGGGAGGTGCTTAACGTACCATAAACAGAATAATTATTAAGTTAAAACCGTTTCGATATTTTTGTTGGGCGGTTTTTTTTATCTTTCACCATTGGTTGACGTAAATAAATAAACTAGCCCGAGGCAGAGGCCCGAGGTATTTCTACCGCTCCGTTTACGCTGCGCGTTAGGAAAAGTCTGTTTATAACCTCCGCTACGGACAGCCATTCCTCCCCGCAACAAAGCCGCCGGGTATTCTGGCAGATAAATAAATTTGACGCAAGGACCAATATGCGCTATTTAATGTTCAATTAATGCGAAAATGATAAAAATTATTAACTAGCCAATAATATGGAAACGGCTACTCAACACAAAAATCGAAGAAAATCCGCAGTAAATATGGCGGCGGGAGCTGATAAGAATAAAAAAGCCAAGAAACAGGGGCTTGTTCCGGGCAAAAGCTTGGAGCAGATTCGGCAGGAGGCACTAGCGCAATTGCGCGAGATGGGGCTTTTATTCTAAGCGGACTTGCATTGAATAGCGGCAAGTTAGAGCCGCCGGAGTTTTATTGGAGCGGCGTTTCAATATAAATCTGCCATAAAAAAATTTTTTGTAATAAATTTAAAACAATATTATGAGCCTTATCGTCAACTGGATTATTATGACAGTGGCAGTGATCGTGGCGGCATATATTTTGCCGGGAGTTGCTTTGTCGGGGTTTGGAGCGGCGTTGCTGGCGGCATTGGTGCTTGGACTTTTGAACGCTTTAATCAAACCCTTGCTATTAATTTTGACATTACCGGTCAATATTTTAACGCTCGGGCTTTTCACGCTTGTAATCAACGCGGCGATAATTATGATGGTTTCGGCGCTCGTTCCCGGATTTAAGGTGCAGGGATTTTGGCAGGCAATGGTGTTTTCAATTGTACTTGCGGTTATTGTTTGGCTAATAAACCGGGCCAGTTAAGAAGAAGCAGATATTATATATAATACAGAGACATAAGAGGGCGCGGCAGACTATCGAAGATATATGCTTTAGCTATGGTCTGCCCGATAAAAAACGAAGCCTTTAATGATTCAGGCTTCTTTTTTTTGCTATATTCGGTTACATATTACGCATAAAAGCATTTGGAGGAGGCTGTTTGACAAAAGGAATGGATTTGGTGTTTGGAATGCCACCGAAATTATCCGGGATAAAGTCTACCGAATGTTGGTAGTTTGTAATGCATTACAAGCATCGGCAGTTCTGCGGGTATATGCGAAAAGTAATGAGATTTTGGTTCACAACATTGATGGAATCCATTTATCGCTGGCCGAGGCGCTAACGTGGCTTGACTTGGATAAGGGAAAGCTCATCATTATTGAGCTGATTTATAAGTTTTTTCGCCCGCCAATCGAATGCGTTCGATTGGTCGAGGAAATATTGATGCCTGAAGGCTATAACCCGACCATACTCACCAGCCCCCGGCGACTATGGAGTGGGAGTAGAGGGCATAACAAATAAATCGCCCTTGGTGCGGTTTTTTGGTACAATAAAGACAATGAAATCATTTTTTAAAATAGCGGTTGCGGCGGCGGTGATTTGGGCGCCGGGCGTTTTGGCGCGCGACGCGGCGGCGCTTGACGATTGCTATGTGAAAAATCTTGATAGCGCTGTAGCGGTGCAGACCGACGGATCACTTTTAATTGAAGAAAATATATTGGCCGACTGCGGAAATCTGCCCAACAAGCACGGGATATTCCGCATTATTCCCGAGCAGGTAAAAACCGATAGCATCAGTTTTCCCGCGCCAGTTACGCTTATTTCGATTACGGACGGCAAGGGAAGTAAGCGGCCGTATACCGAAACACGGGATAACTTCGACCGCACGGTCAGCTACAAGATCGGCGATCCAGCCGCGGAGATCAGCGGTGAAAATATTTATAAAATAACTTATACGGTTAAAAACGCAGTGCGCGCGGCAAAAGCGGAAACCAACGAGCTTTATTGGAATCTGCTGGGGAATTATTGGGATATGGAAATTGATTGTTTTTCGGCCCGGATAACTTTTCCGGAGGGTATAAACAAAAATAACAGCGAAGTTTATTTGTACAGCGGCGCGCCCGGCGAAAAACAAAATATTCTCGCCGGATGGAGATGGATCAATGACAATACATTGGGTATAAATTCAATGTTTGCTCTCGGCGCGCGGCAGGGAATAACATTGTCGGCGGTTTTCCCGGCCGGAATTGTCAGCGCATACCGGCCCGGGTTTTGGGATATTTACGGAGATTATTTGTGGTTAATACTACCATTGCTGGTTTTTGTATTTGCATTTACAGTCTGGTTAAAGCATGGACGCGATCCGGTAGTTAACAAAACCATTATCCCGGAATTTGAAATTCCGGGCGGATTAACGCCGATGCAAATGGCGCTGCTGGATACCAATGGCGTTTTTGAGGATAAGTTAATTGGCGCAAGCATTGTTGACATGGCGGTTAAAAATCATATAACAATTGAGGAAATCAAAAAAACGTGGGCGCTCGGAAAGAACGATTACCTGCTGTCAAAAATCGAATCTCAAAGCACGAGTCCGAAATTGACCGAGCCCGAATCCGTACTACTGAATGAAATTTTTAAAACCGGTACAACGGTAAAAATTTCGGAACTGAAAGAGAGGTTTTATTTGTCGACCGCGGCGGTCAGGCGCGCCGCGGTTAACCGGCTCGCGGCCGACGGCTATATTGCTGACGATGGCTTGTCGTTTAAGAGGATTTTTTTGATTGTTGGAGTTTTATTTTTTGGGGCGTTAATGTTTTTTATGATCTTTGGATTGGTTGCGATCCTGTCATTTGCATTGGCTGGAATAATTTTGATTGCGTTCGGGCTTATAATGCCGAAACGAACGCCAAAAGGGGCTGAACTTAACTGGCGGATACAGGGCTTCAAATTATATATGAAGACTGCCGAAAAATACCGCCAGCAATTTAACGAAAAGGAGAATATTTTTGAAAAATTCTTGCCCTACGCAATGGTTTTCGGGCTGGCCAAGCTTTGGATAACAAAGATGGAGGAGCTTTACGGCAAGGATTATTTTGCCACCTACCACCCGGCCTGGTATACGGGCACTGCGGTAACGGGTTTCAGTGCCGATCATTTCGTGTCGCAGATTAACAGCCTTTCGGCAAGCATCGCATCCAATACGGGTTCTGCTTCCGGGGCGCACGGGAGCGGTTTTTCCGGCGGCGGAGGCGGAGGCGGCGGAGGCGGAAGCTGGTAGATTTTGCAGTGTGTGAAAAATTATCGCATAATATTATTACAATCGAATATTGCCCCAATGCGGGGAGGAATCGTTCGGTAGAACTTTATTGCCCGCGGCGGCCATAAATCGATATTGACTTGCGAGGGCAAGCCAATGGCAAGGCGATTCTTACAAGTCCGCACAAGAAAAGATAAATACCGTAAAGGTGATTTATTTTTTTAATGACTGGAATTTTTTATTCCTGCAGCTATAACCAAACACCCGTAAAACGGATAAAGAATGAAAACAATAAAAACCTGCGAATTTGTGACCCCAAAGCATCCCGACAAGCTATGCGACCAGCTTGCCGACACTTTACTGGACGAATTTTTGGCGCAGGACAAAACAAGCCGGGTGGCGTTAGAGCTTGTGGGCGGTCATAATCATATTGCGGTGAGCGGCGAGGTCACCAGTGCGGCTAGCGTGGATATACCGGTTACGATCGAAAAATTTTTGGGGCGAGGCTACGACATTTTAGTGCGAGTGAGCCAGCAAAGCCCGCAGATCGCGCAAGGAGTGGATACCGGCGGCGCGGGAGACCAGGGAATAATGATCGGTTACGCGACGCGGGAGACCGAAAATTTTATGCCGCTTGAATATGAACTGGCGAGAAACCTTTGCAAAGAAATTTATGAAAAATTCCCTTACGACGGAAAAACCCAAGTAACAGTGGAAAACGGGCGCCCGACCGTGGTCGTGGCGAGCTTTCAGAACAGCAAAAAAAACGAGCTTTTGGATTTGGTCAAAAGCCATATCGAAGCCGATGAATATCTAATGAACCCGGCGGGAGAGTGGGATATCGGAGGATTTGATGCCGACTCGGGATTGTCGGGAAGAAAAATCGTGATTGACAATTACGGACCGGAAATTGGCGCGGGCGGGGGATCATTTTCGGGCAAGGACTTTACCAAGGTTGACCGATCCGGAGCTTATATTGCGCGGCGGATCGCGGTTGATTTATTGGTGCACAAGGGTGCGGAACGCGTGCGGGTAAAACTGGCCTATGCGATCGGTAAAAAAGATCCGGTAATGGCAGTGGCCGAGATAGACGGGGTAACGGAAAGAATAGCGGGCTACGATCTTTCACCGCGGGGAATCCATGAATTTCTGCAACTGGACAAGGTTAAATTCGCGGCCACCGCGGCATGGGGACATTTTGGCGGGGAGTTTTCGTGGAAATGATTTTACGGCTTTAAATATTATCATAGAATCGTGGTAAAATAAAATAATTAAAATCATTACCGTTATTATGAAAAAAAACGAAGCAGGAAATATTTTAATCGTTGCGGCGGTGATGGGAGCGTTCGCCGCGGGCGCGGTTTTTTTTGCGTATAATGTTTTTGGACCCAAAAATAATGAACGTAATTTTGTATTGCCCACTGAAAATGGCGCAATTTCGGAAAACGAAAACTCCGAAACTGAGACGCCACCCCAAGATAATTTAGTTGACGAAAATGCGGCGACTCAAGAACCATCTATGGATCCGACAGTTAAATTGCCGGACAACAAAAAAGAACCGAAGGCGAGCGCGTCAGAATTTCCGGAAAGTCCGGAGGCGAACAATCCTTATGAATTTATTGACTATGCGGTTGGCGCAGACCCAACAGCAGCAACAGCGGCGTCGAATAAATTCGGGATGGATTTGTATGCCAAATACCGCGCCAAATCAGACAATATTTTCTTTGCGCCGTATAGCATTTTTTCGGCGCTGGGAATGACGTACGAAGGAGCAAAAGGAGCCACCGCCAGCGAGATAGCTACGGTGTTTAATTTTTCGACTGACAGCGAAACACGCGTGGGTTCATTCGCGAAACTTTACCGCCAGATAAATCCGCAAAACGCCAGCTACCAGCTTTCCACCGCCAACGCCCTATGGGTACAGAAAAGCTATCCATTCCGAGCCGATTATCTGAAAACTGTAGAGACATATTACGGCGGCAAGGCGGCCAATGCGGACTTTGCGGGCGACGCCGAAGGTTCGCGCCAGATGATAAATAAGTGGGTGAGCTCCGAAACCAATGACAAAATCCCCGATCTTTTCGCCAAAGGAAGCCTGGATCAGTTTACGCGAATGGTGCTGACCAACGCGGTTTATTTTAAAGGAAAATGGGCGATCCCCTTTGATAAAACGTTTACCCAGGAGAAAGAGTTTACCACCAGGGCGCAAACAAAAGTGAAGGCACAGATGATGAGCCAGACGAACTCTTTTTCGTATGGCGAAACGGACGACTACCAAGCGATCGAGATTCCGTATGAAAAAAACGACCTTTCGATGGTGATGATTTTACCCAAAGAGGACAAAAACGAGGCAGCTGAATCTACAATTATTGAAAAAGGCATTGCCAAAATAAAGGAGACCATGTCGACCGAGAAAGTCAAAATTTCCCTGCCAAAATTAAAATTCGACACCTCATACAATATGAATCAAACGCTGGAGGAAATGGGAATGTCAACCGCCTTCAATCCCGTTAAGTCGGATTTCACAGGATTGTATGACCGCGAGGCGGCTTTTGGGGATAATCTTTATATTGCGCTGGTGATACATAAGGCCTTTGTTGACGTAAGTGAAGAAGGTACCGAAGCGACGGCATCGACCGGGGTAGTAATATCCAAAGCTACGGGAGTCATGGAACCGGAAACACCAAAGGAGTTTAGCGCCAACCGGCCGTTTACATTTGCCATCGTCCACAACCAAACGGGAACGATTCTATTCATGGGAAAAGTAAACGATCCATCAAAATAAGTTACGCCAACTCATTTAAAAACAACCGGGGCTGCCGGTTGTTTTTAGTTAACTTTCAGACGAGGGGAACGAAGGCAAAGCCAGGATTAATCGGTGGCCGGCATGGAATCGTTGCGGGATTTGTGAACTTCCAGATGGAATGGCTAAGCGGCGCGACCATAATGCCGCCGGGTTCTATTTGTTCTTTTCAGACCGCGAAAATAACTTCGCCGGCGGCGGAAACCAGTATCCGGTCAAATGGGGCTTCGGTCGGAAATCCCAGGCGGCCAGCGTCATATTGCCGGTGTTTAATTTTGGGGCTTCGCAGCTAAAAGTTTAACGCCAATCTCGGAGATTTTAGCTCCGGCGTAAACGAGGAATGTGGCGAATATCGACCAAATCGCGGCATTAAGCATTTTTACGATTGAACCATCGGGGATCATGCTGTTGACGGTTTTATCGACCGAGGTTTGCACTTGTATCTGCATCATTTCCTGAACCGCCCTGGAATCGGCAAGATCAATATTTTTTGAATTGTCGGCGTTATCTTCCGGTTCAACCGATTTGGCGGCGGTTTGCACCAAGGCCGGGAATTGGGATTCGCCGGTAAAATAACCATACGACGTCCTGGCCGAATAAACGATTAACGCCAAACCGGCAAAGAGAATTACCCAGCCTGAAACCTTTTCAAAATTAATTGACATTTTATTATTTTAACATTTGGCTTCGAGAAAAGCTTTATAGGCCAGATATGCCGAGTAGATATCGGCCTTGCTGGCGATCTCGAACGGCGCGTGCATCGATAATAAAGGAACGCCGATATCAATAACATCCATATTCATTTGCGCGATGTGCTTGGCAATCGTGCCGCCTCCGCCCAAATCAACTTTGCCCAAAGTTCCGGTTTGCCAGTCGACTTTGGCGCCATTAAAAATGCGGCGGATCAATGCGGTAAATTCAGCGCCCGCCTCACTAGCCGAATACTTGCCGCCCCAGCCGGTGTAAGTCTCAATGGAGACTCCGGCACCGAGGCGGGCCGCGTTTAACGAATCATAAACTTCGGCGTAATCCGGATCATAGGCAGAAGTAACATCCGCGGAAATCGCTTTAGACATAAATAAAGCATCGCGCGTATAGTTTTCATTGTGGGTTCCGGTCTCAAGATAGATCAGTTC
The DNA here is from genome assembly GCA_964470995.1 of uncultured Candidatus Saccharibacteria bacterium. Classification (GTDB taxonomy): domain Bacteria; phylum Patescibacteriota; class Minisyncoccia; order Minisyncoccales; family UBA5738; genus UBA5738. Next base: position 55,874 of record CAYYEP010000006.1, read on the forward strand.
ACTGACAAAATCGAAAATAAAATTCGACATCGCCCCAGTAACGCCTTCGCTGCCAATTTCCTCTTTATCCACGAGCACCACCAGCGAACCGTATTCGCGCTTCCCGGAATCGATCAATGCGGTGAGCGCGGTGTAAGCGCAAACGCGGTCATCATGGCCGTATGCGGCGATCAAGCTGCGGTCAAAGCCCAAGTCGCGCGCCGCGCCCTGCGGCACAATCTCCAAGTTCGCAGAAACAAAATCTTCTTCGGTAATGCCATATTTTTGGTTCAGCAGTTTCAATAGTTGTTTTTTGGCCGGATCTTTGTCGTCTTTGTTCTTTGTTCCAGTACTGCCCACCAAGATGTTAAGCGTTTCGGCGGGAATGGCATCGTCGAGTTTCTTTTCCGACTGGATCTTATCCAAGTGAGGCAGAAGATCGCTGATCATAAATATCGGATCGGCCGGATCGTCGCCGATCGCGATCTCAACCGCCGTCCCGTCGGCCTTAACCACCGTGCCATACATCGCTAAAGGCATGGCTGTCCACTGATATTTTTTGATGCCGCCGTAGTAATGGGTTTTAAAGAAAGCGATATGATCGCTTTCATAAAGAGGTTTTACCTTAAGGTCCAGGCGAGGCGAATCGATATGCGCCAAAATAAGGCGCAATCCCTGGCGGACACCTCTTTTCCCGGGTGCAAAAAGAATCATAGCGCGGTCGCGGTTTACCGAATAGAGCGGAGCGGGAAAATCGGCAACCGAACTGGCGCCGACATGCTCAAGCCGTTTAAAACCCGAAGCCTCGGCAAGAGAGCGGGCAAATTTTACGCTTAAGCGTTCGGTTTTGGCGCTGGTAAGGAATTTCTTGTAGCTCTCGCAGTAATCGTAGGCCGTTTTTATTCGGGCATCATCCCAGGTATCGAAAGAATATTTCCTTTCAAAGGAAAAATCGGGTTCCTTTTGCTCTTTTTTGTCTTTTTGATCTTTATTTTCCATTGTAATGAATTAGGCTAGTTTAAAATTAGCCCAGAACAACGAAAAAGTAAAACGTGCTATTATGTATTAAGCTTTCAGAATTATTATGGAAAACAGAATAAAAAAAACACAAGAAGCGATCAAGAGCGCGGGACTGGATGGTTTGATCGTAACCGCTACGGCTAATATATTCTACTTAACCGGCATTGCCAACTTTGAAGTCGACAAGGGATTTATGCTGATTGTTACGACCACGGATTGGAAATTGATTACCTCGCGGTTTTACCAAGCGCGAGTGGAAAATATTTGCCCTCGAAATAATTTGATTTATGTTGACCGGGGCGAATCAACTTCAAAAAGCGCGGCAGTTTTAATTAAAACCGGCGCAAATATCGGCTTTGACCCGGAGGATGTTTCGTGCGCAAAATTCGCCGCAATCAAAAAATCATTTAAACAGAGAAAAATTTTGCCTTCTCCGGGAATCATCGAGGAATTACGAATTATTAAGGATGCCGAAGAGATGGCGTTAATTAGAAAAGCGGCGGCGATCACCGATAGAACTTTTGGGGCTCTAATCAAGCTAATCAGACCTGGAGTGACCGAGATCGCGCTGAAGCGCAAAATAATCGAGATGATGCAAGATATGGGGGCCAGCGGCGGGTCGTTTGACCCGATTGTGGCCAGCGGTAAGAATGCTGCCGACCCGCACTACGAAGGCGCCAACAAGAAAATCAAAACGGGCGAAATGGTGCTGATCGATATGGGCGCGCGGTACAAGAATTACGATGCCGACCTGACGCGCACGGTTTTTATTGGCAAAGCCACTCCCAGGTTCAGGGAAGTTTACAATATGGTTCTCGAAACGCAGGAAAAAGCTCTAAAAGACTGCGTTTTAGGGACCGCGCCAACCCAAATTTACGATAATTGTGTCGCGAATTTTAAACATTACGGCCAGGAAGACTATTTTACGCACGGCTTGGGGCACGGGGTTGGGATCGAAATCCACGAAAAACCATCCCTAGCTCCAGGCGGAACGGGGAATCTGGAAAACGGCATGGTATTCACTGTCGAACCGGGTCTGTATTATCCCGGCTGGGGCGGGGTGCGCGTCGAAGACTTGTGCGTGATGAGCCAAGGCTCCAATCAACGGTTGAGTCGCGCGCCGAAACGACTGATCGAGGTTTAGTAATTTTGTTTGAGCGTGTTATCCTTTAGGTGTAGCCATATTAAACTAAGAAAGAATATGTCAAAAGCTTTTTTGGTATCAATGGTCGTTATGACGCTGGCGGCGTTTGGAGTTGCCAGCTATACCGTAAAGCAGAACGCGATTAACATTGAATTGGAAGCAAATAAAATGTATTCGGCGCCTCTAAACCGGCAAACCGAAGACGAAGCCGTGATAGAGGAAGAAATGTTGGAAACCGGGCAAGCAAAGCCCGCAAACAAGGAGAACAGCGAAAGCGAAATGTGTGTGACCATGAGCTACAATGAAGCGATTGATATCGCCCGGGCGGGAGAATGCGGGGAAAACGCAGAATTAACAGAAACCCATTTTTGCAACGAGGGAACAAAAACGTGGTGGATAGATTTGGACTTGAAAAAAGAGGGGTGCAGACCGGCATGCGTGATCAATACGGAAAACAAAACGGTCGAGATCAACTGGCGCTGTACCGGGGCGATGATGCCGCCGGGGGCGACGTTTGAAATCGAATTACCCTCCAAAGACACAAACCCTCTTGAATCACCCGATCCGGAGATTACGCCGATATTACCCGATGCGGCGGCGATACTGGCCCAATAGCACTTTTAAACGCCGCGACGTGCGGGGCTTTTGTTTGACTTTTACGATGATTGTTGTATATAAAGAAAGATCAAAAGGACCTAAATTCAGGGACTAATCAGGACACCGCGAGGTGTTTTTTAGTTTGCCAATA